>NZ_PNDY01000004.1:0-370906 GCF_005886645.1 Pseudoalteromonas sp. S408 | reverse complement strand
TCACCCTTTTTGTTTTTAAATATGAGCGCTTATACCCGTTTATTCATCAAGTAAGTCGCAAAGCCTATAAAAATAACACTAGGCAGCACGGCGCCGATTATGGCAGGTATTTGGTAAACCATTACCACAGGACCAAATATCTCGTTTGTTAAATGAAATACAATGCCTGTAACCACTCCCATGATTATACGTGCGCCCATAGTTACTGTACGTAATGGGCCAAATATAAACGAAAGCGCAACCAGTAACATAACCGCAACCGACACAGGTTGCATAAACTTACGCCAAAGAGCGAGATCGTAAGTACTGGTATCTTGCTCGTTTTGCTCTAAATAACTTAAGTACGACCATAACCCTGTGAACGATAGCGACTCGGGCTTTACAGATACAACCCCTAACTTTTCGGCGGTTAGTTGCGATGGGTAAAACTCTTCTGAATGTAGCTCAGTAGTAATTAACTCATCCGTAATAATGACTTTGTTTACATCACGTAAAAGCCACCCATCTTTTCGGCTAATTGCTTCTTTAGCTTTAGTAATTTGAGTCAGTTCAAGCGAATTATCAAAATAGTACATGTGCAAACCGTTAAGCCTACCGCTTTCGTCCACATCTTCTATATTTATAAAGTTATTTCCATCTTTTGCCCAAACCCCTTTCTGCGCGCTAAACACATCACCGCCATGTATCGCTTGGTTTCGCATTTCTTTTGCACGTAACTGTGCCTCTGGCGCGCCCCACTCGCCAAGCACCATCATACAAATGGCCATAAACATGGCGGTTTTCATCACCGAACCAATAATTTGCAACCGCGACATACCCGCAGCTTGCATAACCACTAATTCACTATTTGAAGCAAGCGCACCAAGCCCTGTTAAGCCACCAATCAATGCAGCCATAGGAAAAAACACCACTAAATCACCAGGAATACTGTATAACGTATACAGCATGGCTGTGATCAAATCGTAACTACCACGCCCTACCGATTTTAACTGCTCAATAAATTTAATTAAGGTGCTGATCCCAACTAAAACCAACAAGGCAAAGCCTGTCGTTTGTAAAATGCTGCGCCCTAAATACCAATCGAGTGTTTTCATCATGAGCTTAGCTCCCGCTTAGTAACAACAGCTTTAAGCAAAGCACCAATTGGTCGACCTTTAATAATTAATAAGCCACCAATAAATAACGCGCTCAAGTGAATCCACCAAAGCCCAATTGACGGCGGTATTTTGCCATCTTCTATCGCAAATTTAGCGGCATTTAATAAAATAAAATACCCAAGATACAAACTGATAGCAGGTACTAATTTAGCAAATTTACCCTGACGAGGATTAACCACACTTAGCGGCACTGCTAGCAAAGTAAGAAGTGGTATAGAAAGGGGTATAGCGATACGCCACTGCCATTGAGCAATAGACTCAGGGGTGTTAATGGCGAGTAACTGATTAGTTGGCACGGCTTCTAATTTACGGCGTTGATGTTCTATTTCTTGTTCGCGAATTTGCACACTGTAGCCATCAAACTCGGTCAGGTTTAATGCAGCCGTTGTGCCGTCGGTTTCGTATCGTTTTCCATCGGTTAACACTAACTGTTGCTCACCGTTTTGCGCTTCAATTACCACGCCTTGCTCTGCGTATACTAGTCGAGCTAACTCATCGTTATCACTATTTGGCAGCTGTGCAACAAACACTTTGTTTAACTCTTTTCCACCATTCTCAATGTTATGGATAAACACTACGGCTTTTTCGTTACCTGTTTCTTGGAAACGACCAGCCCTTAGTGCTGATAGCCCTGCGTCAGCTTTAGCTTGCTCTTTTAATTGATATTCTTGTTCACTGGCCCATGGCGCTAGGTACATAGTTAATGCGCCAGCCAAAAGCGCCAAACCTGCGCTTGATATTAAAGTTACACGCACTACATACCATTCGCTCACACCACATGCTTTTAATACCGTCATTTCGCTATCGGCATAAATACGGCTATAGGCTAAAATAATGCCTAGAAATATACTCAATGGAAGAATCAGCGAGGCAAGCTGTGGTAACTTTAACGCAATCATCGACAGCACTAACTGGGCAGGAATGCTCCCCTCTGATGCGTCACCTAAAATAACCACCAGCTTTTGTGATAAAAAAATGGTCATTAAAGTTAAAAATACGGCGACCTGCGATTTTAAAACCTCAGCGGTCAAATAACGAAAAATAAGCAATGCTCGCCCCTGTTAAACTTAGTATTTCACCACAATAGTGAGTGTCGAATAGTTAAATAGCTATTTTGAACAGTTTATACCGACAAATAGGGTATTATTATAAGCCATCAAAATTAATTATCCTACCTAAGTGCAAGATATAATGTTGCATTAGTAGCCCTTAAGCATATAAAGTTCAATTACACAGTAAGAGTCGGTAAAAATCAGCTAAAATGAGTATTATCTCTACATAAGCTGAGCAGCTAATACTAGAAAATATTATTTTTGGTCTTATTTAATAGCTTAAATGACTCACAACCAGGAGCAACAATGGAATTTAGCGTAAAAAGTGGTAGCCCAGAAAAGCAACGCAGCGCATGTATAGTCGTTGGCGTTTACGAGCCACGCAGGTTATCCCCCATTGGTGAACAACTCGACAAAATCAGTGATGGTTATATTTCAAATCTACTTCGCCGTGGTGACCTAGAAGGGAAACCTGGACAAGTTTTATTATTGCATCATGTCCCTAACGTATTAAGCGAGCGTATTTTACTTGTAGGCTGTGGTAAAGAGCGCGAGCTTGATGACAAGCAATATAAACAAATTATCTCTAAAACAATAAATACCTTAAACGATACAGGCTCTATGGAAGCAGTATGCTTTTTAACAGAGCAGCACGTTAAAGGCCGAGATACTTACTGGAAAGTACGTCAGGCCGTTGAAACAACGCAAGATTGCCTATACACGTTTAATCAGCTTAAAAGTAAAAAAGTAGACCCGCGTCGTCCACTTCGTAAAATTGTATTTAACGTACCCACACGCCGCGAACTCACTATTGGCGAAAGCGCTATTGAGCATGGCTTAGCAATTGCAGCTGGCAGTAAACTATGTAAAGACGTAGCAAACATGCCACCCAATATTTGTAACCCCGCTTACTTAGGTGAACAAGCTCAAGAGCTGGCTACCAATTTTGATAACATCACCGTTGACATTATTGGCGAAGAAAAAATGGCTGAGCTTGGTATGAACTCATACTTAGCGGTTGGCCGTGGTAGTGATAACGAATCTGTGATGTCGGTTATTAACTACAAAGGTGCAAGCGATGATCAAGCGCCAATAGTACTTGTTGGCAAAGGTTTAACGTTTGACTCAGGCGGTATTTCATTAAAACCTGGCGAAGGCATGGATGAAATGAAATACGACATGGGGGGTGCCGCGGGTGTTATTGGCGCAATGCGCGCACTGGCACAAATGCAGTTGCCTATAAACGTAATAGGTATTTTAGCGGGTTGTGAAAACATGCCAAGCTCAAATGCTTATCGCCCTGGTGATATTTTAACAACGATGTCGGGGCAAACGGTTGAAGTACTTAACACCGATGCTGAAGGACGTTTAGTATTATGCGATGCGTTAACTTACGTTGAGCGTTTTGACCCAGATACAGTCATTGACGTAGCAACACTAACAGGTGCATGTATTGTTGCATTAGGTGCTCATGCAACGGGTTTGCTTGCAAACCATAACCCCCTTGCCCACGACTTATTAAAAGCGTCTGAGCAAAGTGGCGACCGTGCATGGCAACTACCGCTATGGGACGACTATCAAGATCAACTAGAAAGCCCATTTGCCGACTTTACCAACTTAGGTGGCCGTGCGGCTGGCACAATTACTGCGGCGTGTTTTTTATCTAAGTTTACCAAAAAATATAATTGGGCACATTTAGATGTAGCAGGTACTGCATGGCGAAGTGGTGCAAATAAAGGCGCTACTGGCCGCCCTGTCCCTATGCTAACTCAGTATTTATTAAACAGAGCGGGTGTAAGCGAAGCAGCGCAAGATTAATTACCTATTTAGCTAAAAATAAGGCGCCATACGGCGCCTTATTTATTTGTGTATTAATTGAAGCAAACCCCGTTATATGGCAAAATCTGCCTCTTAATTTATGTGTATTAACCTAGTACACATTCAATGTCATGGGAAAGCCCGATACAATGAACATGAACGCTAAATTTTTCGTTCTAAAGCAACAGGATGAGTCTAAAGCTCAGGCTGATGATCATTTTGCTTTGGCTGCACAAGTTGCAGCCGATCAGTATCGAAATGGGCAACGTGTTTTTATTTGTGTAAACGACAACGAAACCGCCTGCGCCATTGATGAAATAATTTGGGCATTCGACCCAGACAGTTTTGTACCACACAATTTACAAGGTGAAGGCCCCAAAGGCGGAGCCCCTGTAGAAATTGGTATTACGCCACCTGTTGGCAACCGTAAAGTTTTAATAAACTTGGCCACCCAGTTACCGGATTATATTCGTCGATTTAACCAAGTTTTTGATTTTGTCCCCGTAGAACCAGCTGCTAAACAAGCAGCCCGCGAGCGCTTTAAAAAGCTACGCCAACTCGGTGCCAATCTCACCACGCAAGATATAAATAGCTAGCCACTCTGGCAAACTAACCAACTAATTTAAGTACTTATTTAAGGTTCTGTGTAATGGATAAAACCTACAATCCGCAAGATATTGAACAGTCTCTATATCAAGACTGGGAAGAAAAAGGCTACTTTAAGCCATCTGGCCAAGGCGTACCGTATTCAATTATGATCCCGCCGCCAAATGTTACTGGTAGCTTACACATGGGCCACGCCTTCCAAGATACAATAATGGATACCCTAACGCGTTTTAAACGTATGCAAGGTAACAACACATTATGGCAAGTAGGTACTGACCACGCAGGTATTGCAACGCAAATGTTGGTTGAGCGTAAACTGCATGCTGAAGAAGGTAAAACACGCCACGATTTAGGCCGCGAAGATTTTATTAATAAAATCTGGGAATGGAAAAACGAATCTGGTGGCACAATTACCAAGCAGCTTCGTCGTCTTGGCGCATCGGTTGATTGGGACCGTGAACGTTTTACGATGGACGATGGCCTATCTGAAGCAGTTAAAGAAGTATTTGTTCGTCTTCATAAAGAAAACCTAATTTACCGCGGTAAACGCTTAGTAAACTGGGATCCTAAATTACACACTGCTATTTCAGACCTTGAAGTTGAAAACAAAGACAAACAAGGCCACATGTGGAACTTACGTTACCCATTAGCCGATGGCGTTAAAACACAAGACGGTAAAGACTACATTGTAGTGGCTACTACGCGCCCAGAAACCATGCTAGGTGACTCTGGTGTTGCAGTAAACCCAGATGACGAGCGCTACACAGATTTAATTGGTAAAGACATTTTATTACCTATCGTTAATCGTCGTATTAAAATTGTTGCTGATGAACATGCCGATAAAGATAAAGGCACGGGTTGTGTAAAAATAACCCCAGCGCACGATTTTAACGACAATGAAGTAGGTAAGCGTCATCAAATGCCGATGATAAACATTTTCGATAAAGACGCCGCAATTTTAACGCAAGGTGAAACATACACCTTTGACGGTAAAGAGCTTGAACTTGATGCGCCAATTCCTGAGCGCTTTCATGGCCTTGACCGTTTTGCTGCACGTAAAGCAATTGTGGCTGAATTTGAAGAACTTGGCCTACTTGAAAAAATTGAAGACCATGGCCTAACCGTTCCTTACGGCGACCGCTCTGGTGTAGTAATTGAACCACTACTTACCGACCAATGGTATGTACGTGTTGCCCCACTTGCTGAACCTGCAAAAGACGCAGTTAAAAACGGCGACATCCAATTTGTACCTAAGCAATACGAAAACATGTACTTTTCGTGGATGAACGACGTACAAGATTGGTGTATTTCACGCCAGCTTTGGTGGGGTCACCGTATTCCAGCTTGGTACGATAACGAAGGCAACGTATTTGTTGGTCGCGACGAAGCAGAAGTACGCCGCGAGAACAACATTGCAGAAGATGTTGCGCTTAGCCAAGACGAAGATGTACTTGATACGTGGTTCTCATCAGCACTGTGGACGTTCTCAACCCAAGGTTGGCCAGAAAATACCGATGATTTAAAAACCTTCCACCCATCTGACGTATTGGTAACTGGTTTTGATATCATTTTCTTCTGGGTTGCACGTATGATCATGATGACGCTGCACTTTATAAAAGATGAAAACGGCAAGCCACAAGTGCCATTTAAAACCGTGTATGTAACGGGCTTAATACGTGACGATAACGGCGATAAAATGTCTAAGTCAAAAGGTAACGTGCTTGACCCACTAGACATGATTGACGGCATTGAGCTTGAAGACTTAGTACAAAAGCGTACTGGCAACATGATGCAGCCTAAACTTGCTGCAAAAATCGAAAAAGATACCCGCAAAGTATTCGCAAATGGTATTGAAGCACACGGTACTGACGCACTGCGCTTTACCCTTGCGGCAATGGCATCTACCGGTCGTGATATTAACTGGGACATGAACCGCCTTGAAGGCTACCGTAACTTCTGTAACAAATTATGGAACGCAAGCCGTTACGTATTAATGAACACAGAAGAGCAAGACTGTGGTTTTGCAAGCGATGCTGAAAAAGAGTACTCACTTGCTGATCGTTGGATTTTAGGCCAATACGAAGCAACCGTTAAAACCTACACAGAGCACCTTGATAACTACCGCTTTGACCTAGCTGCTAACACGCTTTACGAATTCACGTGGAATCAATTTTGTGATTGGTACTTAGAGCTAACTAAACCCGTATTATTTAAAGGCAGTGAAGCACAACAGCGCGGTACACGCCATACGCTAATTACCGTGCTTGAAAGCTTACTGCGTTTAATGCACCCAATGATGCCATACATCACAGAAACAATTTGGCAACGTGTAGCACCACTTGCAGGCCTTGAAACAGCAGGCACTAGCATTATGGTACAAGGCTTCCCTGTTTATAATGAAGCAAGTGTTGATGCACAAGCGATGGACGATTTAGAGTGGGTTAAGCAATTCATTTTAGCGATTCGTAATATTCGTGGTGAAATGGATATTAGCCCAAGTAAACCGCTTAGCGTGTTACTTGCCAACGCATCAAGCGATGATGTACGCCGCATTGAGCAGAACAAATCATTCTTAGCATCATTGGCTAAACTTGAAGAGTTTACAATGCTTGAAAACAAAGACGGGGCACCTGCGTGTGCAACCTCTTATGTTGGCAACCTTGAAATTATGATCCCCATGGCGGGCTTAATTGATGTTGAAGCCGAGCTTGCACGTATTAATAAGCAACTTGAAAAAGCTGAAAAAGGCTTAGCACAAGTGCAAAACAAACTAGCGAACGAAAAGTTTGTAAACAACGCACCAGAGGCTGTACTTGCTAAAGAAAACGCTAAATTAGCTGAATTCACCGATGCTAAAACTAAGCTACTTGAGCAAAAAACTAAAATAGAAAGCTTATAAACTTTCATAAAATGCCTATTAACATCATTTAATGGGCATTAAAAAAGCCGCTCACTTTAATAAGTGAGCGGCTTTTGTGTGCCCTGTGATTAACCACAAGGCACTCCTACATTAAAACGTGTAGTTGTACTGCGCGCCAATAAGCGTAGCATGACCTTTAGACTCAAAAGACCACTGCGAGCCTAAGTTGTCTTTTTCAGTGTAGTTTTGTGTTTTACCACGAATAATACTTACGCCTAGATCAACGTTTGAGTTTTTATCAATCGTATAGTTACCACCAAAAGAGAACCAAAAACGGTCTGTATCAGGAATAGAGATTGATAAATGCTGTTGTGATACAGGTGACTCGTCAAACGCAATACCTGCACGCAACAATAGGTTTTCGTTGTACTGGTAGTCAGTACCTACTGAGTAACGAAGCGCGTCAGAGAAGTCTTCTGTTTTTTCAAATGCGCTAAACTTATCACCCGTAGGCGCAGTTACTTGCGCTTCTAATGAATCAAAGCTGCTCCAACCAGTCCACAAAACACTGTAGTGTAGGCCTAGTTTTTCATCTAACTGGTGCGAACCAGAAAACTCAGCAATAGCAGGTAGCGTGATTTCAACCGAACCAGGAAGTTCAAGTTGTCCGTCTAATCCACCAGGAATAAATGCAGAAGGTAGCTCGTTTGAGTATTCACCTTCAAACGTGATATCAGTTTCTGTGCGGTAGTTAAAACCAAAACGGCTGTTTTCGTCTAATTGGTACATTACACCAACATTTAAGCCGTAACCAATATCGTCACCTTCAAGGTTTACTGCATCTGTTGAGGCAGGGATTGGTAACGCAGATGCACCAAACTTACGAATAATTTTAGCTTCTGCATAAATTGCATTTAAGCCAATACCAAAGCTGAACTGCTCGCTTACTTTGTAGGCAACGCTTGCATTCATATTAACGGTAACAATTTCTGTCTCACCGGCAATTTGACCTGCCGCGTAATCGTCATCAAATTTTGTCGCTAGACCAAAGTTAGCAAATGCACCAAAACCAACTGATACTCTGTCGTTTACTGGCATAGTGAAATACGTTGCTGGAATAACAGCGCTAGGAGCAATGCTGTCGTCATCTAATGCGTTCACGTCAATGCCATTGTTTGTGCCGGTGCCTTCAAGGCTCACATCTGGAACAACGGCAATAGCAGCAACACTTAGTTGCTTATCTTTAAATACAGTCATTAAAGCAGGATTACGTGCAACAACAGACGCGTCGTCTGCAATAGATGCTTCACCAGCATAGGCACGGCCTAAACCTGATGCGTTTTGCTCAGCTAGTTGAAACGCAGCTGCAAAAGAGTCAGCTGAAACAAATGCAAGCGAGGCTGCGATAAGCGTTTTAGAAAATTTCATTGTTGTGTCCTTAACCAAACTCACTGTTTGGGTAGCTATGTGTGTTGTTACTTATGTTCAAAACCCGGCTACACTACATTAATTTTTATAAAAAAACTTCATGATCACACCAAAAACACCTAAAAAACACGTTTTTTAACTACATTTTAACAACTATTTAAAACTCATCGGACAAGAAATATGTTATTAGAGCAATTACTCTAAATGTAATTAATTATCATTTAGATTGACATCAAATACACTGCATTTTAAACTCTTTTTAAAATAACCAAAGGTTTAAAACTGTGCTGATTGTTCTAATTATGGTGGGTCTTCTTTTTTGCGGAGCCAGTGTATTTTTCTTTTATAAGGCAAATTACTGCGCATGCACACAGGCCGGGCAATGCGATAACCCTGTTAATCGTTACTGGTTGGGGGCTATGTTAAGTGCTGCTGTATCGCTCATATTTTGCTGCTTAGCCCTTCACGTAGAGCTTGGCACTTTGTTGTGGTTGGTACTAATGGGAAGTTGTTTTTTAGGCGCGTTTATATCGGCTCAGGCAAACCAAAAACGCCAATGCACTAAAACTAAACGAGCAGATGATCTTTTAGTAAACGAGATAAATTAATTTGATAATCCATCGGCTTTACACTCGCTAAAATTTTAAGCTCTTGATTGTCAGTACTCAAATCTATATCTTTAGGCGTTACGTGATGATTATGCTTTGCATTGTAAAATAATTTAACTTTTGGCTTTATAGGGTTTTGGGTGTTTCCCTCTAACACGATAGCCAAACGCTCGTTAGTTAATTTCACAATACTTCCCACAGGGTGGACTCCTAAACACTTTATAAAGCGCTGCACTAATTCAGCATCAAATAGCGTGTCGTTAGCCAACAAATGACGTAATGCATTAATAGGTTCATCGCCTTCTTTGTATAGCTTATCAGCCGTCATCGCATCATATACATCAACAATAGCCATGATACGCGCAGCACGACTCAGCTTTTTTTCGTCAACACCTCTGGGGTAACCAGAGCCATCTAATCGTTCATGGTGATTTACTATCATGTCCAACATGACTGGCGTTACACCCTCCTCCTCTTTTGCTAATATCAGCCCTTGCGATACATGCTTTTTTACCGCACTCATCTCAAAATCAGTTAATTTAGAAGGCTTTGAAAGTATACCTTGCGGTATTTTAGCTTGGCCTAAATCATGGAGTAATGCGCCCATTGCCAATTGCTGGACAACCCCTTGCTTGTACCCTAAGTATTTAGCAAACACCGCGGTAAAAATGGCGCAGTTAATCATGTGTCGCCAGTTATAATTATGCTTGTCTTTTACGCGAGTAAGTATGGTCATAGCGTTAGTATTACGAAAAACAGAGCTAACTATCTCATTAGCTATTTCATCAAGTACTTTTACATTGACGGCCATGCCTGCAGTTATATCACCATATAACGATTTTAATTTTTTGCTGTGCCGCTCGTAACCTTCGCTTGCTGAAGCAAACTCTTGCTCAAGGGTTATACTTGCAGGAGTATTTACAGGTTTTGATTTAACCTTGGCAGACTTTGTATTTGTTTGGTCATTTAGCTTTGTAGGCGCTGAGTTTTTATTTTTTGCAGGCGACTTGGGAGTTGGCTTGTACTTAGCAGGAATGGCTGCATCGCCTTTAGTAAAATCAATTAATAGCTCAAGCACACCTTCTGTTGCTAAACGTTTTATTATTGATTTTTCACGAACCAAACCACTGGTTTTTATTTTTATTCCATTAACACCTTCATGCTGCTTAGTTACGCTATCGACATACATGCCGGGAACAAGTTCAGTGATAGGTAAAGTAATAAGCATAGAGGTTTTTAAAATAGGTAATTAAACACCATAGATAGCATTTTACACCTCTAAAAGTCTAACATTTGTTTCATTTACGTTAATAAATGACTATAAAGGATTGCTTATAACCCACTTAAAAAACACATTTAAATAAATATATAACACAATAAGATAAGTGGTTATGATCAAGCCGCTCGAAGTTAAATGTGTTTATAACTTAGAAGAGTTTCTCAATTGGCTGCGGTTTATGCACTGCATAACCCTGTGCGTAATCTACACCCATTTCTAATAGGATTTGCTTAATTTGTGAAGTTTCGACAAACTCTGCAATGGTTTTCATACCCATAACGTGGCCAATTTCGTTTATTGATTTTACCATTGCATGATCAATCGGATCGACCGCTATATCTTTAACAAAAATCCCATCTATTTTAAGGTAGTCAACCTTGAGATTTTTCAGGTACCCAAATGATGATAATCCACTACCAAAATCATCTAGTGCAAAGCGGCACCCTAGCACTTTTAATTGGGTAATAAACTTACTAGCAAGTTCAAGGTTCGAAATTGCGGCTGTTTCGGTTATCTCAAAACAAATTTTTACACTGTGCTCCCCCAATAGCTTGAGCTGCTCTGTAACGAATTTTAAAAAGTCCTCATTAGTAAGTGACTGCCCAGAAAGGTTAATAGAGAAGAAATTAACCCCTTTGAGAAATTCGGCGTTATTTAGAATCATTCTAAACGCGTTTTTTATCATCCAACTATCTACTTTTACAATCAATTGGTAACGCTCTGCAGGAGGTAAAAAAGCGCCGGGTGGAATTATACTTCCTTGCTTATCGACCATGCGCAATAGCAATTCATAATGTTTATTTTTATCGCAAGCGAGTGGCTCAATTAATTGTGCGTATATTTTAAAGCGGTTTTCATCTATGGCATCTTGAACTCTATTTACCCACTGCATTTCGCCTTGGCGCACTGCTAGCTCTTCATCATCATCGTAGTGAACATGAATTCTATTTCGTCCCTTCTCCTTTGCTATATAACAAGCAACATCGGCTAACTTTAGCACCTCTGTAAAATCCACATATTTATCGGTAACTTGAATCAACCCCATACTTACACCAATACGAAAGCTGCGTCCCTCCCAAACAAATCGATAATCCTCTATTTCCTTTTGAATTAAGCTAGTTACACGATGGGCGTTATCAAATGAGCAATTTTCCATTAACACGGCAAACTCATCCCCTCCCAAGCGAGCTACCACATCTGTTTTTCTTACTACTTTTTGCAATAAAGAACCGAGCTGACGCAGTAACTCATCGCCAGCTAGATGACCACAGGTGTCGTTAACCACTTTAAATTGATCAAGGTCCATGTAACATAAAGCATGATCAACTCGTTTTTCAGCCGGCACTGATAATAAAAGTTCAACGCGACGCTTAAACTCTCTTCTATTTGCTAAACCCGTGAGTGAATCATGAGATGATTGGTAACTGAGTTTCTCTTCTGATTTTTTCCTTGCCGTTATATCTACATGGGTGCCCACTAAACGAGTAATTTCACCTTCCTCACTTTCAACAACAAAAGCACGAGATAAAATATTTACATAGCTACCGTTTTTATGGCGCATTCTAAACTCAGCTTCATAGTGCTTAGTTTTAGATTCCATAAATGAATGGATTTTAGCAACTGTTGGAGCGAGATCGTCAGGGTGAACAAGCATTTCCCATGTAGCAAAACTATTTGCAAGCTCGTCTTCTTTATACCCCAACATCGATTTCCATCGCGGTGAGTAATACATTTTTTCGTTAGCTATATCCCAATCCCAAAGCCCATCATTAGCGCCCTTCATGGCTAAACTTAACCGCTCTGTGTTTGCTGAGGCTTTTTGTTTTTCGCGTATGAGCTCTTTTTTTTGCTGCTCTAGAGAAAGGGTTAATTCAGTAATGACATTGGATAGATCTCGTATTTGGTCATTTTCATGCTCAAGTTCAGTAATATCATAAAAAATATTTAAAATAATACTGGCTCCCCCATTTTGTAAGGGGACAGCACTGCCAAGTACTGTACGTTCAAAACCGCTTTTGCACTGTATAGTTAGCTGCATTGGCTCAAAACGGGTATTCATTTTTTCTGAATCGATTCGTTTTGTTTGCCACGAGCGGAGCACACACTCACGATAATGATTGTTGGGAAGTACTTTTACCCACCATGCATCTAATGTGGAGGTTTCGCTTGCCCCATAACCATACAAATTAACGAACGTATCATTGGCATGAATTATAGTGCTTTTAACATCACTCAATACAAATGGAACCGGAGAGGAGTTAAATATAGTTAAAAATAAATCATTACAACACGCATTTTTTTCTAACTCAGATATTTTGGCATATGCCTTTTCTAGGTCAAATTTAAGCTGCTCAATACTATCCATTTACTGTATTTCCCAAAAATACGAATGTATTAATACACCTTTGCCTGTTGATGTATTTGAATAGCACAAACACAACGCACCAATGGCATAATTAGATATTTATCATAATCAAAACAATAGGCACTAAAGTCTATTTAAGCAAGATAGCTTATACTTAGAGAGGGAATATAAAAATGCAGGTAAGGTATTGAGCAAGGTTAAATAAAAATCAAATGGCGCTCTCGGTAGGGATCGAACCTACAACTCAGCCTCCGGAGGGCCACGTGATATCCATTTCACCACGAGAGCACATTTGCTGCCGCCACATCAACTCGCGATATCAATGTATTAGCATGCGCCAATAATAAAGCCATCTTTACACAAATGCTAGCGACATTAGTTTATATGATTATTAATTAGGCACTTTTAAAGAAAACATGTGACTATTTTATAAAAACGCGTTATTTATTAATATTCGATAAAAATAGTTACGCTTTAGCAACATTTTAACTATCATTGTCACAGAAATAAAAATATTTAATGAGAGGAAGTAATAATGAGTTTGATGTCTACTGAGCAAGTTGCTGAGTTTTTAGGTGTAAAAGAAGAACGCGTAAAACGTCTTGCACGTGAAAGTTTATTAATCGCTAAGTCAGAGGATGAAAACGGCGAACCGCAGTTTGATGCAGATGAAGTAGCAAAATATAAAGAATTAGCAGCGCGTTTTGGTGGCCTTTAAAAGCCACATGCTGCACTAAATTTTAGCAGCTGCGCGCGTAATTTTTTTGCTGGAGCTCTTATGTCGCGCTGCTCATACCAACCAATACTTAAAACCAAAAATAAAAGCTTATAACAATTAAGCTTATCCGTTGATTTCACAAACCCTACTTGTTCATCTTTATATTTAACGTAACTATCTAATAGCGCGTTATCAACCTGCGCATTGAGCTCAAAACTAATACTTAGTGCGGCCAAATCAAAATACACGTCGTTTGTTTTCGCGTACTCAAAATCAATTAAGTATGCGCCTGACTCATTCACTATTATATTGTCTTTAATTAAATCATTATGGCAAAAGCCAAGCTCAATAGGCATAGCTGCAATAAAGTTAACCGCTGCATTAATTTTTTGCTGATACTCAATATACACAGATGACCATTTATAGCCGTTTAGCTCTTGGGCTATATCCATAGGCTCAGTGACAATCGAGTAAGCATGAACAGCAGCAAGCTTTTTAATAACATCATCGATTAATAAGTCAGTTGCGGTGCTACCGTCAAAGTAATGAAATACAGCAAGCTGGTTTTGTTTATCAAGCCATACGGGGGAAGGACATATATTCGACGCACTCAGAATACGCTGCGCCTCTAAGGCATTTTCTGGCCAATGGTCTTTGTAACACTTTAATAAATACTTCCCTTGAATGGTATTTATTAAGACGTTTTCGTTGCTTAAACCTTGTGATAAATGCACATGTGAAATAACGTCACTTGGCGCTACAAACGCACGAAATTTGTTTATAAGCCCAGTGTAATCACTCATAAATTAAAGCTGTGCGAGCGGCTTAGCTTGGCTTTGCTCGTATTCTTCGTACCAAGTTTTAAAGCCCCACCCTGCCATAATGGTGTAAAATACAAAAAGCGCTAACGTTGGGTAATAGCCTTTTTCGTAATATAAATACATAGAGGCTGCGTCTATGACTATCCAGTACAGCCAGTTTTCAAGAATTTTTTTCGCAACTAAATAAGTGGTCACAACAGCAAAACAGGTTGTAAAGCTATCTAAGTAGGCAAAATCAGCATGCGTATAGTTAGTCATAAAATACCCTATGCCTGTCGCCGCAATAGAGGTAAGTATAATTAACAGCGCATGACGTTCCATTGACCAAGAACTAATACTCAGATTGTTATTATTAGCTTTACCTTTTCGCCATACTACCCAGCCAAATACCGCCATATACATGTAATAAAAGTTAAGTAACGACTCCATTAGCAATGCGCCATTCCAATACATGATAGTGTAAATTAGTGTACTAAAAAACGCAGCCGGCCAGCACCAAAGGCTCTCTTTTATAGCTAACAATAAATAAGCAATTGATAGCACAACCGCAATATATTCCCAATGCGACATGGCAGTAAAACCGCTTAAGGTTTTTGTTATAAATTCCATAGTGTGCTGTTACCGTTAAATTGTGGCGAAAAAACTACTGAGGCGATAAATCGCCAGACAAAAACTTACACACAAAAATAGCTTTTCCAAACTCTTCGTATGAACGTTTAATTTCGGTATTGAGTACTTGCATTACTAAATCATAATCGCCAAAAATTTGTGTCGATAGTGTATTTGTAATCACTTTTAAACCATCGTACTCGTTTAATCGATCAATAAAGCCTTTAATAAAAGGAATGTAATCTTGATGAAGTGGGTACTTACTAATCTCTACTGATAATTTCATTATTAACCCTATGGTTTAAGTGCCTAGTTATATCGTGTCATTCAATGCTAGAGCCGCTACTAAATACAGTGTAAAATCGCTGTAATACTCAATTACAATGAGCTTAATATGGCACGCAGAATAACCTACAAATTTAAAAACCAACCGCGCGAAATAAATTTCGCTAAAGACAAATACCACGACATGTATCAAGCAATTGCTGCTGCCGAAGGCATTGATTTAACTAATTATTTAAGCATGGTACAACAAATAGAAATGACCTCTAAAGGGTCGGCTTCTGTTCGTAACTTTCGTGATCAAGAATTTGCCCGCATGGGCTTTAGTGATATTTACTTTATTAAAGAGTAATTACCACTGTTTAATTACGCCTGATACTCATAACTTACGCGCGGTGTAATATTACATAAAAGCTCGTAAGGAATGGTATCGGCGCACTGTGCTATTTCTTCTACTGGTAACTCAGGGCCCCACATTGTGACTCTGTCGCCTACTTTAATGTTGTGCTCGTTTTGGCCTATGTCTACGCTAATCATATCCATTGCCACACTGCCCACAATACCGTAGCGCTGCTTACCAATAACAACCGGTGTGCCCTCTTTTGCGTGACGCGGATAACCGTCACCATACCCCATAGCAACCACGGCTAACTGAGTCGCTTTATCGCTTTTCCAGCGCCCACCATATCCCACGGCCTCGTTAGCTGGAACATGGCGCACGGCTATAACACGTGTCGTTAATCGCATAACGGGTTTAAGCTGATGCTGCTCACCCAATGCGTTAGCCATAGGTGATACACCATAAAGCATTAAACCAGGGCGTACCCAATCACCATGGCCATTCGGCCACGCAATAATGCCTGCCGAATTTGATAAACAATGTGCTTGGTTAATATTATTTACTAGGCAGTCAAACTGTGAAATTTGCTGTGCTGTTTTAGTGTTATTCACATCGTCCGCGCAGGCAAAGTGAGTCATTAAATTAACGGTATTATTGGCATTAGGCGTATTTTGCAAGCGCATATAAAATTCATCGAACTGCGCAGGGGCAATACCCAGGCGGTGCATGCCTGTATTTACTTTAAGCCAGCACAATAACGGCGCTTCAAGCTCGGCCTCTTCCAAAGCAGCAAGCTGATACTCATCATGAATAATAGTTTGAAAGTTATTGGCCAATAAAATAGGTAAATCGTCTTTATTAAAAAAGCCTTCAAGTAACACAATTGGTTTTGTTAACCCGCCGGCTCGAAGCGCTAAAGCTTCATCTATACGGGCTACTGCAAATGCGTCTGCATCATTTAAATGTTGAGCAATTTTAACCAAACCATGGCCGTAAGCATTGGCTTTTAATACCGCCATAACTTTACTGTTTGGTGCAAAACGCTTTACCTGCGCTAAATTATGCGCAAGTGCCGTTAAATTAATTTCAGCCGTGGCTAAACGCATTAATATTCGTCATCCATCGCAGGACCTGCGTAATTATCAAAACGAGAAAACTGTCCTTGGAACGTCAGGCGCACTTTACCAATTGGGCCGTTACGTTGTTTACCTATAATGATTTCGGCGATGCCTTTTTCAGTGCTGTCTTCGTTGTACACTTCATCACGGTATATAAACATGATTAAATCGGCATCTTGCTCTATTGAACCTGATTCACGTAAATCAGAGTTAATTGGGCGTTTATCAGCACGTTGCTCAAGCGTACGGTTTAGCTGCGAAAGCGCAACAACCGGACATTTAAGCTCTTTTGCAAGTGACTTAAGAGAGCGCGAAATTTCTGCAATTTCAAGTGTTCTATTATCCGATAAGCTCGGTACACGCATTAATTGTAAGTAATCGACCATGATCATGCTAATACCGCCATGATCGCGCGCAATACGACGTGCACGAGAACGTACATCAGTAGGTGTTAGGCCTGATGCATCATCTACGTACATTTTGCCTTTTTCCATCAATAAACCCATGGTTGATGAAAGTCGCGCCCAATCGTCATCATCTAGCTGGCCGGTACGTACCTTAGTTTGGTTAATACGACCAAGTGATGCAAGCATCCTCATCATAATTTGTTCTGAAGGCATCTCTAATGAGTAAATAAGCACGGGCTTGTCTTGAGTCATAGCTGCGTGCTCTGCAAGGTTCATCGCAAAGGTGGTTTTACCCATAGAAGGACGCGCGGCTACAATAATTAAATCAGACGGCTGTAAACCTGTGGTCATTTTATCAAGGTCAGCATAGCCAGTACTCACGCCGGTTACACCATCTTGCGGAGATTGGTATAGCTCTTCTATTTTATCAACGGTTTTTTCGAGTATGTTGTGTATGCTTTGCGGGCCTTCGGTGCTTTTTGAGCGCTGCTCTGCGATTTTAAATACCTTACTCTCGGCAAAATCTAATAAGTCGTGGCTGGTTCGCCCTTCGGTATTAAAACCGGCCTCGGCTATTTCGTTTGCAACACCAATCATTTCACGAACAACGGCACGTTCGCGTACTATGTTTGCGTATGCATCGATATTGGCAGCACTCGGTGTGTTTTTGGCTATTTCGGCTAAGTAAGCAAAGCCACCAATACCAGCAAGTTTATTATTTTTTTCAAGGCTTTCAGAAATCGTGATTAAATCGATTGGATCACCCAACTCTGCAAGCTCTGTCATTGCTTCAAAAATGAGCTTGTGCGTGCGAGTATAAAAGTCTTGAGATACAACAAGTTCGGCTACGCGGTCATATGCTTGGTTATCAAGCATTAAGCCACCTAAAACAGATTGTTCAGCTTCTATTGAATGGGGAGGAACTTTAAGGGTATCGACTTGCTTATCTGGTTTGGCCATAACTTCACAGTACTAAAATTGAATGGCTCTATTCTATCGACTTGCCGGGGTTGTGCAAATAGCAAAGCAGGAAATCTTTTCCTGCTTTTTGTAACTCAAAAGTTTACGATTTACTTTTTAAGCTCAATACGACCACTTATGGTATCCATTTCAATGTCGGCATTGCCGCCATTAATAATAAACTCAAGCTCGCTAGCTGGGCCATATTTGGCTTTTTTTACTTTATCGCTGCTAAGTTTATTAATAATTTTACCATTAGCATGGGCTTCAATCTCAAATTTAGCCGATACATTAGCAGGAAAGAAAAATTCAGCATCGCCGCTTACGGACTCAAAACGTACATCGGCACTGTCTAACAATTCACTAATACGAACCTCAGCTTCGCCATTAACAGTATTAATGCGTAAGTTTTTGATACTATCTAAGTTAAAGTTTATGTCACCGTTCACATTTTCAAGTCGAACATCGTTCGCGCTTGATGTTGACTTAATATCACCATTCACAGCGCTAAAACGTAACTCACCACTTGACTGTTCATCATTAATTTCGCCGTTTACCGTTTCAAATTGAATATTACCGCTCAGGCTTTGTGCATTCACATCACCGTTAACGCTAGTTAGCTTAATATTACCGGCTAAATCTTGCGCGGTAATTTCACCGTTAACCACATTAACTTCTGCACCATTTTTAAGTGCTTTAGCTATCACCGATACATTAACACCACGAAAGTCTAATGCGCTGCTGTGCGGCATATAAATAGTTAACTTAGAGCCGTCGCCATTGCTGCCCCAGCCCATTTTACGTGGCATTTTTACAACAAAATATGTATTGTCGCCTCTTGTTTCGAGCTCATAGCCTTGCGCCTTATCATCAAGCTCGCCCACTACTTTAAACTCGCTTTTATCCCACCCAGCAATACTTACATCACCGCGCTGATTTTCAATAAAAACGGTACCACCTTTTGAAACCTCTATTTGTTTATCAATTTTTTCACCTGCAAATACAGCAAGTGGAAATAAGCTTAATCCTAGTAAAATTGCTTTCATGTTAATCTCCTAAATACTTTGCCAACGAGGTGCATGCACCTTATTAATCAAATCAAGTTGTTGTTGATAAATCTGCGCTAACATTGTTAGCAATGCTTGGTTTTCGGGTTCGTTTTTAAGTGCTTGCTTAATGGCGTACTCAGCTTCTTCAAGCTCTTGTAATTGTGTTTGCCAATTATCGGTCAAGGCATCTTGATTTTTATATTGCACCAGCAAGCTTTGCTTTTGCTGTGCAAAATAGTCACTTATAGCCACAACCGTCTGTGGTTTAGGGTTTATTACAAACATATTGAGTGCCACTAGTGCGGCAACGGTACAGGCCGCAATTGCGCTCAACTTTGGCCATAAAGTAGTAGCTGATTGCTTAGGTTCATGAGTATTTACAATGGCTCTTTCTATGCCTGCCCACAAATCTTTTTGTGGGGCTATTTCTTTATCAAGCGTGTTTAATGATTTATCTAAAAAGTCGTCAAAGTTTGGTTTATTCATTTTCATACCACTCTTGTAATAACTGCCTTGCTCGATGATATTGCGATTTGCTTGACCCAACGGCAATACCCAACTGCTCTGCTATTTCTTCATGCCGATAGCCTTCCACTGCAAACAACACAAACACCATGCGTGCGCGCTCAGGCAACCTAACAATTAACTTATCTAAGCCGTTTAAGCCTTTACAGTCTTTAGCCGATTGCTCATCCATGCCATCTTGTTCAATGCTAACGACTTTTTGCACCCAATTTTTTTGTTTACGTAAATAGTTAATCGCAATATTACTCGCCACACTGTGTAACCAAGTAGAAAACTGCGAACGACCATCAAACATCGCGATTTTGTGCCACACCTGAACAAACACTTCTTGCGCGGCATCTTCAGCGTGCGACTGGTCCGCTAATAAGCGTAAACATAAACCGTAAACGCGTTTAATATGCAACTGATAAAGCAGTGTGTATGCACTTTGATCACCCGACTTTACGCGCTCAATCAATGCATTTTCGCACTCAGCGGGCTGCTCGGGTTTAACGTGTAACATCCGTGATATCACCTTTTAATTATTATGGTATAGGTACCATTTCAAGTGTATTGATAAGTTAGACGCAATAACAGCGGTAAAAGGTTTGAATGAAATGAAAATAAATTTAAATAGTTTTAAATTCTAAATAAGAAGAGTTGTAGGAGGCTTTATTACATTAATAATTAAAACACTGAATTTTAGGCACAAAAAAGCCGTGCCAAAGCACGGCTTTTGTCGCTTAATTTAAAATTAAGCTTCAGCGATTACGATTACTTTGATAGTAGCCGTTACGTCTGTGTGAACAGAAATTGATACGTCAAATTCACCAGTCTCACGGATAGTACCTAGAGGCAAACGAACTTCTGACTTAGCAACTTCAACACCAACAGCTGAGATAGCGTCAGCGATGTCACGAGTACCGATTGAACCGAATAACTTACCTTCGTCACCAGCTTTAGATACTAAAGTAACTTCTGCTAATGCTTCTAGTTTTTCAGCGCGTGCTTGTGCAGCAACTAACTGTTCAGCGATTTTCGCTTCAAGTTCTGCGCGACGAGCGTCAAACGTTTCAATGTTAGCTTTAGTCGCAGGAACTGCCTTACCTTGAGGGAAAAGGAAGTTACGTGCGAAACCAGATTTAACTACAACCTGTTCACCTAGGCTACCTAGGTTAGCGATCTTATCTAGTAGAATAACTTGCATGTTTCTACACCTTTTAAAAACTGTTAATCCGCTGCTTACTTATGTAAGTCAGTGTATGGAAGAAGGGCTAAGTAGCGAGCACGCTTAATAGCAGTTGCTAGCTGGCGCTGAAATTTAGCGCTAGTACCTGTAATACGGCTAGGTACGATTTTGCCACTTTCTGTAACATAGTTTCTAAGAGTAGCTAGATCTTTGTAATCGATTTGTTGTACGCCTTCCGCTTTAAAGCGGCAGAACTTACGACGTCTGAAATAACGTGCCATGAGATTAATTCCTCAAATAATTCTTTCTATATGCTGAGCATGCAAAACCAATTGGCTAAGGCCGTTACGACCTTCGTGGCGATTTAAAAAACCACTCACTTGCAATGCCTGCCCAACGTGCAAATGTTGAGTCTGTTGTTGCATTTGCTTTCCACTGGCAACAACCTGAAGCTTTACATAACTATTACGGTTAAGGTCTGCTTCGGTTTGCATCGATTTATGTTCTAAAACAAAAATGCAATGCGGGATGCCAGCAGGGCTTTGGCTTAACTTGGGTGTTTTACAAACTACCCCAGATAAAACCAGCTGATTCATAAAAGGGCTAACCATTTATATTTACCGCCAGTTAAACGCCATGCTTGGACTCAAAACAATTAAGCAGCTGGTGCTTCTTTCTTCTCTTCTCTTGCAAGAGGAGACGCTTCAGTTACTGCAGATTTAGTGCGGATAACTAAGTTACGAAGCACTGCATCGTTGTAGCGGAAAGTAGTTTCTAGCTCGCTGATTACTTCAGTAGGTGCTTCAACGTTCATAAGAACATAATGAGCTTTATGAAGCTTGTTAATTGGGTAAGCCAATTGACGACGGCCCCAATCTTCAAGACGGTGGATTGAACCACCCGCTTCAGTGATAGAACCAGTATAACGTTCGATCATACCAGCAACTTGCTCACTCTGATCTGGGTGAACCATGAATACGATTTCGTAATGACGCATGGATATTCCTTACGGTTAATAGAGCCTTCTACCGTTTCGGCCGGTCGGTTTAAGGCAAGGAATTAATAGTTTAAAAGCCGAAATGAGCGCGCATTTTACGCTTAGTAGGATAATTAAGCAAGCAGGTTTTTTAAGCTTTAATAGATAAGTGTTAAAGCCACTAACATGGCATTACTATCCGCCCTTTTTATATCAACTGCTGCAATAAAGCTAAGTGTTTTGGGGTTTGTTAGTAGACGCCGAGCTTACTCGCATGAAAACGCAGCTTTAATAACTTAAACTTTACGCTTTCATCTAAAACATAAACATTTACTCAAATCTAAAGCCGTGCAATTATTAAGCAACACATTATTAAATAAGGATATTTATGAAACTCTTATTATCGCTTGCCTTGATACTTACTTTTAGCACCTCTTTTTTTAGCTATTCAAACACCGCTACAACCGATATAACCGTTGGTAAAAAAGTTGTTCTACAATCAAAAATACTTAACGAAGATAGACCAATCAGAATTTTTATACCTGACACTGTAAAAGACGACCAACCGCTTTATGTTATTTATTTACTTGATGGTGTTGAGCACTTTCATACGGCGTCTGGCGTTATAAAATCCCTTGTTGATTACGAGCAAATACCTAATGCCATGCTTGTTGCTATTGATACAACTAACCGCGTTCGTGATTACTTACCTAAAGTAGAAGGTGAGCCTAAAACTGAGTTTCAAACCTTTGTTAAAAATAAATGGCCAGAGGCTGGACAAACCGACAACTTTTTAAAGTTTGTGTCTGACGAACTCATGCCCTACATAAACAGTAATTACTCAACTAACGGCTACAGCACTTTAATTGGTCACTCTAATGCAGGTACATTAGCGCTTTATACTTTAGTTAATCAGCCTGAATTATTTAACAACTACATCGCTATAAGCCCAAACAGTTGGTGGAGTGATGAAGAGTTAAAAAATAACATTATCAAATACACTAAACACCCTAAAGGTGCCCAAGCGTTATTTATTAGTGTAGCGAGTGAAGGCGCGCGTTTTTATACAGGCGCATTAAATACGTTAGTCAATTTAGAACAACAAATGCCCACACAGCTTAAATGGGAATATAAGCATTACCCTACTTTTAGTCATATGGGCACTATACTTCCAGCCCTTAGCGATAGCCTCATCCACTTATTTAGCGACCTGATATTTAAAGTAACTGACGAGCACGGAAAATTCGCTGATGTATCGCTTATTACAGGTTACTACCAAGCACTGAGTGATAAGTACGGATTTGAGCTTAAAATTCCACAAGATGTGTACGTAGAGTTTGCCCATAGCCAGCAAAAATTTGGCAACACAAAAAAAGCGATAACTACGCTTCAACACTTTACTCGCGATTACCCTAATGCCGCTTACTCCCACATGCGGTTATCGCAAGGTTACACGGCTGACAAACAATTTAAAGAAGCCGTTACTAGCATGAAACATGCACTAAAGCTTGCTAAACAAAACTCGCGTGACCCACTGTTAGTGGATGCACTGCAAGATATGGTGAATGAAGCACAAAAGAATTTGTAACTGATTTAACGCAAAGCGCTTTTTAACTAACGATAGTAATTACGAGCGACGCTCGTCGCGTCAGCAAGCTAAACGCCTTCAGTTAGAACCAAACTCGGTATTAAGATTTATTGTAGACGCCGAGCTTGCTCGCGTGAAAAGCGCAGCTTTTAATTTATTTAAAGCCGCTTAAAAATAAAAACCCGATGTTTAAACTAAACATCGGGTTTTTATTGAAAGCTGACAGCTAAAAACTGACTGCTAAACTTTATCTGTTGGGTTGGGTTTCGCTTCGTTCTTCACAACCTACTTATTTACCAATCGCTTCTTTGGCGAATAAGTGTTTTATTGGGCCTAGGTTATCAACGAGTGACAGGCCGACTCCACGTATTAGTTTTTTAACTGGGTTTGCGCCTTCAAATAACTCTTTTAGCCCTTGCATCATGGCTATGTGTTTTTGTGCATCTAGCTTGCGGGTGCGCTCGTAATCACGAAGGGTTCGGGTGCTTGCAAACTCTTTAGTTTCGTTGCTTAACAGCTCAATTAAATAAGCGGCGTCTTTTAGGCCTAGGTTCATACCCAGCCCTGCCAGTGGGTGAATGGTATGTGCTGCATCACCCATTAATACCACGTTGCCATTAACCCATTGTTGGGCGTAACGCATTTTAAGTGGGAACGCAACGCGCTTACTTTGCACTTCACATAAACCGCATTGGCCATCTATGGCGGCCATTACCGCTTTATTAAAGGCGGTGTCGTCCATTGCTAGCAATTCATCACAGTGGTTAGGGCTGGTAGACCACACAATTGAATGGGTGTTGGCATCGCTTAAGGGTAAAAAAGCCAGTGGCCCTGTGGGTAAAAACACTTGGCGGGCAGTATTTGCATGTGGCTCTTTGGTTTTGACCGTAGCAACTAGCGCGTGGTGATCGTAATCTTTAAAGCTCAATGCCATATTAAATTGTTTGCGAATAGCTGAATTTGCGCCATCAGCCGCCACCAGCAACTTAGCAATAATAGGCTCGCCGCTTTTAAGGGTTATAAATACGTCTGATTCACTCTGGTGTATTTGCTGATATTCGGTATCAAACATTAGCGTTGCACTACTTTGCTGCTCAAGCGCTTTTATAAGTGCAAAGCGAATAATGTCGTTTTCAACTATATGGCCTAAATGATCGAGCTCAAGTTGTTCGTTATTAAAGGTTATTTTACCAAAGCTGTCGGCATCACGAACATCCATACGCGTATAGGCACACGCTCGCTCTGCTACTATATGTGGCCATACGTTTAGCTGCTCTAATAATGTTTGGCTTGCAATACTCAATGCGCTTACGCGTAAACCGTATTCATTATTTGGAGGGGCTTGTGTTGATGCCGCATCGAGCACCACTACACTAATATTAGCCTTAGCTAAGCCTAAAGCTAACGTTAGCCCTACGCAACCACCACCAACAATACAAACCTGTGTTTGCTTCATAAACGTGAACCTTGTTTAACTTGCCCCATTAGCTGTTTTGCTAATGGGGCTTTTAATGCGGGAAATAAATCCATCGAAAACAATCCAATACTACGACCTAGCGCTAATACTCGAGATGAATTTGAAAATAACCTCACTAATGCATCAGTTAAGGTCATCACCGTATTTATATCTTGGCGGCGCAACTGTTCGTACTCGCGTGTAAACGCATAGCTCCCTAACTCATTAGGGCTATTGGCAATTAAGTCACTCAGTACTTGTACATCACGCAGGCCTAAATTAAAGCCTTGCCCCGCAATAGGATGAATAGCATGGGCGGCATTACCAATAACCACCGTTCTATGAGCTATTAGCGATTCGGCTTGCCCATAAACCAGCGGGTAGCTTGCGCGCATGCCCACTTTTACAAATTGCCCTGCGCGGTAACCAAAGGCTGATTGTAATGCACTTAAGAACTCGATTTCATTTAAAGCCATATACGAATCGGTTTGGCTTTTTTCCATACACCATACTAATGAATAACGGTTGTTACTCATTGGTAATAGTGCCATTGGGCCATGCTGGGTAAAGCGCTCAAATGCATGGTTATTATGCCCTGCAGCTACTTCTATATTGGCGATAATAGCGCCTTGCTCATAAGGCTGGGTATTAAAATTAAGGCCCATTAGTTGGCGTGTGGGAGATTGCGCGCCATCGGCTACAATAATTAGCTTAGCGTTAAGTTGTTTGCCACTTTGCAAAGTCAGTGCGTTGCTATGCAGCGTTTGCTTTATATCGGTTACGCTATCGGGGCAAAATAAACTCATGTTTGATTGCACTAATCGCTGATAAAGCGCGCGCCCAAACGGATTAACCTCAACTACATAACCTAAAGAGGGTTTTGCAAATTCATCACACTGTATATGGGTTTTACCAAAATGCCCCTTATCAGACACGCTGACTTTTTTTATGGCCGCTGCATAGGGAGCATTTATTTCAAATAAATTGAGGCTTTGTAAATACTCTACCGATTGCTGGGCAAGTGCGATGCTTCTGTCATCAAAGCTTGGGTGATAATCGGTGGTTACCTGATTTGCTTCAATCACTGCAATATTTAAGCTGGGATTTTTTTTACTTATACTCAGAGCACAACTCGCGCCGACTAACCCACCACCAATTACTACAACATCAAACTGCTTAGCCACTTTACTCTCCAAGCTTATGCGTTTTTAGCGCTTTGCATTAGCGCTTCTATTTCACTAATTGTTTTAGGCACGCTAATGGTTAAGTTGTCGAAGCCCGACTCGGTAACGAGTAAGTTATCTTCAATACGAATACCAATACCTTTGTATTTTTGTGGCGCATTTGAGTCTTCGCTAATGTAAAGCCCAGGCTCTATAGTTAAAACCATCCCGGGTTCAAATTCTCGCTCAACATTATTTATTTTATAGTCGCCTACGTCGTGCACATCTAACCCCAGCCAATGCCCAAGGCCATGCATGTAATAGTCTTTACATGCCTGCTGCGCCATTAGTTCATCAAAGTCGCCGGTTAAAATACCTAAATCAAGCAAACCTTGGGTTAATACTTCCATTGCTAATTTATTGGCATGCGACATAAACCCGCCGGGTTTAATTTCTTCAAAAGCCACTTCTTGTGCTTTAAGTACAATGTTATAAAGCGCGGCTTGCTGTTCGTTAAACTTGCCATTTACGGGAAAAGTACGCGTAATATCGGCGGCATAGCCTTGCAGCTCACAACCTGAGTCAATTAATACTAGGTCGCCATTTTTAAGCACATCGCTATTTTGCGTGTAGTGCAAAATATTAGCGTTATCACCGCTTCCTACTATTGTGCCGTAAGCTGGATGGGGCGCACCGTTCATTGCGTAATGATGATGAAGCTCTGCTTCTAATTGAAATTCAGTTGCCCCTGCATGTGAAAAGCGCATAGCACGCATGTGTCCACGGGCGCTAATCTCACAAGCTTCTCGCATTATCTCTATTTCGCCCGGCGATTTAAACAAACGCATTTCATGAATAAGGCCGCGTATTTCTTTTAACGTACTGGGTGCTTTAAGGCCTTTTCGAGCACCACTTCGAAGTGTGCCTAATAACGAAAACACTTTACTATCAAATGAAGCATAAACTCCTTGTGCAAAATAAATCGCATTTTTAGCATTTAGCAGTTCAAGCAGCTGCTCTTCTAAATCACTTAATGGGTAGGCTTCGTCAAATAAGTAGTCGCTTTTAGCTTTATCAAAACCAACACGGCGGCCATGCCAAATTTCAGCTGATTTGTCTTTATCAAGGCAAAAAAGGGTACTGGGTGTATCGCTGTTATTACAAAGCACGAGTACAGCATCGGGCTCGTTAAAACCGGTTAAATAAAAAAAGTCGCTGTCTTGTCTGAAAGCATATTCAGTATCACGGCTTCGCGTTACTTCACTAGCAGCCGGGATCAGCGCAATGCTGTTATCATCCATTTGTGCAAGTAGGCGCTCTCTGCGTGCTTTAAACTCTGACTTTTGTATTTCAACCATTATTAGCTAACCCGTAGTACTTTTTTAATTAAGTTTAGTGAAGCGTTTTTTTATCATTTTGGCTGCTTTGCTCTTTACCCAGCTCAGCAAAACAAAGTAGTGCCGATACACGTACATATTCAATCACTTCGTGCAGTGCGTTAGCATCTTCTTCAGTTTCTTCGAAAGTCGTATCTAGGCGTGTTATTTCGCTAAAGTCGCTAATAACTTCTTTCACGTCGGCCGACAGCTTACCGTAGTCTTTTTGCTTTAAACCAAAGCCAAGCATAAATCCCGATACCCATGATACGAGGCCATTAGCCTGATCGATGAGTGTTTCGTCATCACTTGGTAAAAATAAATCAAACTGAAATTCTTCATCATTAAAGCTTGCAACAACTTGCTTATAAATAGTGCCAAAAAACGTTTTTAAACCGTTACCGAACGATTCACCATCGTTAAATACATCGCTTAAAAGGCCTAGGTACTCTTTGTCATCAATGCTTAGACCGCATGCTAATAAACCACTAATAACGCCATGCGCTTCGGCAGGAGAGACAAATATTTCGTTTTTTTCTAAAAGTAGTTGGGCTTTTTCGTAATCTGGTAAATCGTTCATAATCAAGTCTTCGCTTTGCTAGTTAAAGCAATGCTACCACTCGATAAAAAGCAACTCCAATTAATTGTATGATCAAGCTCAAAAACCACGCAATAAAGTAAACAGTGAGTTAAAGATGCAGAAAAACTAAGCGAACAACTTAATTTTTTACGTTTTGGGTTTAAGGATTGGACTATGTCTTATATACTTAATTCGTTCCCTGGGATACTGGAGCTGGGTTAAGTCCCTGAGCCGATAAATTTTATACCAGGGTTTCTGTTCGTCTACTATTGTGCAAGCTTGGCATGTACCGAGAAGCCTACGGTAAACCGCAGATTCCCGCCCTGAAACCTTCTGGTTTCAGGACTGAAACCGAGTACCGTATCTTGGGGAACATCATTATCTAACTGCGTTCTCTCACGAACATCCAAACTTCTTCATCTATCTACGCTTATCCATCTGACTAAAAAAACTCTCAATTTTGTACAGCTAAAAACAAAAAAGCTGCAGGCAATTGAATACCTACAGCTTTTGTATTAACCCGTTTTAATATTATTTAAACCAGCCCTGAAAACGTTCCATCAACATGTAATTGACTGGGACTAGCAATAAAGTAATAAAGGTCGCAAAAATAATCCCAAACCCTAAACTTACCGCCATAGGTATTAAAAACTGCGCCTGAGTTGCCTTTTCAAACAGCAATGGCATTAAACCAATAAAAGTGGTTAAACTGGTGAGCATAACTGGGCGAAAGCGCGATGCGCCAGCGAGTTTAACGGCCTCTATTAAATCGCCACCTTCGCTGCGTTTTTTATTGATGAAATCGACCAATACAAGCGAATCATTCACTACCACGCCTATTAACGCAAGCATACCTAGTAAGCTCATAATGGTTAAATCCATACCCATTATCCAATGCCCGACTACAGCGCCAATCATGCCAAATGGAATAACGCTCATAACAATAATTGGTTGCAGGTATGACTTAAACGGAATGGCTAATAGTGCATAAATAATGAAAAATACAAACACTAACGCCCAAGCCAATGACCCAAACGACTCTCTTTGCTCTTTGGCTTCACCTTCGAGTTTATAGTCAACACCCGGGTATTGTTGCATTAGTTCGTCTAGGTATTGTGCTAGGTCGGCTTGAAGCACCGTCATGTTGGTGTTATTTTTTTCTATATCAGCTGTCACATTTAGTGTGCGGTAACGATCAATGCGGTTTATAGTTGACGGGCTTTGCCCTGCCGTAAGTGTTGCCACGTGCGACAATGGCACAGAGCCGCCATCGGGGGTGTTAATTAGTATATTTTGTAAATCAGCTATCGAGCGGCGCTCATCGATAGGCAAGCGCACCATTACACGCACGTCGTCTCGTCCACGCTGAATTCGCTGAACCTGCGAGCCAAAAAACGAATTACGTACTTGTCCTGCTACATTTACACGGTTTAAACCAAGCGCTAAACCTTGTTGTGTAAGCTCTATACGCAACTCTTCTTTACCATCAGACATACTATCGGCAATATCAAACACCGTTGGGTACGTTGCTAAACGGTTTTTAATGTTATCAGCAACATCTTGTAATATTGTTAGTGAAGTACCACTTAGTTGAACGTCTATTGGGTCTGAGCTTCGGCCAATTTCAGCTCTAAATGTTAGGCTTTCTGCTCCAGGAATCACACCAATTAAATCGCGCCATTCACTAGCAAGCTCCCGCGAACCTATATCTGACTCACGCTTTTCTGCAGGTGTAATCTCAAAGCGTACCGCGCCAGAGTTTGACACACCGCCACGTCCGCCAGTAGTCGCTAGTATATTTAAAATAACGCTTTCGCCTGTATCAGGGTCGCGATATTTGTCTTGTAATTGCTGCGCCTTTTCAGACATATCAATTACGTATTTATTAGTTACTTCAAACGGTGTACCTGTTGGCAGTGTTAGATTGACTCGTACAGTTTCGCTAGGAATACGTGGGAAAAAGATAAACTTAGTCCAACCACTGGTGATCATGGTTAAAATAATAAAAAACACACCAACAAATAAACTGACCGTTGCTAATTTATGGCGCAAAGCAGTGTTTAATATAGGTTGGTAATATTTTAAAATTGCACTTTCAAAGCCATCTGCAAAGCGTTGTTGAATCGCTTCAAGCTTTGATGGTTCACCTTTTTGGTGGCGTAGTTTTATGTATTTTAAATGTGCTGGTAACACAAATTTAGATTCAATTAGCGAAAACAGTAACACCGGAATAACCACTACCGGAATTTGTGCAAATAAAGCGCCCCGCGCCCCTTCAATAAATGCTAAAGGTAAAAAGGCAGCAACGGTAGTCAGTACACCAAAGGTAACCGGAGTAGCAACTTCTTGAGTACCCAATATAGCAGCCTGCTCACCCGATTCTGCGGTTTTTAAATGGGTATACACGTTTTCGCCGGTTACTATGGCGTCATCAACCACAATACCAAGTACTAAAATAAAGCCGAATAGGCTCATTATATTTAACGTTACACCAAAAATTGGCATCGCAATAAATGCACCCATAAACGATACAGGAATACCAATAAACACCCAAAATGCAATTGCTGGGCGTAAAAATAGCGTGAGCAGTGCCAGTACTAAAATACCACCTTGTAAAGCATTACTGGTCAAAGTAGCGATACGGCTTTTAACTAGCTCTGAGTCGTCATCCCAATAACTTAGTTTAAAACCCTGTGGTAGCGTGGCTTGCTGCTCTTCAATATAATTTTTAACATCGTCTGCCACGGTTATCGCGCTTTGCGGGCCAATTCGGTAAACGTCTATAAACGCCGCTTGCTTACCATTAAAACGGGTGCGTACTGGCGTTTCTTCAAAATCGTCTTTAATTGTAGCAATATCACCTAAACGGATAATCGTTCCGTCGGCTTGGTTTTTGACTACTATGCTAGCAAATTCGTCTTTACGATAAGCCTGCCCTTTTGAGCTAATTAGTACATCGCCGCCTTCTGTTTTTAAGTTACCAGCAGAAATATCAGAACTTGAATTAGCAATAGCACTCGATATTTGCGCAAGGCTTAGGTTGTACTGGCGAAGTGTGTCTTGGCTAACTTCAATGGCTAACTCGTAGTCTCGTACACCACTTAACTCTACCTGCGTTACGTTAGGTAAGCGAAGTATTTGATCTCGTACTTTTTCGGCATATTCACGCGTTTCTTTTTCGCCGTAATCGCTTGATACGGTAACGGCTATTACTTCTCTTTTACGCTCAGCTAGCGCAACAATTGGTTTTTCTGCATCGCCAGGAAACGTATTAATTGCATCTACTCGGCTTTTAATATCAGCTAATAACTCACGTGGGTCATAACCACTTTCAACCTCAATAGTTACAGAGCCTGCTCCCTCTGACGAGCGGCTAAATATTTGTTTAATACCCTCTAAGTCTTGCACCGCTTCTTCTATACGAATAGTCACGCCCTGCTCTACATCTTCAGGGGTTGCACCACGCAGGCTAACACCTACGCTTATCATATCGGTTTCAAAGGACGGAAATACTTCCAGTGGTATTTTACTGGATAGGCTAAATAGTCCCGACAACAACAAAGTTACTAACAATAAGTTGGCAGCAACATGGTTTTTGGTAAACCAAGCAATCATGCTTTATCTCCTTGCTTGGCCGCGCGACGTTTTTTTATTAGCTCTTCAACACTTATACCAAGCTCTTTTGCTTTTTGCTCTAGCTGCTCACGAGTCGGACGCTTACTTTTAGATACTTTTTCTTTTGGCTGCGCACCTAAAATACTCACTTTAGTGCCTGAACTTACTTGCCCTAGCGGCGTAACAACTAATTTATCGTTCGCTTTTAAACCGGTTTTGATCATTGCTTGGTTGGCGTTTTGCCATGCAAAAGTTACGTCTTTACGCTTTAATACATCACCTTCAACTACGTAAACATAGGTGCCTTGATAAATTGTACTGTTAGGAATGATCAACGCATTTTGCACCGTTTTACCCGCTATTTGCGCTTTTATGTATTGCCCTATTTTAATGGGATACTGATTACTAGCGGTCGATTTATATGGGTCGTCTATTTTTGCCACCACGTATAGTTGCTGCGCGTTTTCGTCAATTGCGCCCTCGGTGCGTGCCAGTTGACCTTGCCATGTTTGCTCACCCACTAAATCAGAACTAAATTTAACTAACGAACCCGCTTGGTTTTTAGCACCATCACGGTATTGCTCTGGCAGGTTAACAAACGAAAGGTCTTTATTTTTTATTGGTAAGCGAATTTCAACACTATCAATAGCGTAAATAGTGGCAAGTTGGGTATTGTTACTCACTACTTGACCTAAATCGACACTGCGACTCAGTATACGCCCAGCATAAGGTGCAGTAACCTTTGTACGCTCTAAATCAAGCTCTGCTTTTTCAAGGGTAGCCTGAGCCGATAGCACTTGTGCTTGCGCCGCTGCTAATTGCGGCTCACGCAATACCAAGCTGCTGGCTTGGCTTGAACCACCAAGACGCTTCCAATCAGTCAGTGCTTGTTGCCCGCGGGCCTTTTCTTCTAATAAGCTTTGCTCTGCTGTGAGCAAGTTAGCTTGCGCAGATTTAACCTCTGCCTGATGATCTCTATCATCTAGCTTTAATAACACGTCGCCTTTTTCAAAAAAGCCACCTTCTCTAAACTCATCACTCACTTCAGTTATTTGCCCAGATGCTTGAGCAACAAGTAAGCTTTGAGTTCTTGGTTTTACCGTACCATAGCTGTCTATCATTACTTGATAGCTTTGAGGCACAAGCTCAAGTACAGACACACTAATTGCTGCTTTTGGTGCTGAGCCAAAACGTCTCGCCTCTGGCGGATTACTCTTTATAAAAAATACAATTAAAAGAGCGGCAACAACAACCGCGGCTGGAATAATAATTTTAGCTGTTTTAGTTTTCATCGTTATTGCTCTTTAAGTCGCCTGACGGTTTTTCAAAATCACCACCAAGGGCAACATGTAGGTTGATTCTATTTGCGATTAATTGATTTTTAATTTGTATTAATGAACTTTGCGCATCAAATGAGCGACCTTGTGCATCAAGTACCGTGGTATAAGTTACTAAGCCACTTTGATATTGCTCAAACGATAACTGCTCGGCAGCAAGTGCATTTTTTTGTGCTTCAAGGGTGCTGGTGTACTGCGCTTTTAAAGACTGCTGCTGCGATATTGCATTTTCTACATCAGCAAATGCATCGTACAAGGTTTGTAAATATTGCTGTTCTTGCTTTTGTGTATTCAGGCGCGCAATTTCTTCATTGGCTTGTAAACGACCGCCCTCAAAAATAGGTGCCGAGATACTTCCGAGTAAAGACCATGCAAGGCTTGAAGGGGAAAACAAATCACTCACTCTGTCGGTACTATCACTTAAGCTTGCCGCTAAGTTTAAGCTCGGAAAGCGCTGCTTATGTGCATAAGCCAGTGACGCATCAGTAGCTAATAACTCGTACCAACTAGCAAGTAATGCGGGCTTTCGAGTGATGAGTTCTGAAGGAATTCCAACTGGGATTTCGGTCTCAATAACCGGTAAGTCAGTACTTGCTGCAATGGCCCCTTTTGGGTACTCACCTAATAAGCGCTCAAGCACTCTTGCTGCACTTGATAGACTCGCTGTTTGAGTGGCAATGCGTGAGCGCTCGTTATTAAGCTCATTGCGGGCTAAATAAACATCAAGTGCCTCGTTAATACCTTGGCGATAACCCGACTCAATTATATCGAGGTTTTGCTTAGCATTTTCTTCACGGCGCTTATATAAATCGAGTAACTGCTGCGCAGACACAACATCAAACCAGCCTTTTACAACATCTGAAACGAGTTGTTGTTTTGCTTGTTCAAAACGCGATTTTTGCGCTAAATAAGAAAGGTTAGCCTCACGCTTTGAATCCGACAGCTTGCCCCACAAGTCAACCTCGTAATTTAAGTTTAAGCTTACCGAGCTAGCATTGTTATAACTAACAGGCCGGTTATTTTTACTACGGCTAGTACGCGTAGATAAATCCAAACTTGGCCATAGCGCTGCCCCTGTTGCTATAAGTTGCTGCTTAGTAATTGCAACATCGTAGCTATTTTGTAAAAGTTGTTGGTTGTTTTTAAGCGCCTGTTCAACATATTTTGTCAGTAGCGGAGTGTTTAGTTGCATTAACCATTCATCTTCCACTTTCAAAACTGAACTTGCTGCTTGTTGTGACCACTGCTGCGGAAGAGCGTTCGGCGCTTGTTCGCGCTGCGAAGGATTTAAGTTACTCGCACAGCCACTGAGCAGCATCACACTAAGTGCCAATAAAGTTGGCTTGCATTGCCAAATCATAATTTAACCTGAATTACTGCTATTTATGAATGTAATTCAAGCACCTTGACTAATTTTGCTCAACTTACTTTACATAACATTACATAGCTAGCGGTGAGTAAACGAATAATTAAGTTATACGGCAAAAATGATTAAATGATCAGCAACAGTGCAAATAAACACACTAATCAAAAACTCCAATATTTAGCTTACAAACAAACAGCCCATAAAAGTTATTAAAAATTTTATAGGCGTTTTAAAGTTGCAAAAATACAAACAACAAAACGTAATAGGCAAATTTTTAATTTAAAGATAAGTGATCAACACTACAGAATAAGTAGGTTACTTAAGCAGACTGCTGATTGCAGTACATTGAAATTACTGTTGAATGAATGGTGCCGACTAACCGAGTAGAACTGGGTAACTTATACAGACTACTGATTAAAGTACATTGAAATTACTGTTGAATGAATGGTGCCGACTAACCGAGTCGAACTGGGTAACTTATACAGACTACTGATTACAGTGCATTGAAATTACTATTGAAGGAATGGTGCCGACTAACCGAGTCGAACGGTTGACCTACTGATTACAAGTCAGTTGCTCTACCAGCTGAGCTAAGTCGGCACGCTAAATTATTTGAAAAGGTAGGTTTTAACACGGGTTAAAAACAAAAAAGCCCTGCATAAGCAAGGCTTTGTATAAATGGTGCCTCGACCCGGAATCGAACCAGGGACACGAGGATTTTCAATCCTCTGCTCTACCAACTGAGCTATCGAGGCACTTAAACAGTGCTAGTTAAATATTATTAAAACACTTAACTAAAATAAATGGTGCCGACTAACCGAGTCGAACGGTTGACCTACTGATTACAAGTCAGTTGCTCTACCAGCTGAGCTAAGTCGGCACACTAAACTGTGTGCTAAGGCACTTTATCAATTTTAAAGATTGATAACTTTTTTGTAAATGGTGCCTCGACCCGGAATCGAACCAGGGACACGAGGATTTTCAATCCTCTGCTCTACCAACTGAGCTATCGAGGCACTTAAGCAGTGCTAATTAAATGTTGTTAAAACACTTAATCAAAATAAATGGTGCCGACTAACCGAGTCGAACGGTTGACCTACTGATTACAAGTCAGTTGCTCTACCAGCTGAGCTAAGTCGGCACACTAAACTGTGTGCTAAGGCACTTCATCAATTTTAAAGATTGATAACTTATAAATGGTGCCTCGACCCGGAATCGAACCAGGGACACGAGGATTTTCAATCCTCTGCTCTACCAACTGAGCTATCGAGGCACTTTAACAGTGCTAATTAAAAATCTTAATAGATTTTTAATGCAATTCCCAACAACCTATACTGAGCCAGCTGTCTGGGCGTGCGGCGTATTAAACGAGTTTTGCCCTTACAAGTCAACTTTTTTTTTATCCTTTACGACTGTTTGAACGGTTTTCAAGCAACTCAGTACGTTTTTTATTGATAACGTGCATTTTTACCACAAACCAGTCTATATATATGAAATATTATAACTAAATCAGACTAAAACCGTAGTGAATTATTTTTGGTAAATGGTACGATTAGTTCAGATACCTATGCTAATGGCTAAAGTAGCAAAAACACATCAATGGGAACATTCAATGCAGAGTAAATTCTCTTCGCCGGTAAAAGGGTTATTACCACTTTTTTTAATATTTAATATTGCAGTTACCGCACTTGCCGTATTTGGTTACTCGTTCTACGTAAAAAATAAAACACAAGTAGTTCAACCTGAACAATCGGTAAATATTAAAACACTTGCATCTACATTAAACCAGCCAATGATCGACGCGCTAACAATGTATGGCCAAGACAAGGTTAAGCAATTACTCGACTTAACATCCTCTTTAGATGATGAGTTTGAATACACTCTTTATCGTTTCAGCGCGACTTCTGATACACAGCTCGTTTATAGCAATAGCGAGACCGCACCTGAGTCTATTAAAATTACACAATATAATGAGAACACAGGTGTGTTGCATCATATTCTCTTACTTAACGACCAGCCAATTGGTGAGCTAATTATTAAGCAGGAGTTAGCCCCACCACCATTAAGCATGCAAGACTCTCAAGTAATTGCGTATGGCATTGCAATCGCAACTGTTATTTCTTTATTTATCTTTGCGTTACTTTTTAATGTGTATATTAATGGGCGTTTGCGTAAGAGTACCGACTCACTGTCACAAGAGCTTCAAGCTATTACGGAACAAGGTAACTATAATAGTAGTATTAATGAACAACTTGATATTGGTTTAGGCGTCGTTGCACAAAATATAAATGTACTCCTTAAACAAGTACAAACAGCCCTAAGCGATAACGAGTCGGTACAAAAAGAACTGAAAAAACTACAAAATGGCTTAGAGTCAGAGGTACAAAACCGCACTATTGCACTCGAGAGAGAAACCTTAAAAGCACAAAGAGCTAGCGAAACTAAAACCACCTTTTTAGCTACTATGAGCCACGAGATCAGAACGCCGATGAATGGTGTTATTGGTACCATTGATTTACTGCGTCAAACCGAGCTAGATGGTGCTCAGCATCGCTTAAGTACTATTATTCGCGAATCAGCATTCTCATTACTGAGTATTTTGGACGATATTTTAGATTTTTCTAAAATTGAAGCCGGTAAGCTTAATATTGACCCAACCCCTTTTTCAGTTGGCGATACCTTAGAAGAAGTAACTCGCGTTTTGTCGTCGGTTGCTAAAAAACGCGAACTCGACTTAGAGCTATCAATTGCGCCAGATATTCCAGTAAATCTAGTCGGTGACAGCGTACGTGTGCGCCAAGTACTTTATAATCTGTGCAGCAATGCAATTAAATTCACAAGCACCGATGAAAAAACCCAGGGCCATGTAAGAATTTCGGTTGAGGTTGCGCATAACACCGCCGATCACTTTACCTTACGCTTTTGCGTAACCGATAACGGCAAAGGAATGACACAAGCTCAGCTAAGAGACATATTTAGCCCGTTTGTTCAGGCTGAGAGCTCGATAACCAGGGAGTTTGGTGGCACCGGCTTAGGGCTTTCTATTTGTAAGAGCCTTACAGAATTAATGTTAGGGACGATTCATGTAAATAGCCATGCTGGTATTGGCAGTGAGTTTACCGTTGAACTGCCTTTTAGTACTTCAGGTAAAATAAAATATGCTCATAAAAATGCCTTAGACGGCAAACCAATTATTGTTGTAAGTAACAATCTTCAACGCGAAAAAATAATGTATCGTTATTTATCGTTTATGGGGGCAAAAGTTATTTACGCACACACAGAAAAAGAAATTGAGCAACACCAAAACACTGAAGGTGCTATTTGGGTTGCTGATGGCATTGATAACATTGATGATATTAACTCTCTATTAAGGCGCCTGTTATATTCACTAGAAGATTACAATCAACAAGTTGTTGTACTGAGTAAATTAGACGAAGCAGCCATTAACCATAAAAATATTTTTTACATCAATGCATCTCCACTTTGTAAATCTAACTTTATGCTTTCGATTTTAGTTGCCGCAGGCTTGCATCAACCAAAACAAATTAAAAAAGCCAAAACACTTAATAACTATTTAAATGTAGAGCAAGCTAGAGAATCAAATAAACTGATTTTACTTGTTGAAGACAACCTTCTAAACCAGCAAGTTTTAACCGACCAACTGCATATATTAGGGTATGGCGTAGAGGTTGCAAACAATGGTGAAGAAGGCTTGGATATGTGGAGAAAGAACAACTATTCACTTATTTTAACCGATCTACACATGCCAAAAATGTCAGGATACGACATGGTTGAAAAAATTCGTAACGAAGCTGAATTGCTAGAAGCTATAGACGCTCAACCTTATATTGTGGCAGTTACAGCTAACGCCCTTAAAGGTGAAAAAGAGCGCTGTTTAGCCGTAGGTATTAACGACTTTATTACTAAACCTATAGAGCTAAATGCCTTAGAAGATACTCTTAAACGCTGGTTTGATAAGCAAGCACCTAAACAAGAGTTAATCCCTCAACAAAGCATGGCGCTCCCCATAGACATGGATGCGGTTTCTAAATACGTAAATGGCGATAAAGCAAAGCAACTACGCTTTTTCAAGATGTATTTAGAGCAAAGTCAAAGTTTAATTAAGTCTATAAATTCTGGTGTTATGGTCAACGACTTAGCAGAAATAATTGAAGGCTGCCATCAACTTAGATCTATATCTAAAACTATTGGTGCGCAAACAGTAGGAACACTAGCTGGTGCATTTGAAGATAAATGCAAAGCGGGAGAGCTAACAACCGATGAATTAATTGATTTACGTGATCAGTTAGAAATTGAATATTCTAAAGCGGCTCAATTTTTAAAAGAGCAAGTTAGAAAGGCAGAGCAGGAAAACGAAGAGTTTTAGCACTTTATAATTAACAATAAAAAAGGGGCTAATAGCCCCTTTTTTATTGTATTTACAATTTATTTTTCTGGCGGTCTATAGCCTTCAATTTCTACATCTTTATCTTCAAACAAAAAGCCAACCATTTGCTCTTCTAAAAATGTACGATGCTCTGGGTCCATCATATTTAAATGCTTTTCGTTAATTAGCATCGTTTGTTTGTGTTGCCATTGAGCAAAAGCTTCTTTAGAGATGTTATTAAAAATCTTTTCACCAATTTCACCCGGATAAAGTTGAAAACCTAAGCCTTCGGCTTCTTTTTGTAACTTTTGACAAAATACAGTACGTGCCATAATTAATTTCTCTTAAGCGTTAAATGCCAACAGTTTAACCTATTGGTGCAATTTGTTTAACCAACTTTTTAGTTGGCGCAGCTAAACCGACTTCCACTGATTGATCTAGCGGGTACCAAACTAGCTGGCGTTCGTTAATTACATCCGGGATTTGTTTAAGATTTAATATATGCGGATTAATAGTCAGCTCAAAATGAGAAAATACATGGGTAAACGCCGCTAATGGTTCAAGTTCTGATATAAAGCCATGTTGAGCTATAAACTCATCTAGCTGTTGGCGTTCAGTAAACTCGAAAAAACCAAACAACCCACCCCAAATACCAGAGCTAGGGCGTTTTTCCATAAGGACCTTATCGTCGCACTTTATAATTAGCTGATGACAGCTTTTTTTAGGCACTGTTTTTTTAGGCTTCGAATGAGGAAACTCTTTAACTTTACTCGCATTAAACGCACCACAGCGACTATTTAACGGGCACGCCTCACAATCAAAACGGCTACGTGAACATAAGCTTGCACCTAAATCCATCATAGCTTGGTTGAATTCTGTCACATTATTTTTAGGTGTTAATTGCGACGATAAATGCCAAAGCTGGTTTTCTACTTTTTTTACACCATACCACCCTTCAACCATAAAATAGCGTGCTAATACTCGCTTTACATTACCATCCAAAATAGGGTGATGTTGACCAAGCGACAATGACAATACAGCCCCTGCTGTAGAGCGGCCAATGCCCGGCAAATCAATAACCTCTTCAAGCGTTTGAGGAAACTGTCCGTTGTATTTGTCGCGAACTATTTTTGCTGTTTTATGAAGATTTCGCGCGCGGGCGTAGTAACCTAAACCAGTCCAATGGTGTAGTACCTGATCTTCTTCGGCATTAGCCAAAGCAATAATATCAGGAAAACTTTTCATAAATTTTTCAAAATAAGGGATCACAGTAACAACTTGAGTTTGCTGAAGCATAACCTCAGAAACCCACACTTTATAAGGCGTTTTACCCAATTGCCACGGCAGCGTTTTTCTGCCATGAAGGTGATACCAATCAACTACTTGCTTTGAAAACCAGTGAGACTGCTCTTTATTTAAGTCCAACATATTATACTTTTTACTCATGCTCAATGGCGGGTCAGTCTATTGCAGTGAATAAAAAGATCAAGCTATAGAGGCTGTAAAACTAGCTAATACTTGTGATTGAGGCCATCGTCAGGGATAATATGCAACCATTTTTAAACACATTGTTTTGTCAGGCCAATAAGATATGAGTGAATCAAGCAATACCAACCTCGAGCAAGCTAAGCAAGAAGGTAAATACATCCGCACCATTCGCAGTTTTGTAAAACGCGAAGGTCGATTAACCAAAGGCCAAGCCGCTGCAATCGAAAAATGCTGGCCAACAATGGGCTTAGAGCATAAAAACGGCATGCTTGATTTAAGCCAAGTATTCGGCAACAACAATGATGTAGTGCTAGAAATAGGCTTTGGTATGGGCAAGTCGCTTGTAGAAATGGCTAAAAATGCCCCACACTTAAACTTTATTGGTATTGAAGTACACCGCCCAGGCGTTGGTGCATGTTTAATGGATGCCGACGAAGCGGGTGTAACTAATTTACGCGTGTTTGAACATGATGCTGTAGAAGTACTTGCTGACTGCCTAAGCGATGAAAGCCTAACTACATTGCAATTATTCTTCCCAGACCCATGGCACAAAAAGCGCCACCATAAGCGCCGTATTGTACAAACTGAATTTGCTGAAAAACTACGTTCTAAATTAAAAATAGGCGGTGTTTTTCATATGGCTACTGATTGGGAAAACTACGCAGAACATATGCTAGAAGTTATGCAAGCTGCCCCGGGTTATAAAAATCAATCAGAAACTAACGATTATGTGCCTCGCCCTGATTTACGCCCTCTTACCAAATTTGAGCAACGCGGCCACCGATTAGGTCACGGCGTTTGGGACTTAATGTTTGAGCGCACAAAGTAATTACACTTTTATATTAATTTAACATACTGTAAGGCAAAGCCATTTATGAGCGTATTAACCAACCCAAGTTTACTGTTGCTGCGAAATAGTGATGCATTAACGGGTAAATCTATATTGGTGGTCAACTTTGTTCAAGATGGCTTTTTAGCTGAGCTTAAAACGCTTAATCCAAATAGCAAAATTACAGCGTTTAGCTATAACCATGCTAATGGTGAATTTGCTAAAAATACTCATGGTGTTGATGTAAAAGTTAACCACACCATTACCGGCAGTGATTATGATTTAGTCATTCTTTATTATCCTAAATCAAAACCAGAGCTTTTAATGGCCCTTGATAACATACGCGCTGTAATAACTACGGACGCAGAGTTATTAGTTGTTGGTGAAAATAAAAGTGGCGTTAAATCCATTGAAAAACAATTAGCAGCTAAAACTGAATATAGTAATAAAATTGATTCGGCTAAACACTGCGTACTTTACTCATTTTCTCAAATTGAACTCAATGCGCAATTTGATATTAGCCACTACCATAAAACATTTACCGTTAGTATTGCCGACATATCATTTTCAGCTATTAGCGTACCCGGCGTGTTTAACCATGGCTGTTTAGACGCTGGTACGAAAATGCTACTCGAAAATGCCCCTTCAACTAAACAAGGTAAAGTACTCGACTTTGGTTGTGGTGCTGGCTTAATTGCGACCTTTTTAGGGTTAAAAAATACAGCTCTTGAATTTGTATGTAGCGACGTAAGCGCACTTGCAACCTATGCAACAACTCAAACTTTAAAGTTAAACGGGGTAACTGGTGAAGCAATTCTCAGTGATGGCCTTAAAAATATTAGTGGTAAGTTTGATTTAATAGTGAGTAATCCGCCGTTTCACACAGGAATTGCTACAGACTACAGCGTTGCCGAAACGTTTTTAGCTAACGCTAAACAGCATTTAACTAAAAACGGAAAGCTAACTATTGTTGCAAACAGCTTTTTAAAATACCCGCCAATTTTAGAAACACAATTTGAAGCGTATCAAACCGTATTCAAAAACAATAAATTTGCCGTATATAGCAGTTAAACACGCTTAAATGCTCAGTTAAACAATTAATATGTTTGGCTTAGTATTTGAATGTATACTTAATTTTATGTGTTTTTTTGCGCCACTCTCTGCCTTCTTTGCTAAACTAATAAAATAATAAAACTTAACGACTCAGGCGACACTTTAATAATGCCTAGAAAAGTTCATCAAAGCAGTATTCGTAAAGCACTTATAAATTTAATCATGCTTATAACTGCTATTTGCTTGTCGTTATCGATTTCTATATCGACTTACCTAAGTGTTAAAGAGCAAAAACAATTAATAGTTAGTAAGCTCGTTATTCTCGCTGAAATTGTTGCCTTTGACGCAGGAATGTCAGTTTTTGAAGATGACAGAGAAACAGAAGAAAAACGCCTTAAATACTTTGAAAAAATCTCTCTAGTTAAAAACATACATGTTTATTCTAATGAGCAAGCATCTCAAAAGCCTGTTTTTTTTATTAGTTTCAACGCAAAAAAAACGCCACCAGTCCCCCTCAGAATCGACAGTATTGAGGAACTAAAAACACCACGTATAACCAACGAAGATATTGAACTAATAAAGCCAATTTTTCATAATGAAAAGCTTGTTGGCCATGTATACATGCGCGGTAGCCTTGAAAGCTTAGACGACTATATAAAACAAAAAATAGTTGTGGATGCCTTACTTACTTTATTGATACTTGTTGTTGTGTATTTTATTGCAATAAATGTTCAAAAAAGAATAGCCCGACCGATAGAAAGATTGAGTATGCTATTACAAGACGTATCAAAAAATCATAACTACGATGTACGCGCACCTGTAACCGACGTAAAAGAAATATCAGCACTTTCAAACAGTTTAAATATCATGCTTACACGCACTCAAAAACAACTGACCCGCCATGAAAAAGACAAAGAAGAAATTAAACAGCTTAACCAGGGGTTAGAAGAAAAAGTAAACCAACGAACCATAGCCTTACGAGAGGCAAATCAAGAATTGTTGTCAACCCTTGAGCGTATGCATCAGTATCAAACACAAATTGTTGAAAATGAAAAAATGGCATCCCTTGGCCAAATGGTCGCCGGTGTTGCGCATGAAGTTAATACCCCAATAGGGCTTGGCATTACTAGTTCAACCTTGCTGCGCGATAAGTTAGCTGATTTACAAATTAGCTTTGACGACAAAAAGCTGACTTCAAATCAATTAAAGCGCTTTATTGATGAAGGCATAGAAAATTTAGATTTAATTTACCGTAACTTAAACCGTGCAGCAGACTTAATTTCAACTTTTAAAAAAGTAGCGGTTATTCAAGATGATGACGTAACTACCTACATCAATATTCATAAGTTAATAACGGATGTTTTGACATCAATAAGCTCTGAACTTGAAGAGAAAAAACCTGTTATTAACATAAATTGTGCAACCGACTTAACAATAGAAAGCAAATCTGAACCACTACAACAAGTATTTATACAACTACTAACAAACTCTCTGCTACACGGGTTTATAGGTAATGAAAATAACGAAATACAGTTTGATGTGGAGTTAACGGGTAAAAAACTCACTATTATTTACAGTGACAATGGCCAAGGTGTAGACAAAAAAATTAAACATAGGATCTTCGATCCTTTCGTAACATCAAAAAGAGGGCAAGGAGCGAGTGGACTAGGTATGCACTTAGTTTACAATTTAGTAACACAAGCTTTAGGCGGCCACATATTAATTGATTTAGAAAAAAAACACGGTGCGCGATTCATCATAACCATCCCTTAAAAGTGAAGTAACCAAGCGCATTTATTTGCTTACACTCCTTGAATTACTTCTTATCGACCATATTTATGCTTCATGTGACAAGTAAGGGTAATAGTTATCGTTTATAGAGCGCAATTTTTTGAACTTTATTACTTTTGCGATATCACATACATTGATGAAAGATTAGATAGTGATATAATTTAACTTTGAATTAGTCTGATTATTTAACAGTTTTGCATAGTCAGCCGGTCCATTAATTTTCAGAGTAAATGAACTTCATACGTGTAATGATCAATTTAACAGTAGTTTTTACACGGGCTTTTTGAGCAAACTTTGAACTCTTGCTGTTTTATTTTTATCCAACTTGTTTTTTCTTGTTAACAATTGGATATAATCCTATAATCTCTAGTAGTCGGATTTATACTAAATACCGATTTTTTGTAAATAAAATATTCCAAAAAGGTTAATTAATAATGCAAACGCCAGTCATTCTAATCGTAGAGGATGAAGACGTAACTCGACTAAACCTCGTTAGTTTATTTGAAGCTGAAGGTTACAAAGTTATTGAAGCCATTGATGGCGATGACATGCATGACAAGCTTACAAATAACGACGACGTTAATCTCGTAGTTATGGATATCAATCTTCCAGGCAAAAACGGCCTTATATTAGCCCGTGAACTACGCCAAAAACGCAAAGTAGGCCTTATTTTCTTAACAGGTCGTGATAACGATGTTGATCGTATTTTGGGGCTTGAAATTGGCGCTGATGATTACATTACTAAACCATTTAACCCTCGTGAATTGACTATTAGAGCTCGCAACCTTATTACGCGTACAGGTCTAAGTGATGATGAATCATCGCTTGAAACCAATGGCGTTATTACATTTAACGGTTGGGAATTAGATGAAAACAGCCGCTGTTTAACATCTCCTAATGGCGATGCTAAACGCTTGCCTAAAGGCGAGTATAGAGCACTGCGTTTAATGCTTGATTCTCCGGGTCGTATTTTTAGCCGTGAGCAACTGATTAAACATATGACTGGGCGTGAACTTCGTGCAAACGACCGTACTGTTGATGTAACTATCCGCCGTATCCGTAAGCATTTTGAAAGCGATAACTCTACATCAGAGCTTATCAGCACCATTCATGGTGAAGGCTACCGCTTTATTGGTAAAATCGACAGCTAATCAGCGTTCATTCTAATTGCTGTAGAAATAAATGAAGGGCATGTTGTCCTTCATTTATTTTATTTGCCAACACGAGCAGCCACTCCTCAAGCACCTCATCTGACTTTTCTATTGCGCCGTACTCCATCACTTTTGCATGCAGTTGAACATCGTTTAAACCAACAGAACCAGCAGCACCTTTAAGCTTATGCGCAACCGATTTATACTCTTCCCTATCACCTGTATTTAATGATGTAAGCAGTTCTTGTTGATACTGCGGATTTAGCTTTTCGAATAGCTGACTGCTGCGTCGAAAAACAACTAACCCCATTGAGTTCACAAAGTCTTCTATTGTTTCAACATCTAGCAAATGTGCATCAATATTTTTAAGTGCCTCGTCGGTTACTTTTAGCTGTGGCTCGGTGCATTGAGCTTGCTTAATATCAAACAAGTCAGCAAGCATTTTATCAAGCTTTACTGTATTGATAGGCTTAGCTAGAGCGCCTTGAATAGAAATGCCTTCAAGCTCTTCTTCTGCACTTCTTACATTAGCGGTTAGTGCAACAATAGGCAGGTTATCAAAATGACTATCGGCACGAATTTGCCTTGCAACTTCGTCCCCATTTATATCGGGTAGCTGCATATCAAGTAATACTAAATCTAGGTCGTCTTCGGTATCTACAAACGAAAGAGCATCTTCGCCTGTTTCAGCCCATAACACTTCGTGACCGCGTTGTTCTAATAAATTGGTGGCTATTTCTGCATTAAGCGGTACATCTTCAACAAGTAAAATGTAAAGCTCTCGTCCAACATAGCTCTGCTCTGTGGGGGCAATACATAAACTAAGCGGTATTTGTACTGTAAAACAACTGCCCTCACCCTCTGTACTATTTACTGTAATACTGCCTTTCATTGCGGTCACTAGCGCTTTGGTTACCGCAAGACCAATGCCTGAACCAATGGCATTTGTGCCTTGTAAGTCAGGTGCTTTGTAGTACATATCAAAAATACGAGAAAGCTGCTCTTGAGGAATACCTTGCCCTGTATCTGATATTTTAATAACTAACCACGGACCTTCAGGGCGATTTTCACGGCTACATTCAAGTGTTACTTTGCCATGCTGGGTAAACTTCACCGCGTTATTTATCAGGTTCCAAACCACTTGGCGTAAACGAGTGGGATCAAGCAGCGCATATATATCTAACTTACCATTTCGCTCAATATCAAACTCCAGCCCTTTTTGCTCTGTAATTAAACCTGCAAAATTCACAACATCGTTTATAAAATCAGATACATTGATAGAATTTGCAGCAATATCGAGCTGTTCTCTGTCTATTTTATCTAAATCTATAATGTCGTTAAAAATATTCCCGAGCGTCTCTGCGCTTGAAAAAACCGTATTACACCAACTGCGCTGCTGCTTATTAAGGTCGGTATCAAGCAACATGCGTGTTAAACCCACAATACCATTAAGCGGTGTACGCAACTCATGGCTTAATGTAGCAATAAACTTACCTTTATCTTTATATGCGGTTTCAAGAGCCTCAGCGGCTTCTTTACGGCTAGTAATATCACGCCCAAAGCCAAGCAAACCAATGTAGTCACCTTCATCGTTTATAAAAGGAAGTTTTCGCAATTCAAACCAGCGTGTTGCACCATCAACTTCATAACCCACATCGATGGTGATTGCTTTGTGAGTTTGCTCTACCTCTTTGTCTGTGCGTAGTACTTCAGATAAAAAGTCATTTGGAAATATTTGTTCTACCGTTTTACCAATGAGCTCACGGCTTGATTTCCCCATTACTTCTTCAAACATTTTATTGCAGCCAGCAAATACCCCATTGTTGTCGCGGTAATAAAATAAATCGGGGGATGAATCAACAATTGAGCGCTGTAACATGCTTTGCTGAGCTAGCTCTTGCTGTGTTTTTTTGCGCTCTGCAATTTCTCTACGAAGCTCTTCAATGGCGCGATGTTTGGCATGAAAGGCCATTTTACGTTCATCTATTTCAATATTAAGCCGATTAATATTATCTTTAAGTGTTTGGTTTAATAGCTTTTCTTGTTTGGTTGCGCTATCTAAGTAGGCGTATGAAGCGTCTAACTGACGAATTGAGTTTATAAGTACGCTAATAATTAGAGGTGACACTACAGCTGAAAAAAATACCACAGCCAAAATATCTACAAGAAACAATTCACCTATCGCTACGTAATAAAACATACTCGATAAAATAAGAGACGCAGCTAAAAATAAAGCGTAACAAATGGCAGCCGTTTTTAACTCGCCAAATCGCGCTATAGAACTTGAAAGCACCCGAACCCAAGGGCTCAAAGAATAATCGGTCATACGTAGTTTTATCTCTTTGCTGTTTGCTTAAATATAAGTAAGGCAATGCTATTTTACAGATTTTAGCATTTTTCTATTCGCTATTTTCGTGTTGTGCGACAAAAACAGTAAAAATTCATACGCGATTTTGACTGGCAATAAAGTCCTCGTTTCAGCCACTGATTATTTCGTGTAAAATAATGCGCCTTATCATTGCCAATAACGAGTAACATAGCATGCAAACCAATATGCCCGATATAGCCGACACCGCTCCCGCATTACAAACAGGTAAATTAGACTGGGTTGGCATGGGTGAAATTGAACTGCCATTTATTTTTGAATCGCGTGATTTAAGCCCTGTTACCGTTAATGCTAAAGCGCGCGCATTTGTAAACTTACATAAAGAAGACGCCAAAGGCATTCATATGTCGCGCTTATTTTTAGCGCTTGATTTACTCTCAACAGAGCAACAAGTAAATCCTAAAACAATTGGCCAAGCGCTTAATACCTTTATATCAAGCCATGAAGGCTTGAGTAATAAGGCGCAAATTGAGTTTAAATTTGAGCTTCCACTTCGCCGCAAGTCTCTATTAAGTGGGAAAGCTGGCTGGAAAAGCTATCCAATCACACTGACAAGTACAATTGAAAACAATATTATTAGTTACGAGCTAACTGTTGATGTTACCTACTCATCTACTTGCCCTTGTTCGGCAGCACTTGCACGCCAGCTAATACAAAACGCATTCAGCGAAAAGTTTAACCAAGACACACTCAACCAAAAAGACGTACTTGATTGGCTTGGCACGACACAAGGCATTGTGGCAACACCTCACTCGCAACGCTCAATTGCTAACGTAAAAGTTAAACTCGATAGCAACATCCAGGAGTTTGATGTAGTTAACTTAATAAACACCCTTGAAGACGAGCTAAAAACCCCCGTACAAGCGGCAGTAAAGCGTGAAGATGAACAAGAATTTGCCCGTTTAAATGGTCAAAATTTAATGTTTTGCGAAGATGCAGCACGTAAAATTAAAGCTATATTAGAAGCAGACAGTTACGCAGATTACTGGCTACAAATAAACCATTACGAATCGCTTCATGCACACGATGCCGTAGCTGTTGCTGTAAAAGGTATTAACGGCGGGTATAAAGCATAAAACACCTGCGTTATCTTAAATCGCCATTCGGTAATTCATATACAACTTAGGCACAGTAATTGCTTTAACAAAACAGTGTCAATTTGTTGTTATGGAGTTACCGTATGGAATTCGCTTTATTGTCGATTTTAGTATTAGTGGTAGGTGCATCAATTGCCGCGTCAAAATTTAGTGACGACGGCGGTAATCCTTATCCTTTCAAACGTAAACAAAGCGTATTTACGCAAGTAGAAAGCGCCTTTTTAAATCTATTAGAGCGTGCTATTGGCGATCAATACAAAATTGTGAGCCGAGTTAAGCTTATTGATGTCATCGACTGTAAAGAAGGTTTATCACCTAAATCAAAACGCGCTGCTATTGCCAAAGCCAAAAATAAGCAGCTTGATTTTGTGTTAATCGACAAAGAAAAGATGACCATAGTTGCCGCCGTTGATTTAGTAAATAACGCCAACAAAGATGGCCACAAAGCACAGCGCGACTGGTTTGTGAATGGCGCCTTAGAAGCTGCAGGTATTCCACACATTCGCATGAAGGTAAAAGCAGGCTATCGTCCATCAGAAGTACGCGATGCCATTATGTTTAAGTTAGGCAAACCTGCACCGACAGCACAGCGCCCATTGCGCAACCGAGTTCACAAACCTGCCGTTTTATCACCTTCACAAGCTAAAGCCCATTCAACAGCATTAGCCGAAATATAATTATCAGGTGACTAAACTTGCATTAAAGCGAGCATTTTAAATGTCTCGCTTTTTTGTTTTTTATTGTTAACTTCACGTATAATCATGCTATTCAAACTCAGGAATCAAACACTATGAATGTTGGTATTATTGGCGCAATGGAGCCAGAAGTTAAAATATTGCGTGAAGCAATGCAAAACCCAGCTATTTTAACTAAAGCAGGTTTTACATTTTACACTGGTAAATTAGCGGGTTGTACAGTTACTCTTGTTCAATCAGGTATTGGTAAAGTAGCATCAAGCATTGCAACTACATTACTTATTGATAACTTTAAACCTGATTGCGTTATTAACACCGGCTCTGCTGGCGGTTTTGATCCATCATTAAGTGTTGGCGATGTCGTCATATCGTCAGAAGTTCGTCACCACGATGTAGACGTAACCGCTTTTGGCTACGAAATTGGCCAAGTACCGCAAATGCCAGCAGGTTTTGTTGCGCACCCTAAATTGGTTGAAGCAGCACAACAAACTATTGCACAAATTAGCGAAGTTAAAACCTTGGTTGGCCTTATTTGTACTGGCGATACTTTTATGTGTGACCCTGTTCATATTGATAAAGCGCGCAGCGACTTCCCTTCAATGCTTGCAGTAGAAATGGAAGGTGCATCTATTGCGCAAACCTGTCATACGCTTGAAACACCTTTTGTTGTTATTCGTTCAATGTCTGATATTGCAGGTAAAGAATCGCCACAATCATTTGAAGAGTACCTAGAAACAGCATCAATTAACTCATCTAAAATGGTTGTTGCTCTGCTTGAAAAGCTAACGGCTGTAACACTGTAAATGCTTAGCAATATTGTTCAAAGCCATTTGGACTTTATTGTATTCATAATAGCGCTCCTTGCTGAGCGCTTTTTACCACTCGTTAGTTGGTACCACCCTAATACCGTTTTAGTGGCCGTGTTTCGCGCCATAGGCAAACGTATTTACAATAAAAAAAATACTAACAGCTACCACTATTTAGCGGCCATCCTTGCCTGCGTGCTAGTGCTTAGTGTTATTTTAATAATTATTACTTTACTGCTTGAATTTGCATTTTACCCCGAGTTACTGGCAGGGCTTATTTTATACCTTTGCCTTGAAAGCCAAAGCCTCACCAAAAAAGCACGTCGCATTGCAAAGTTGACCAAGCAAAACCAAAAGTCAGCAGCGCGCGAACTATTAAAACCGATACTCGCACGTGAAGTAAGCAAGCTTTCTACAGCCGGCATTATTAAAGCACTTATAGAGAGCTTAATACTTCGCACTGCCCGTTATTACTTTGTAGTTATATTTATTTTTTTACTTTTAGGCCCCATTGCAGCTCTTGGGTACCGACTACTTACCTTAATGCAGCAAGCATGGCGCCATGATGTTTCACCAAACAGCGCATTTTTAAAACCATTAAAGCTTATTTTATTCGTTATTGAGTATATTCCGGTACGTTTATTGTCCCTAACAATTGCTGCGAGTAAGGCCACAAAACAAAGTATTCACTACATAAAACACTACGGCCAACACTTCTATCAAACAAATACAGGGTGGTTACTCAGTGCATGTTCAGCATCACTTGGCGTGCAACTGGGTGGGCCGGCTATGTATTTTAACAAGCGGTATAACAAAATGCGTGTTGGTACTGATAGGCTACCTAACGCTGACGATGTGCCAGCCGTATTAAATCGGCTTAATCAGGCGCGTGCCTTTTGGGTACTCGTTATTGTGTGTATTGAAATTCTAAAAAGCATTTAAGCTTTACTTAGTAAAAAATTGAATATAAAAAAACCAGCCTCAGCTGGTTTTTTTATTCCCCGTATACTTAAGCTACGGTAATGTTTGCAAACTTACGTTTACCTACTTGGTAAATATCGGTTGTGCCTTTTGCTATTTCTAGTTTGGTATCGGTGATTTTTTCTTCACCGTTAAGTTTAACAGCGCCTTGTTTTATCATGCGCATCGCTTCTGATGTACTGGCAACTAAATTAGCTTCTTTTAATAAGTTTGCTATTAAAATAGTGTCTTCTGCTATGGTTATTGTCAGCTCAGGAATTTCATCTGGCAGCGCTTTTTTCTGAAAACGTTGAATAAAATCGTTGTGTGCAGCTTGTGCATCTTCTTCACTATGAAAACGTGCAATAAGCTCTTTAGCAAGTTCAATTTTGATATCACGCGGGTTAGTACCCTGCTCAACACGTTCTTTTTGCGCTGCTATTTGCTCAATCGAAAGACCACTTAGTAAATCGTAGTAACGCCACATTAATACATCACTAATCGACATCACTTTACCAAACATGTCATTAGGTGCATCAGTAATACCAATATAGTTACCTAAAGATTTAGACATTTTTTGAACGCCATCAGTACCTTCAAGTAATGGCATCATTAAAACAGTTTGTGGCTTTTGGCCTTCAACTTTTTGAAGCTCACGCCCCATAAGTAGATTAAAGCGCTGATCAGTACCACCAAGCTCTACATCTGACTCTAAAGCAACCGAATCCCAACCTTGTACTAGCGGGTATAAAAATTCGTGTATTGCAATTGGCTGTCCGCCATTGTATCGCTTTTTAAAGTCATCACGCTCAAGCATACGCGCAACCGTTTGGTTAGCAGCTAGTTTAATCATGCCTGCTGCGCCTAACTTTTCCATCCACGTTGAATTAAAAGCAACGGTTGTTTTTGCAGGATCAAGAATTTTGAAAACCTGCTCTTTATACGTTTCAGCATTGGCAAGAACATCTTCACGGGTAAGCGGTTTACGTGTCACGTTTTTACCGGTTGGATCACCTATCATGCCCGTAAAATCACCAATTAAGAAAATAACTTCGTGACCTAAGTCTTGGAAAGTTTTCATTTTATTAATTAGTACTGTATGCCCTAAGTGTAAATCTGGCGCTGTTGGATCGAAACCCGCTTTGATTTTTAACTTTTTGCCCGACTTTAGTTTTTCAACTAACTCGTCTTCAATTAATATTTCTTCTGCACCGCGTTTTATCTCTGCAAGAGCGGTTTGTAAATCCACAGTCTATTACTCCAAAATTCTGCCAACAAAGAGGGCTACTAGTTGTTTTGTATAACCTTAGTTTAACAAGGGCTAAATCAAACTTATATGTGCAACTAACATAACAAATTTCTACCTAATTAAAACAACTTTTTAAGTGATTAATGCAACTAAATAAAATGCGCATAGTCTGAGATAAATTAAGCGCTAAAAAGGCATATAAAGCCCGATTTTAGCGTAATTCAGCGCGATTTAAAATCTACAAAGCACTGGTATTCGCACAATATTAGGTATATCCTGCAATATTATGTATTTATTATCTTGACAGCAGAAAAAGGCACGTTATGGTTCACGTGGTTAATACCCTCCCCAAAAAACACAAATTGCTTATCTTATGTTTGGTTTCTGCTATTGCCGCCTTGACGTTTCTTCCATCTGAGAAAGCAACCGCGTCTAAAGACAACAATGCAAATGCATTAGAGATTGGCAAGCGCTACGAGCTTCAAGTTAAAGTTGATGACAACGAAAAATTAACCGAGTTAAATTCAGAGCAAACAGCCGAAAAACTTCCAGAATACGATTTAGTCGACCACCAAGTAAAAACGGGCGACAACTTAGCAATTATATTTAAACGCGCGGGCTTTTCAGCGCAAACGCTACATAAGCTAATTAACACTAACGCAGAAACTCGCAAGCTAACTAAAATTCACCCAGGCGAAGTACTGAGCTTTGCAACCGGTAAAGATGGAACGCTTGCGCAATTGCGTTACGTTATTTCTAAAACAGATACGTTGTATGTAACTCTAGATGACGAAGGTAACTACAATACATCTATAGATAGCAAAGAAATAGAAACGCTGACCAAAACAGCTGGCGGTGAAATTTCTAGCAGCTTTTGGACTTCTGCAATTGCAGCGGGTTTAAGCGAGCGCCAAATCATGAACTTTGCTGATATTTTTGGTTGGGATGTAGACTTTGCTAACGACATTCGTAAAAACGATCAATTTGGTTTAATTTATGAATCTCACTATGTTGAAGGCGAATTTATTGGTACCGGTAAAATTATAGCGGCTGAGTTCATTAACCAAGGGCAACGCTTTACAGCAATTCGACACACCGATGGCAATTTTTATACCCCCGAAGGCCGTAGTATGAAAAAAGCATTTTTACGTGCCCCCGTTAATTTTAAATATATTAGCTCGAGTTTTAACCCACGTCGCTTACACCCAGTTACAGGGCAAGTAAAAGCACACCGCGGTATTGATTACGCTGCACGTACTGGCACACCCGTTGTTGCATCGGGTAATGGTAAAGTGGTTAAGGCAGGTTACAGTAAGTACAATGGTAACTACGTATTTATTAGCCACGGTACACAGTATGTCACCAAGTATTTACACCTTAACAAAAAGCTTGTTAGAACAGGTCAAAAAGTAAAACAAGGAGACAAAATTGGTACTGTAGGTGCTACAGGTCGAGTGACTGGCGCGCATTTACATTATGAGTTTTTGGTTAACGGTGTTCACCGTAATCCTAAAACGGTTAAATTACCAAAGTCTGAGCCACTCCCCCGCTCTGAGCTTGCTAAATTTAAACCTATTGCCGAAAACTTTATTGCTCAATTAGAGCGTAATCGCGAATTACAACTAGCACTTAAGTAACCGCGTTATTAATTTATTAAAAAGCCCTTGCAGGTTTAGCCTGCAAGGGCTTTTTTAGTGTTTTTATTTTAAAAATAAGTTGGTTAGCTCACATAGAGCCGTTCTACATTAAAGGCTTTGCATCTTAATTTTATATTAATAGCTTTACACACCTAATTCATTAATACATAAATAAGTTGAATAACTAAAGAGCCCATCACTAATGGCCAAATATATTTACTGTATTTTGCCGCCCCCTCAAGCCCCATTTTGCTTTGGTACTTTTCAAGTAATGGGATCAGTATTGCCAATGCTATAAATAAACACACTAAAATAATAATTACGTTCATTAAAAACCCTCTTTATGGCACTTCACAGCCTTTAGCGCTTTCATATAGGGCATACCAATGCTCTCGGCTTAAATGAACATTAATAGCCTCACACGATGCGTTTATACGCTTAGCGTTAGTCGTGCCAATAATGGGTTGAATCGATGCAGGGTGGCGCAGCAGCCACGCAAGTACAATTGCCTCAGCAGAGGTACCATAAATTGCAGCAAGTTTATTTACTAAAATACTTGTGTTGATATCGGCTTGCGACGCCTTTGATAAATCGCCACCGGTATATAAACCTTGGCACAAGCTACCCCAACTTTGTATTTGAATATCAAAGCTGCGGCAGTATTCAATGCTACCGGGCGTAAAGTTAATGTCTTTACCGTCGCTGTTACCAACATACAGACCTTCGTCTATAAATTGATGTTTTTGCAAACTGGCCTCTATTTGATTGGCAACAATCGGCATATCAAGGGCATGCTGTAAAAAGTTGATTTGGTGTTGCTGCATGTTTGATACGGCAAAATGTTTTACTTTGCCACTTTCTTTTAAACAGCTAAATACACGTGCAACTTCATCAACTTCCATTAAAGGGTCTGGACGATGAAGCATTAGTACATCAAGGTATTGCGTATTTAATCGCTTAAGTGAGTTTTCTACCGACTGCTCAATCCAATCTGCTGAAAAGTCATAGCGCTTAGGGCCCTGGTCGTCAGCAAATTTTATTCCGCATTTTGACTGAATATACATGTGCTCTCTAAGTTCTGGTCGCTCACTCAGTGCCTGACCAAATACCTGTTCTGCTTTACCAAAAGTGTATATATCTGCATGATCAAAAAAATTAATGCCGCCTTCAATCGCGTTATCAATGCATTCGTGGGTTTGTTTAAGATGTGCGCTGGTAATTGGGTCTTTATTCCAACCGCCTCCCAACCCCATACATCCAAATACAAGTTTACTAACATTAGGTAAATAGTGAGCCAGTGGAGTGTGAAGCATAATGATCATCCTTAAAATTGCGAAGAACCACCACTTTAAACAAAAAACTTAAAACAAGAAACCATTAACGAACAGAAATTCAGGGCAAAAAAAAGCGCAGTAAACTGCGCTCAATGGTTGGTTGAAATCTAAAATCAATTTAGCCAACAAGTGCCAACAAAATACCTGCAGCAACCGCACTGCCTAACACGCCCGCCACATTAGGACCCATTGCGTGCATAAGTAAAAAGTTATGTGGGTTATTTTCAAGTCCCACTTTATTTACTACGCGAGCAGCCATAGGAACAGCTGATACACCAGCGGCACCAATTAACGGGTTAATAGGTGTTTTAGATATTTTATTTAAGCCTTTAGCCATAAATACACCTGACGCTGTACCAATACCAAAAGCAAGGGCGCCCAACACTAAAATACCAATAGTTTCTAGCGTTAAGAAATCATCTGCTGCAAGCTTAGAGCCAACCGCTAACCCTAAAAATATGGTCGTTATGTTGATAATTTCGTTTTGCGCACTGTTACTTAAACGGTCAACAACACCCGACTCACGCATTAAATTACCTAAACAGAACATACCTACTAGCGGAATTGCTGCTGGTAAAAACATCGCGGTTGCAGTGAGTACCATAAGTGGAAAAATAATTTTTTCCTTTTTAGATACTTTACGTAGCTCAGGCATTTTAATTTGGCGCTCTTCAGGCGTTGTAAGTGCACGCATAATAGGAGGCTGAATTATTGGTACTAGCGCCATATAAGAGTAAGCAGCCACTGCAATTGCCCCTAATAAATCAGGCGCTAGCTTTGAGGCTAAAAATATTGCCGTTGGGCCATCAGCCCCGCCAATAATAGCAATAGCTGATGCATCTTGAAGCGAAAACTCAAAACCAGGTATGAAGTTAAGTAAAATTGCACCAAACAAGGTCGCAAAAATACCAAACTGAGCCGCAGCCCCCAGCAATAACATACGTGGGTTTGCTATTAGCGCACTAAAGTCAGTTAATGCACCAACACCCATAAATATCAATAGCGGAAAAATCCCGGTATCTATACCCACATAGTAAACTGAGTACAAAAGCCCGCCAGGGTCAGACATACCAGCAACCGGGATATTAGTTAATATCGCGCCAAAGCCAATTGGTAATAAAAGCAGAGGCTCAAAGTTTTTAGATATCGCTAAAAACAATAACAAACAGCCTACAGCAATCATTATCAAGCCAGGAAACGTAAAGTTAGCAAGACCTGTTGCATGCCAAAGGTTTAAAAGACCTTCCATTTATACGACTCCTTAAGCCAACGCAATAATTGCGTCACCAGTGGTCACTGAGTCACCCTCAGACACAAGCACTTCAGCAATTGTACCAGTATGCATTGCACGTACTTCAGTTTCCATTTTCATGGCTTCCATAATCACAACAACATCACCTTCGTTTACAACCTGACCCGCTTTCACTTTAACTTTAAAAATATTACCAGCTAAAGGTGCATTTAGCGTTTCACCTGAAGCCACTGAAGCAGACTGAGGTAAATGTTCTGAATCTTTTAATGTGACTTCTTTAAGTTCACCGCCTTGCGCTACGACAACGTCGTAAACTTTACCGTCTACCTTAACGCTATATTGCTCAGCCTTAACACTGTTACTACTTGCTGATGACTTGGCTGGCGATTTACTTGTGTTATCGTCTTCGCTTGGAACCGGTTCAAATGCATCAGGATTATTACGGTTTTTGATGAATTTTAAACCAACCTGTGGGAATAACGCATAAGTAAGTACGTCGTCTATTTTATCCTCAGCAAGCGTTAAACCTTGCTCTTGTGCTTCTTTTAATAGCTCAGCTTCAAGTGTTTCCAGCTCAGGAGCAATGTTATCAGCAGGACGACACGTAATAACGTCGCTGCCATTGAGTACGCGCTCTTGCAGCTCTTTATTCATTGGAGCTGGTGTTAAACCATATTCGCCTTTTAATACGCCTGCGGTTTCTTTAGTGATAGTTTTATAACGCTCACCTGTCAGCACATTAAGTACAGCTTGAGTACCCACAATTTGTGATGTTGGTGTAACAAGAGGAATAAAACCTAAGTCTTCGCGTACACGCGGTATTTCAAGTAGTACTTCGTTAAGCTTATCAGCGGCACCTTGCTCTTTAAGTTGGTTTTCCATGTTAGTTAACATGCCACCTGGTACTTGAGCGAGTAAAATACGTCCATCTACGCCTTTTAAACTCCCTTCAAACGCTGCGTATTTTTTACGAACATCTCTAAAGTAAGATGCAATTTCTTCAAGTTGGTTTAAGTCAAGCTCAGTATCTCGCGCCGTACCTTCAACAATTGCTACAATGGTTTCTGTTGCTGAGTGACCGTAAGTCATACTCATAGACGAGATAGCGGTATCAAGCATATCAATACCTGCATCAATCGCTTTTTGGTACGTAGCAGTACTTAAACCTGTTGTAGCATGGCATTGCATAGCAATTGGAATCGACACTGTTTCTTTCAGCGCTTTTATAAGCTCTTCTGCGTCATATGGCTTTAACAAACCCGCCATATCTTTAATACAAATTGAATGACAACCCAGCTCTTCTAATTGCTTGGCCAGCGTTAACCACATATCAAGTGTATGAACAGGGCTTACCGTATACGAAATAGTACCTTGAGCATGAGCACCTACCTTAACAGCCGCTTTAATGGCTGTTTCTAGGTTACGTACATCATTCATTGCATCAAAAATACGAAACACATCAACACCGTTTTTGTGTGCGCGCTCAACAAACTTTTCAACAACATCGTCAGCATAATGGCGGTAACCTAATAAGTTTTGACCGCGTAATAGCATTTGCTGCTTAGTATTTGGCATCGCTTTTTTAAGCGCACGAATACGTTCCCACGGATCTTCACCTAAATAACGAATACAAGAATCAAAGGTCGCACCGCCCCACGATTCAATTGACCAGTAGCCTGCATCATCTAATTTACTTGCAATCGGTAGCATGTCACCTAAGCGCATACGCGTGGCAAGTAATGACTGATGCGCATCACGAAGAACCAATTCTGTTAATTTTAATTTAGCCATGTGTGTGCCCCTTATTTGTTATTTGATTTGTACTGAGCAATGGCAGCACTAATAGCAGCGATGTGCTCATTTGGCACACCTTGAGATTTAAACGATGGTGACTTAACTGGAGTCGCAACTTCGACAGGGCTAAAACGCGCCACTAAGTTAGACATTATTGTAACTGCGCCAATTAATATCGAAAGAAAGACAAACACTCCAACCATACCTGTTAGCATTAAGCTACCAGCGGTTGTAAGTACAGCACCTATATCCATTTTTCTCCCCTTGAAACCCATATCGAAAATAAAAAGTCGATTTAGTTAAATATTTATTCACTAGATAATAACAAAACAAATAGCTTTGTCTAGCCATTGTAAATTGGTAAAACCAATTAAAATAAAAATAACATATAACCAAATTTATTAACCACAGCAAAAACCCTTACCCATCAACACCCCATAATACACACAAAAAATACTCACTATATTTATAAGCTATAGCTGAATTTTTAACAAAGCCGAATTCCCCGCACTTTACTGAACCTAAAATCACTCATAATGTGTAGAAAAAAACAAACTTGTTAATTGGTCTTACCAAGAGAGGCTTTTTTAAGCACCCTTTAATTGCAACCTATACTTGTGTGTGAATAAGTTACACAACCCAACGTAAAAGTTACCAATTTAACAAAGTCAAAAAACAAACAAAAACATACAAACCACTGATATAAAACAAAAATATATTATGGCACAGTACTGGCATTAACTATTGTGTACAAATTTGATAACCAAGGAGAAAACAATGTTACGCTGGACAATCACATTTTTAGTTATTGCTTTAATCGCTGCAGTGTTGGGTTTTGGTGGCATCGCAGGTGCCGCAGCTGGTATAGCAAAAATTATATTCTTTATTTTTATAGTACTTTTAGTTATTTCGTTAGTTTCGGGTGCGCTACGTGGTAAATCGCCCAGGTAGGCATATACTCAACTAACACTACAATTTTATTTATTTACAAGGAATTACATTATGAACTCTACAACTTTAAAAGCAGCACTAATTGGTCTTTTCGCAAGTTTTTTCATCATGGGTTGTCAAGATAACAACGCAGAAGAAGCCGGTGAACGTATTGATGAAGTAGTAACAGATGTACAAAATTCTGTTGAAGATACGTGCGAAGAAGTCAAAGAAGGCGTAAACGCTGAAGAAACTAACTGTTAATCGTTAGTATATTATTAAAAAAACGGCTCTTAAGCCGTTTTTTTGTGCCTAAAATAAATGCACGCATTATAAAGCTGCTCATTTATAAGCGAACTTGCTAAAATATATAAAACGATTTTTAAAGCAAGGCACTATGTCATTTTCAACCACCTACACACTTGATAAACCCTACTTTTACGAATGCTTTGACGAATCACTTCCTTACAGCAAACGCGCACAACCTAAGTACTTTTTACTGGTACTGTTAGTCTCGCTTGGTTTATTTAGCATTTACGGTTTAGCTGATCATTATTTAGGAACATTTTTGATCATGGTTGCTGTGCTTGAATGCGTTGCTTTTTATTACCGCAGGCCATGGTGGGTGACCAGACAAATGTTTAGCCGAGCATCAGGTTCTGAGGTTACACTCACTTTTGATGATGAAGGCATTAAATCGGCAAACCATTACAAAAGCTACCAACTAGCTTGGCAAGACATCGCTGAGGTAATTGAAACGCCACGGGGCGTGTTAATTAAAAATAAAAACAGCCTGCAATATATTTCAAAGCAAATACTCACAGATGAAATGCTCGATTTTATAAACAAAAAAGCCACTCAATGAGTGGCTTTTTGACTTAACTAAATAATTTATTTAGCTAGGTATACGTGTTGATTAAGCATTGCCCGGATTAGGGTTAGACTTTTCAGCTTGTATACGCATGTAAATTTCTTCACGATGCACTGATACGTCTTTTGGTGCGTTTACACCAATTCGAACTTGATTTCCTTTAACACCTAAAACGGTCACTGTTACTTCGTCACCGATCATAAGGGTTTCACCTACTCTACGAGTTAGTATTAGCATTCTCTTGCTCCCATGTTCCAATTAAAATTATAAGATTCCGCTTATCCATATTAATGAAAAATAGACTAAAAAGTAAGTAAAAACTCACTATCTATCTACTTTCCGTTAAAAATGCTTTATGTAATGCACGAACTGCCAACTCAAGGTACTTTTCATCTATTAAAACAGAGATTTTAATCTCTGAAGTAGACACTAAAACAACGTTAATATTTTCCTGCGCCAATGCATCAAAAAATAAACTGGCAACACCCCAGTGCGATTTCATGCCCATACCAACAGCAGATACTTTTGCTACGGTTGTTTTCCCGCTTATATCTTCAGCACCTAAGGACACCTTTTTCTCGGTTAGTAATTCAAGTGCTTGCAGGTAGTCATTCGAGTGCACAGTAAAAGCATAGTCTATTTTTTCAAAGATATGATTAACTTGATTAATCATATCTATTTCGATGCCGTTATCAGCAAAAAGTTTCAATATTTTTACAAGATTTTGAGTGCCACTTTGTACACCCTGTACCTTAATTAAGCACTCATCTGCGTTAAATGCAATACCCGAAACAACTTTACTTGGTATGTCGTTTTCCTCAAACGTAATCAATGTCCCTTCATCGGGATTAAAGCTCGAAAGCACCCTTAGTGGGACATTGTGTTTACCCGCCGCCTCAACAGAACGAATATGCAATACTTTAGCACCTAAGCTTGCTAACTCTAGCATTTCAGCAAAGGTCACTTTACTCATTCTTCGTGCGGTAGGTTCAACCCGAGGATCTGTAGTATATACGCCATCAACATCGGTATAGATCTGACATTCGTCGGCTTTTATAGCCGCAGCTATTTCTACCGCCGACGTATCAGTACCGCCTCTGCCAAGGGTTGTTATATTGCCTTCAACATCACGCCCCTGAAACCCGGCAATAATAGCAATACGGTTATGCTCAAGCTCATGCTTTAAACGTGTAGCTGCAATGTCTGTAATGCGGGCTTTACCGAACATATTATCGGTTTGAATATTAACTTGATCGGCCAATAGGCTTACGGCTGAGTGGCCGCGTTTGATTATAGCCATAGCCAATAAAGAAACCGATACTTGCTCGCCGGTACTAATTAGCACGTCGAGTTCTCGGTTGCTTGGACGGGAATCTATTTGTTTGGCAAGATTAATTAAGCGGTTGGTTTCTCCCGACATAGCCGAGAGAACCACAACCACTTGATGACCTTGTTGCCTAGTTTTAACAACAAGGTCGGCGACCGCTTCTATTCGCTCTATTGAACCAACCGACGTGCCGCCATACTTTTGTACAATTAACGCCACTTAGGCTTAAGTACGCTCAGTTAACCAAGCAGTAACGCTATCAAGTGCAGCAGCAAGGTTTTGTGGCTCAGAACCACCGGCTTGTGCCATATCAGGACGGCCGCCACCTTTACCGCCTACTTGGCCGGCCATGTGGTTAACTAACTCACCGGCTTTTACTTTACCAGTTAAGTCTTTAGTCACACCGGCAATTAGGCTTACTTTGTCGCCGCTAGCAACACCGAGGGCAATAACACCTGAGCCAATCTTGTTTTTAAGGTCGTCAACCATACCACGAAGCGCTTTAGACTCAGTTCCTTCAACGTTTGCAACCAATAGCTTAACGCCATTAATTTCTACAATCGAATCAAGTAAAGACGCACCTGCAGCGCTCGCTAATTTGTCGTTAAGCTGAGCAATTTGCTTTTCAAGGCCTTTAGACTTCTCAAGTAATGCTGTTACTTTTTCAAGTACTGATGCGCTATCGCCTTTTACCAGCGCTGCTACATCGCTAAGCTGTTGCTCTTGCTCACTTACATAAGCAACTGCATCTGCGCCAGTGACTGCTTCTATACGGCGAACACCGGCAGCAATGCCGCTTTCAGATACAATTTTGAATAAGCCAATATCACCCGCGCGCTCTACGTGTGTACCACCACAAAGCTCGATTGAATAATCACCAATAGTCACAACGCGTACTTCGTCATCGTATTTTTCACCAAACAACGCCATAGCACCTTTTGCTTTAGCATCATCAATTGCCATTAGTTCAGTGTTAAGTGCAAAGTTACGACGAATTTCGTCGTTAACTACACGCTCAATATCACGTAGCTCGTCTTTAGTAACGGCTTCAAAGTGCGAGAAATCAAATCGTAAACGATCCGCTTGAACTAACGAGCCTTTTTGGCTTACATGTTCACCTAATAACTGGCGTAATGCTTCATGTAAAATATGCGTAGCTGTATGGTTTTTCTTAATACGATCACGGCGTGCGTCATCAATAGTGGCATCCACTTTATCGTTAATACCAATACGGCCTTGTACTTTACCGTGGTGCGCAAATGCATTACCCAATTTAGTGGTGTTAGTCACATTAAACTCGCCACCAGCAACTATAATTGTACCGGTATCGCCCGTTTGGCCGCCAGATTCTGCGTAAAACGGTGTGCGGTCTAGTACAACAATACCTTCTTGGCCATCTTCTAATAACTGTACGGCTTCACCACCAGCAAACACTTCAACCACTGTCGCACTATAATGCGTGCTGTCGTAGCCTTTAAAGTCAGTGTGTTTATCTGATTTTAATTGCTCGTTGTAATCGGCACCAAATTTACCCGCTTGCTGTGCAGTTTTACGCTGTACAGCCATGCATTCTTCAAAGCCTTTATGATCAATCGTCATTTGGCGTTCACGCGCAACATCGGCTGTTAAATCGGCAGGGAAACCATAGGTATCGTAAAGTTTAAAGACTAAATCACCTGGGATCACATCGCCTTTAAGGTCACTTAAGCTTTCTTCTAAAATAGCTAAGCCACGCTCAAGTGTTTTACCAAATTGCTCTTCTTCAATGCGTAATACTTTTTCGATAATTTCTTGTTGCTTAGCAAGCTCAGGGTACGCTTGACCCATTTGCTCAATAAGTGCAGCAACTAATTTAAAGAAAAACGCGCCTTGTGCGCCAAGCTTATTACCATGGCGAACTGCACGGCGAATAATACGACGAAGCACGTAACCACGGCCTTCGTTAGATGGCATAACACCATCTGAAATTAAAAATGCACACGAACGAATATGATCGGCTACTACGCGAAGTGACTTATCGTCCATATCTTGCGCGTTAGTGACACTTGCAGCTGCTGCAATTAAGCCTTGGAATAAATCGATTTCATAGTTTGAATGCACGCCCTGCAAAATAGCAGAAATACGCTCAAGCCCCATGCCCGTATCTACAGATTGCTTAGGTAGTGGCTCCATAGTACCGTCGCTTTGACGGTTGTACTGCATAAATACTAGGTTCCAAATTTCGATAAAACGGTCACCGTCTTCCTCTGGAGAGCCTGGAGGACCACCCCAAATATGCTCACCGTGATCGTAAAATATTTCAGAACACGGACCGCACGGACCTGTATCGCCCATTGACCAAAAGTTGTCTGAGGTAGCAATACGAATAATGCGGTCTTCGCTTAAGCCAATATCTTTTGACCAGTACTCAAACGCTTCTTCATCATCATGATAAATAGTAACAAGCAGTTTTTCTTGAGGTAATTTAACAACCTCAGTTAAAAACTCCCACGCAAACTTAATAGCTTCTTGCTTAAAGTAGTCACCAAAACTGAAGTTACCTAACATTTCAAAAAATGTGTGGTGGCGCGCCGTGTAACCTACGTTTTCTAAATCGTTATGTTTACCACCAGCACGTACACAACGCTGTGAGCTTGTTGCACGTGTATATGGGCGAGATTCAGCGCCTAAAAATACATCTTTAAATTGCACCATACCGGCATTGTTAAACAATAACGTGGCATCGTTGCCCGGAATAAGCGAGCTTGAAGGTACAACTTGGTGTTGTTTGCTGGCAAAAAAGTCTAAAAACTGTTGCCTAATTTGTGCGGTAGTCATGTGCTGCATGTGAAAATCTCACCTGTATTTACTGTGATTGCATTGCAAAATCGATTTGTTCATAGCTAAAACCTCGATACATTAAGTAGCGCACGCGCTTAGCCTTGTCTTTGTAGTCGAGGTTTGCCGGTGTATTTGAATATTTTTTGTTGTACGCATCCTGCGCAAGCTCAAACCAGTCTATTTCAAGCTCTTCAACTACCCTTTCGAGTAGCGAACGGTCAATCCCTTTGCCCATGGCCTCGCTTTGAATTCGCTTGAGCCCATGGCATTTAAAAATGTGTTTTCTTACAAAGCCTTCACAGTAACGTTGCTCGTTTATAAAGTTGTGCTTTTCGCACCAATCAAGCAAATTTTCGATAAACTCATCTGTGGCTTCTTTTTGCTGTAATTTAAAGGTTAACTCACGGCGCGAGTATTCTTGGCGTCCGAGTAACCAAAGTACATAATTTTTTAATTTTTGTTTTAACTTATCATCCATTAAGCGTCAAAGCGTCCGCTTGTTTCACTGCTAAGTGGTTTAACATTTTTGTCGTCACTTGGCGGGACAATCGGCATAAAAATCGCTTGATAAGAAACAAAAAAACTAATGTAGCAAATCGGCATTAAAATCAACAGTGGTAAGAACGATAAGAACATAGAAACCGCCATAAATAGTACGCAAATAACACCAAAAACACTTAGCGGAAACAAATTATGATAAAAAACCATAAGCGATTGCTTAAGCGCCGTTAAAATACGTTGCTCTTTATTAAAATAAACAAGCGGTACCGCATAGGCAAAGGCTGTTAAATAAATAAGCATGGCCATAAAAAATAAAATAACACTCGCACCCGAAATACTCGCAAGAGTTTGCTCAAGTGCAGCCTGAGGCTCAAGCCCTGGCTGGCTCATAATTGCTACGGCATCGGCAAATAAACCGTTTGCTAATAACGCCATTAAAATACCCGCCCCCATTTGGTATAACGCCAAACGCACCAAACCTAAACGGTTTCCTTTGGCTGAAAATGGCTTAAGAATGTCAGCCAACATAATTTTGCCGCCTTGCTGCTTGGTCAGCACCGCTTGATAAAAACCGGCAGTTAAAAAAGGCGTAGCCAGTGCAGCAACCACTTGCAGTAAAGGTAAAAACAACGACAGTAAGCCCACAATGCCAATAAATAAATGCATAAAAATAAACGTCATTGGCTGGGTTTTAAAAATAAGCCATCCCGCTTTTAACCACTTTAGCCCGGCATCTGCTTTAAATACTCGTAATTGTGTAGACATACTTGCTCTTAATTTATAACGAAACACGCCAAGTATAACTTGGCGTTGGGTGGGATCACAGAGGCAGATCAGTAATATTAAGGTTTTTTAATTTTTTTAATATCTAGCATATGTGCGCCATGCTTTATTTTGGTTTCTAAGTAGGCTTTATTACCTGCTACACCCGCTTTTATGTGCGCATGTGTACCAATAACCGTATCAACTTCAATACCTGCATCTTTTAAGGCATTGAGCTTTTTAGGGTTGTTGGTCATTAATTTAACGTGCTTTAAATTAAGCGCATTAAGCATTAATACCGCATCAGAAAAGTCGCGTAAGTCATCTGCAAAACCTAAATGATTATTGGCCTCATAGGTATTCATACCTTGCGATTGCAGTACATAAGCATCAATTTTATTGTATAAACCAATACCACGGCCTTCTTGGCGTAAATACAGCAAAATACCGCCTTGCTCGTGCATCATTTCAATACATTCGTTTAACTGTTCGCCGCAATCACAACGTGATGAATGAAATACATCCCCCGTTAAACACTCCGAATGCATACGAATAAGCGGTACATCTTGCTCGGTATCTGCGTTATTAAACACCATAGCAATATGCTCTTGACCATCTTTTAGGTCAGTAAATGACACTATTTCTGCAGGGATATCACTGTTTTTGCCAACATTTAGCTGGACTCTTGCTCTTACTTGCGCCACGACAAATCCAAATATTTAAATAACTACGACACGACAATAAAGTGATAATATCACAAAAGAGTAAAATTAGATCGTAGTACAACACTGTTTATCGCAATTATATGGCGACGACAGCCCCTGTTTTCAATGATTAAACCTAATTAACCTGAACTCTGAATAATAAACCTATCTTTAGCAGCTATTTTTAGCGCTAACTGCGTTGAATTTACTTGCAATAGGCCTACTATTGACGCGTAAATTCGCCTTGTTTCATTGAAAATCTCTGACTAGAAAAATAAAATTTAAATATCACCATTATTCAATACGTTAGCAACTTTCTTAACCAGCGTTCAGGCTAATTAAAAAACAGATTAAATCAGCACATAATAGTGGCTTTTGTACCTGTATAATGACAATGGTTATAATGTATAGTAAGTTATTATTAATTAGATTATTCGTAATTTTAAATAATACGAGGATAGTAATATTTAAGTTTGCTGCTTTTGATCAATACTTTAGTGAAAGCAATGTAAATTCACTCGTACAGTTACATGCGTATTGTAATTAAATTTAATGCAGCTAACGCTAAAATAGCGATTTAAAATTGCGTTACTATTCACGTTCAGGTTCACAATTAATAAGGATCATTATGAAGCCACAACACCTTGCTCTACTTGTTGGATTAAGTTTATCTGCCTTTACAAATAATGTACTTGCTAGCCAAGCTGATAACGCTAAAGCCGCATTTTCAACTGCTTACCAGAGCTACCTAAACGCTGTAGAAACAAAACACGATATTGAGCAAGCCGCGAAACAGGCTTACACCACAGGGCTTAATTTTTACGGTGATAAAAGCGACAACACAGCAAACCTTGCTATTAATTATGCTAAAGCCATTACACCGCCAAGCACAACAAGCAGCAAAAAAAACATCAGGCAACAGCGTTACAGCCTTTACTCGCAAGCCTATACAATTTTAGCTGATAACCATGGTAAAAATTCAATACAAACACTCGACGCACTTTTAGGTAAAGCCGAAAATGCTAAATCAGCGTCTTTGGCAGAAGATCATCTCGAGCGTATAATCGACATTGCCAAAGCACAAAATAAACCAAAGTTTGTTGCCGATATGCAATTTGAAGCCGCGTCGTTGTTAGCAAGTAAGTTTGCACATAAAAAATTTCGTGCAGCCCAAAAATGGCTAACCGAAGCCGATGAGTACTACCGTGAAAATTTAGACGAAAACACGGTTGAGCGAATCAAAGCAGACTTTTTAGTCGCCTCGTTTGCGCAAAGTAAGAAAAAATATAAAAAAGCGATTGAGCGTCTAAACCATGTTGTTTCGGTATTCGATAGCAACCTAAGCTTTGATCATAACGCCGAACTTACCGCGCACTCAAAACTTGTAAACCTTTACGAAAAAACAGGTCAAAGCGAGCAAGCAACTAAACATTGTTTAGCCATTGCTGAAATGGTGCCATGGAAAGATTCACAAGAACAAACACCGGTTTATCGCCAACCACCTGAGTACCCAATAAACAAAGCCCGCCAAAATACAGATGGTATTGTTGTTCTTAAGTTTGATGTAGACACCGCGGGTTTTGTAAAAAACTCATCAGTAATAAGCTCAGAAGGTGGCCACGCATTTGAAAAGTCAGCACTAGAGGCACTTAAAAAATGGCGTTACGCACCCAAGTTTGAAAACGGAAGCCCTGTAGTAGCAAGCACTCAGGTGCAAATAGATTTTAAAATAAACCGCTAGCGGTTTTACAAATGCAAAAGGCGCTATTTAGCGCCTTTTATTTTTGTATTGTTTTAGTGTTGTTTTAGTTTACGGCGTCCTAAAATTCGTAACTGATACGAATAGCCCCATCGGCTCTTTTTTCGTTGCTGTCGCTTGTTTTACCGTAGCCCGCATCAAGTATGAGTCTAAAACCACGACTATTTAAGCCGTTAAAGTTATAACTGTATGTAAGCCCAACACCATGTGTGGTTTCATCATCAAATATTTGCCCGAGCGCACAACCAAAAATATTACCCAGCTCACTAGCAATGTCGTCAGTGTTTGTGCTTTCACATGGTTGATCGGTATCACGTGCGCCAATAGCCCCAACTAATACACCAAATGCATGTTTATTGTTATTACTTACAGCTTGTTCAAAGCCCACTGAAAAGCCATCATCTAGGCCAATTTTATAGTTTGCATACCAGCGCTGGGTATTGTTGTCTGCCGATAAAGACGCTTCAGGAACAACCAAATAAGGGTAACCACCCCCAATCGAAAAGCTCACATCATTGGCAAAAGCAGAACCCGAACTAAGTGATAAAGCCAGTAGTAATATTTTTGTATTCATAACATTCCTTTTAAGTAAGCATAAATCGTACTTAATTAAGGAACAAAGGGCAATAAAACAAATGTTCGTTAATGTAACAAAGCTGATAAAAGGCGCTTACATTTTAGCAAGTATGTTATCGCTGGCCGCTTCTATTAAATCGAGCACGTTTTCAAAGCCGTCGTCACCACCGTAATATGGGTCGGGTATAGCGCTAATACTTTGATCGCCGTACTCTAAAAACAACGCTAATTTATAATGTAAATGCGGTGGGCACTGCTCTTGTAAATCAGCTAAATTTTGTTTGTCGGCCGCTAAAATTAAATCAAACTCGGTAAAGTCGCTGGTTCGAACTTTACGCGAGTGTATTCCTTTAAAGCTATAGCCGCGCTTTTCACCCGCCGCCATTGAGCGGCTATCTGGCGGATTACCTTCGTGATAGCCAATTGTACCTGCAGAATCGACCACCAGCTTTACACCCAAGGTTTTTGCACGCGCTTTTAGTACCGCCTCGGCAGTAGGTGAACGGCAAATATTACCTAAACATACAATCAATACCTTTTTCATTGCGGCTCCTTAAGTTGGGCTTTAAAACTGTTTTAGTATGCTCTCTTCGTAATCGTCAGCATTAAGCGTTAAATTAAACTGTGCAGCAACCGAATCTAACTCAGCTTGCTTAATGGCTAGGTCTTCCATTGTTATAAGGTTGTCGTCTAGCTGCCACAATAAACGCGAGCCCGCATAACTGTAATGAATGGCTAATAACGCAGCAGGGTTACCCTCGCGCCCAGCCGCTTTTAACTTTGGCATTTTACGGGTTATTTTATTAAGTGCCTGTTTTAGCTCCCATACATAAACCACTTCGGTCATATAAGGATGAGTACGGTATTTATTTAACAACCACCCTATGGCTAAACTTGTAATAACCACACCAGTTAAGTTCCAATGAAAATGGCTTCCGCTATCATCCGGAAGCAACGCAATTAGCGTTTGCGATATAGCTAAGCTCCCCACCGCAAGCGAGGCCGCACAGCCCACAATGACACGATTTAAATGCTTACGGTAACGCGCTTTATTTATTTCAATGAGTTGCATAACAGCCTAAAAAGTTAATAAGTAAAAGAATGCGAAACGCTATTGTAACTAAACCCCACATTTTTTATAAAAATATTTCACCCCTTTTTGATTTGCCACCCGTTATAGCTCTGAAAACCACATAATGAGTTAACTAGGAGCGGCTTATGCACACACTTGAAACCCCAAATAACCCAACATTTATAAAAACATCAACCGCCGTTATTGGTGGTGCAGCAATGACCTTTGCCGCCTTTGCATTTATGCAATACCTAATCAGTGGCGACCAACGCGCACCACTCGACCCAGGCAAAGAAATAACGGTTGAAATATTTAAAGTGCCCGAAGATTCAAAAGTAAGGCACATAGATAAAATGCCAGAACCACCTACACCAAAAATGCCGCCTAAAGCGCCACCGCGGGTAACACCGAGTGCCGACCCCGTTATGGCAATCAACACGGCGCCGCCATTAATAATGAATAACTTTGGTGACGGCATTAACAATACCCTTAATCGCCCAACGGGAGATGCCTCACCCATAGTGCGCATAAATCCAAAGTACCCAACCACTGCTGCGCGCGATGGCATAGAAGGCTGGGTACAACTTAGCTTTAATATTTCGCCGACTGGCGAAGTAATAGACGCGGTAGTTTTAAACGCCGAACCAAAACGTATTTTTAACCGCGAAGCACTACGCGCTATTAAACGTTGGAAATACCGCCCAAAAGTAATTGAAGGTGTGGCACAATTACAAACAGATCAAACGGTTCAACTTGACTTTAAATTAGATAACTCTATTTAACGGACTAAACGCCTATGCTAATGAGTATTAAAACCTGGTTATTTGAAACGCCCAGCAAAGACTGCATGGCGCGTTATGCAAAAAGTGGAGAAAACCGTCACTTAGAGCAGCTTATTGCGCTTTACAGTAACGATTTATACCACTACCTTGTTACGCAGTCTAATACTCACTTAGCATACGACGTAAGCCAACAAACATGGCTAAAAGTAATTGAAAAGCGCCACCTTTACCAAGCGCAAACCACGCCTAAAGCGTGGTTATTTAAACTCGCACGTAACACGTTAATAGACGAATACCGCAAACAGCAACATTTTGTAGAGCTGGACGAAAACAGCCTACAACCTTTGCAAAGTGCCTATCAAAGCGAATTAACACATAGTGACTCGCACATAGGTGACACACACATAAGTTACGAAGCATTCAACACAGCGCTCAAGGAACTGAGCTTTGTGCAGCGCGAAGCCATCACCTTACAACAAGAAGGTTTTAGCCTTGCCGACATAGAGCTTATAACGCAAAGCAACGCACAAACCATAAAAACAAGGCTACGCTACGCCAAAAAAAACCTAAAACAATTATTAGGAGATTATAATGAACAAGCCTGATGAGCAGTTTGATGAAAAGCTTACAAACCACTTTAAAGCGCGTAAAGCACGTACCACCCTTTCACATGCTCAACAACAGGCGTTAAAACACAGCGTAGCCCAAAAACAACCTAAAAAGTTAGGTTTTGCCCTGCAACTCACAAGCCTTACCTGCGCTCTGGGCTTACTGGCCTTTATAGTGCTCAACAGCAACAACGTAATAAATACTGCCCCTACAACCGTATTAAACACCATAGACATTCACGACTACTCGTTTATAACAACGCATGAAATAGATCAAACAGGCAGCTACGCAAGCGCCATAACGCAACAAAAACGCGCGCTCGACACCCAATTAGCAAACGATTTACGCCGCCACCAGCAACGCCACATAGAATACGGCACGCTCGTAAAGGTCGATAACGACTGGTATATAGCCAGCTGTCATGACGAGGTGCTAGTGCAAATTAAGCAGTCATTGCTTAGCGATTTAAAAGGTAAGCATGCAGTTGAAAGTAATATAAATACGGGTGATATGCTGGCCATGGCACATAATGGCAAAGGGCAGATTGTAGGGCTTAAACATGCAGGATCTGGAGTTAAGATGTGTAGGGGGTGATTCCTTGCCTTATAGTGATTTGAAATGTTCTTTATATAAAAATCACCCGTGCTGCCGAGCAATACTCAGCTAAATGGTATAATAAAGCAAATAATTTAATCCCTTGCCTTGACTGCATATCATTTATTTTGTGTAAAATAGAAATGTATCGAAAAATCGAAGTACTTTCTATTTGATTATCTAGTCTTTTTTAAAGTGAAAGTCAAAAAAGAAAAAGCTGAGCCTCTGAGGTCATTCCTATAACTTATTAAAGCTTAATCACCTTCGTTTTCAACGATTCTTCCTTTTTGGTAAAGTACATAATTGTAACGTCCTAACGGGTTAATAGATTTTTCATAATCGAATGTAGTACCTGAAAAGAAAGCAAGCTCCTTCATAATGTTGAAATAAAGCTCCCAAGTCTGTGTTATTGACCCATTAACTAACTTCAATGGCATATAATGCTTAATCCCAATATCTGCAATTTCATCTTTTAAGAACAACCTGTTGACTGAACCTGATAACTGAATTTTTATACCTGAAGTACTATCAAACCTATCTAGCTCATGAAGTAAGCTTATTGCATCAGAAGTATCAACCTTACCATTAACTTCTGAAAGTCTATCGAATAGTTTCAGGTAATTTTCATCCAGAGAAAAATAATCTGATAAGGAAGGATCATAACTCAAGTTAACTTTTTCATTGTTAATATTATTGGAGAATATTGCGTTGTATATTTCCTGCCAATTTATAGTTACAGGGTGCTTCTCTTCTATTTTTTTACACAACTCAGCAAACTCTTTCCTATGCATAAAAAAATTAGCCGTTTTATTTTGATTAGACGATTGAATTATTTGAGTTTTAGTTTGCTGCGATTTATGTAAAGTTAAAAATATAGCGCAAATAGGGAGTGCAGCAGCTAAGGATGTCAGAGGAACTAACATTACTTCAGAAAAAAAGAAATTTAAACACTGATAAGAAAAACACATTTCATATGTTTTTACTGAACTTAAAGCTACAGTGCTTAATGTAAAAAAAGCAAAGATGGATACTAAAACTGTGCCCCAAAAAAGTTTTATATAAGGGTCTTTATTTAATTTTTGACTGTCCATAGGCTTGTTAAATAATTAAATTTTTTACATGCTAGCATCATTTGAAGGAAGGCTGAAATTAATGTCTCGAAGTTTAAACACTTTTTAATTTCGTCACATGTCTATAGTCTGCTTTTGCATCTTACTGAGACCAAAAAACAATCTAGCGTTTACCCCCGTCATCAGGCCCTGAAAATAAGTAATTGATGAGTAATATCACGCATGGATGCGCGATAAGGCGAAACTAGGCCATGGATGGCATATCTTCGCCGCTTACGTTCATATCAATTATGTTTTGAAGGATTAAGCGTGATGCTCGGGTGGCGCTGGGAGAGTCCAGAGAGGGGTCAGCGGCAGCCCCTCTTTGGCTGTAATCGCCAGCGCGACAAAAAAGCCTGCAATTAAGCAGGCTTTTAAATGTTTAGAACTGTCTTGTCCTGAAATGTGTTTACAACACAATAATGCTAATAACCAAATAAGCAATAAAGGTCAGTGCGCCACCAAATAACGCGTACGGTAGCTGGGTTTTAACGTGGGTGAGTAGGTCACACCCCGATGCAAGTGCCGATACCGCGCTGGTGTCGGATATAGGCGAGCAGTGATCGCCAAATATGCCGCCACCTAAAATAGCGCCTATAACCAATGAAGGTGGTAAACCTAATGCTTGTATTAGCGGTACGCCAATAGGGATAAGTATGGCAAACGTGCCCCACGATGTCCCCGTAGTAAACGACATAACCGCCCCTGTTAAAAACAGCACGGGCACTATTAAATAAATAGGTAAGTAGTCGCCTACTAAGGAGGCAACAAACACACCCGTTCCTAGATCTTTTAAGCTTGCGCCCAGTGTGAGTGAAAGCAAAACAATACTTACCAGCGGAAGTAACTCACCCATGCCCTTAAAGCCAGTATCAACTAGTTGATGGTGAGTGAATTGGCGCGAACTAATCATTAATAAGTAAGCAACCACAATAGCAAGCACGGTTGCGTATAATACCGATTTAGAGCCGCTACCTTCTGCCAACACACCGTTACCAGTGTAAAACATAAAGCCTACCATGCTGGCAATTAGCGTGATGAGTGGCACTAGCATAAAGCGTGCTTTAGAACCTTTTACTTCTTCTTTTAGCTCGTTTGTTTGTAGTTCTAATTTTTGTTCGGCCTCTTTCATTGGGCCGTGTACTTTATCAAACGCAATGGTGTAAAAAACAATAACCAGGGTGATTATGGCGTAAAAGTTATAACCTACGCTGCCCCACAGTACCGATACCGCCGATTCGCCCAATTCGTAATTACCTAACAAACCCAGCACAAATGCGCCCCAGCCGTTAAGGAGTATTAAAATACACACAGGTGCGCTAGTACTATCAATAATGTAGGCAAGGCGCGCACGGCTCATTTTAAATTTGTCGAACAGGCCGCGTGACAAAATACCCGACGTAAGCACGCTTAGGTTTGACTCTATAAACACCGCAACGCCGGTAAACATAGTTAAAAAGCCAACTTGGCGTTTACCTTTTGCAACCCCTTTGTTCATTAGTAAATTAACCGTTGCCGCTACGCCGCCAGATTCGCGAATGTAGGCAAGTAAGGCACCTATTAAAATACTAAATATGAGTATACGGCTGTTACCCGGCGAACTTGCCACCGAAATAATACGCTCTATGGTATTTAAAAACGTTGTAAATACGCTATTTCCTTCCCCTTGTAAGGCAAGTAAAAACTCAGAAGACGCCACGGCAACTAGCAGCGCCATAATGACTTCTTTGCGCCAAAACACGATAGCTATCGCAATTAGCGGCGGTAAAATAGAATACCAATGCATAAAAAGTTAACCTTAATTATTAACAACCCGCGCTTAAACGCTTATATGTTAAGCCCAATACTTAAAAAGTGGCTTAATGGAGTAAACCGCTTAGCTTAATGGATTGATGTTGCCAAGTCACCTGCAAATAAGCCATTGGGTATAACTGTATTAGCCCATTTTAACCTATACGATAATTTATTGATTTAACAGCGCTTCGTAAATAAGCGATACCACAGATCCGTACTGAGCGGTTTCGAATTGTTTGCCTGTAAATTCATAACGTTTTTGTGTGCCTTTAATTGCAGTGTGGCGCGCGTTAGTAAGCAAAACAATGGCCAAGTCGTAAGCGGGATCGATTACTGTTACGGTGCCTGTCCAACCGGTATGGCCATACGCTTGTGCGCTGGCATAAGGGCCAAAGTGCCAACGCCGTGCTTGGTTATTGCCTGCAAGCCTAAAACCTAGGCCGTAAGTTTCGTTAGTGCTTTGCGGCGTTAAAAACTGCGCCAAGGCACTTGCACTAAATAATTGTTGGTCGCCGTAGCCACCATTATTTAATAGTAGCTGGCAAAGCACAGCTAAATCGTGGGCGTTACTAAATAACCCGGCATGCCCAGCAACGCCGCCAAACGAGTAAAATGCGCGTTCGTCATGAACCTGACCTTGCAAAACATGAGTACGAATATTATCAAAAGTAATACGCCCATCGCGGGTGTTACCGCTAAGCTCAGTGGCTGCAAATTGATTGCGTTCAAACCCTTTTTTAAGTGGATTAAATAGCGTGTTACTCAGTTCAAGGGGCGCATAAATGTGCTGCTCTAAATACTCGTCTAATGGCTGCCCTGTTATGCGCTCAACCAGTACACCTAAAATCATGTAATCAATATCAGAATAAACATGTTGCACTGGGCTTTTGTTATTAAGCGGTACTTTTGTTAACAAAAGCTGTTTAGTGGTTTGGCTATTTTGAGAATAAAATGTATTGCCTTGCTGTGTATCTTTTCGGTGAAAATCAAACACGGGTGGGTAACCGGCGGTATGCGTAAGTAACTCTTTTACTGTGCGTTGCTCTCGCCCATCACCGGTGTATTCGGGCACATAGCTTTGCACAGGTTTGTTTATATTTAGTTGCCCTTCGCTTATTAATTTCATAAGTGCAAAATTAGTGGCAAATATTTTGGTGTTTGAGGCTAAATCAAACAGAGTGTGTGTTTGCATAGGTTCTGGGCGCATTAGCATTAAATCGTTTTGTTGGTACTGCTTTGCATCGCCATAGGCACTGAGTTTTATTAACTCGCCATTTTTAACAACTGCCAGTACTGCACCAGGAAACCCCGCTTTAATATCGCGTTTAATGAGTTCATCAACGTCTGTAAAATCAATAGGCTTGTTAGGCGTTAAATTTAAGGTAGGAAATGCAAAGCGCAGCGTTAAGCTTGTGCCTTTAGGTAAAATATTTTCTACCTTAAATGTGTTTATACCATTATGGGTATGCGCCGCTAAACTGTAATTATAAAGCGTATTAGCGGTTAACGTATTGGTATTAAGTTTTTGGTTGTTAATATAAATATCAGCACTTTCGGCGTTGTGGTTTTGTATTAATAATTGGCCACGCCCTTTATACGCTTTAAATGTGCCGCGGTTGTTTACATAAAACCGGCTACTTGGGTTTGGATCAGGAAAGCGGGCTACAACTTGCGCATTTGGCAGCTGTACTAACTGGCTTTTAGTCAGCACCTGCTGCGATTTTAATGAGTTATGTGTACTACCACAGCCCACAATAATTAAACTCATAGCAACTAACCACGTGTTTTGAATTAAGCGGGTATTTTTTAAAGTAAATAGCATGGTTAGGCCTTACTTATATAGCAAATAAGGCGCTCGTTGCGTTTTAAATCGTGTAAGGCCGCTTTGCCAGCCTTGCTTTATTTGCTCAGCCGACTGCCCTGCTTCAATAGCTAAACGTAACTTATTAGTACCTGCTAGTTTATCCATAAAATCAGCGCGTTCAAAAAAGGTAATATTGTTTTTAGTTAATTTACTATAAGCCGTTATTAAGTAACTTAAATTAAGCCCATGCGTATTTTCCGTGCGTAAATCGAGCCCTTTTACAGAGGTATTTTTAAATTTAGGGTTTGCTGAGGCGCCTTTAATAGAGCGTGGTGTAAAACTAAACTCTCCAAGCGCAACAGGCGAGTAACCAATTACCTGAAATGCAAAGTCAGTACCTCTGCCAATACTTATAGGTGTGGCTTCAAAAAAACAAAGCGACGGGTAAAGCGCGATTGATTGATCGTTTGGTAAATTAGGACTGGGCTTTACAGGTAAGCTAAAACGGGTTGTGCGTGTATAACGATCAACGGGGATCACGGTGAGCTGTAGATCGGCCGCTTTATTGATCCAGCTTTCGCCTTTGATCATGTTAGCAAGTTCGCCTACCGTCATGCCGTGCAGCACGGGGATTGGGTGCATACCTACAAACGACTTAAATTCGCGTTCAAGAACTGGCCCATCAACATAGGCAATATTCGGGTTTGGCCTATCAAGTACCATAAATTCAATACCTTGCTCGGCTGCGGCTTCCATCATGTAATGCATAGAGCTTATGTAGGTATAAAAACGTACGCCCACATCTTGAATATCAAAAACAATAACATCCACATTGCTAAGTGCCTCCGCACTTGGTTTTTTGTTTTTGCCATAAATAGAAATAAGCGGGATTCCCGTTTTGCTATCAACTGCATTTTTAACATGGGCACCGGCGTCGTGATCGCCTCTAAAGCCATGCTCGGGTGCAAAAATTTTAGTTATGTTTATATTTTTAGTCAGCAGGCTGTCGACTAAATGGATAGGCCCAACTAAAGAGGTTTGATTCACCACCAGTCCAACACGTTTATTTTTTAATTGCGGTAAGTATAAAGCAGGTTGCTCAGCCCCCACGGTTATTGAATGCTTTGCTTCATTTGCGGGTGCGTTAACAGTAAAAAGTGCGCTTAAAATAAATAAGAATATAAAAAATACGGTTTTAAACATACAGCAAGATCCTTTTAAACAAGGCGTTTAAAATAACACAGCTTAGGTTAAAGAGCAGTGAATAGTTTTGAGTAGATACATAAGTAATTAGAAGCTGCGCTTCTCACGCGAACAAGTTCTGCGTCTACGCTGAAGTTTTTAACATGGGTGTTTGTTTGGCTTAACTGAAATCTGATATCTGAAAGCTTTCTCAAATTTCAGACACAAAAAAACCGACTTAGTGTCGGTTTATGTATGAAAGTGGTGGGCGCAGGAGGATTCGAACCTCCGACCGCCTGGTTCGTAGCCAGGTACTCTATCCAGCTGAGCTATGCGCCCACTTTCATTCTTTTTACTTGTTTATACTCTAAGTAGAGTGTTGTAAAAGTGGTGGGCGCAGGAGGATTCGAACCTCCGACCGCCTGGTTCGTAGCCAGGTACTCTATCCAGCTGAGCTATGCGCCCACTTTTACTATTTGCTAGTTTATACTCTAAGCAGAGTGTGTGAAAAGTGTTGGAAGCAGGACGTATCTTGTAAGAATGAACCTCCGACCATTTGGTTAAAAACCAAACACTTTAACTTATTTATACTCTAAGCAGAGTGTGTAAAGAGTGGTGGGCGCAGGAGGATTCGAACCTCCGACCGCCTGGTTCGTAGCCAGGTACTCTATCCAGCTGAGCTATGCGCCCATCTTTACGTTTACAAGATTTCGCCATTTAGAAAATGGTGGAGAGGGAGGGATTCGAACCCTCGATAGAGCTACAAACTCTATACTCCCTTAGCAGGGGAGCTCCTTCGGCCACTCGGACACCTCTCCGTCTTGTGGGGCGTATAATAAAGATTTCAGAAAATATGTCAAACACTTTTCTATCAAAAGTGTCTATATGGTTACAGAACACACATATGTTATGTTTTTATATGAAAGAAGCCTAATTTTTAAGCTAATCAACTCTCTTCGTTAGGCGTAAGTGTGTCGTCGGTTGGTGCACATTTATCTTTTAAACTAGCCAGGTACTGCTCTTGATAACCTAGTTGTTGAAACTCGGCAATGCATGCTCGGTAAAACGCCTCTCGCTCTCGCTCGGTTTGACTGAGTTCTTCCGACTCTTCGATAGTTTTATCTGTCATTTTATTATTTTATAAATCCGTTTTTATTATTTACAGCACCTAAAAGTTAGGCCGTTTAAAATTTGGCCGTATTGTAGCTAACAAAGTTACAAAAATACAACATAATGTTTAAAAGTTACTCATTAATTTGTTATATGCACATAAAAATTTTCATAAAAAAATTACAACTAAATATCAACAGCTTAATATATGAATAATGGTCTTATTAGCTATGAATAAACAAAATTAAAACAAAAACGCCGCAATTAAGCGGCGTTTCAGGGTGTTATTTTACATTAAGCTTAGTCAGCTTGCGGGCGCATATGCGGGAATAAAATAACGTCTTTAATTGTAGACGAGTCAGTAAACAACATTACTAATCGGTCAATACCAATACCTTCACCAGCGGTAGGCGGTAAACCGTACTCTAGTGCGCGTATGTAGTCTTCATCGTAGTGCATTGCTTCATCATCACCGGCGTCTTTCTCTTCAACTTGACGAGTAAAGCGTTCAGCTTGATCTTGTGCATCGTTAAGCTCCGAGAAACCATTTGCAAGCTCACGTCCGCCAACAAAAAACTCAAAACGGTCGGTAACAAATGGGTTTTCGTCGTTACGACGCGCCAGTGGCGATACTTCCCATGGGTAACCTGTAATAAATGTAGGTTGGATAAGCATGTGCTCAGCCGTTTCTTCAAATATTTCACATAAAAACTTACCTGGGCCCCACACACAATTTTCAGGAATTTTAACGTGTACTTGTTTAGCGTACGCTTTTAATTCTTCAAAGTGGTTTTCTGGGTCGTTAAATACCGCAGCATCAAACTCTGGGTTATATTTTAAGATAGCATCAGCCATGCTTAGGCGCTCAAACGGTTTGCCAAAGTCGTACTCGACTGAGTCGGTTACTTCGCCGTTTTCATCTTTTGTTGTATTAATAACAATTGGGCTGCCCAATACGTTAGTTGCAACAGTGCGTAGCATGTCTTCGGTGATGTTCATCAGGTCGATGTAATCAGCATACGCTTGGTAGAACTCAATCATAGTGAATTCTGGGTTATGACGCGTTGATAACCCTTCGTTACGGAAGTTACGGTTAATTTCAAATACGCGGTCAAAACCACCTACTACTAAACGCTTAAGGTAAAGCTCTGGCGCAATACGTAAGTACATATCGATATCAAGTGCGTTATGATGAGTCACAAATGGACGCGCAGATGCGCCGCCAGGAATAACCTGTAGCATGGGCGTTTCTACTTCCATAAAGTCGCGCTCTGCTAAAAAGCGACGAATACCTTCAACTACTTGTGAGCGAATGCGGAATGTTTCGCGCGTTGCTTCGTTAGTAATTAAATCAACATAACGCTGGCGGTATTTTGTTTCTTGGTCTGAAAGGCCATGAAATTTTTCTGGTAATGGGCGTAGTGACTTAGTAAGTAATTCGTACTCGGCCATGTCTACGTATAAATCGCCTTTACCCGATTTATTAAGCGGACCTTTAACACCAATAATATCGCCAATATCAAGTTGGCCATATTTTGCTTTTAAATCTTTTTGTACGTCTTTTGATGCGTAAACTTGTACACGGCCTTTCATGTCTTGAATAGACATAAACGGGCCACGCTTGGCAAGAATACGACCAGCAATTGATACTACGTGCTGTAGCTCAATTAATTCTTCTTTTGTTTTATCACCAAACTCAGCTTGCAAATCAGCCGTGTAATGTTCACGACGGAATTGGTTTGGATGACCGTTGGCTGGGCAATTTTCGCGAATAGCATCTAACTTGCCGCGACGCTCAGCGATTAACTTGTTTTCGTCTTGGATTTTATCAGTCATTTTTTAGCTCTTTATTAGCTTGGTGGTTATAGGCCAGATTTAAGGCTGGCTTCAATAAATTTGTCTAGGTTACCGTCAAGTACCGATTGGGTATTGCGGTTTTCAACGCCGGTGCGTAAATCTTTAATACGCGAGTCATCAAGAACGTATGAACGAATTTGACTGCCCCAACCAATATCTGATTTTGCATCTTCTTGCGTTTGTTTTTCAGCATTTTGCTGCTGTAGCTCAAGCTCAAATAATTTAGCTTTTAATTGCTTCATTGCTTGGGCTTTATTTTTATGTTGCGAACGCTCGTTTTGACATTGCACTACCGTGTTTGTAGGCACGTGAGTAATACGTACTGCCGATTCGGTGGTGTTAACGTGCTGACCACCTGCGCCCGATGCACGGTACACATCTATACGTAGGTCAGACGGATTAATGTCAATTTCAATATTGTCGTCTATCTCTGGGTATACAAACGCAGAGGCAAACGATGTATGACGACGACCACTTGAGTCAAATGGGCTTTTACGCACTAAACGGTGTACGCCTGTTTCTGTACGTAACCAACCGTAAGCATATTCACCAACAAAGCGAACTGTTGCGCCTTTTATTCCGGCTACATCGCCATCGGTTGCTTCTACTAGCTCAACTTTAAAGCCTTTTGCTTCACCCCAGCGTAAATACATGCGAAGTAACATGTTACACCAGTCTTGAGCTTCAGTGCCGCCTGAACCTGATTGTAAATCAAGGTATGCATCGTTTGCGTCGTGCGTGCCCGAAAACATGCGACGAAACTCTAAACCTTCTAATTGCTCGTTTAGACCTTCAAGCTCTGCATTTGCTTCGTCAAAGGTGTCTTCGTCTTCGGCTTCTATTGCAAGCTCAAGCAAGCCTTCAACGTCATCAGCGCCAGCAACTAAGTTGTCGATTGTTTCAACAACCGCCTCTAATGCTGACTTTTCACGGCCAAGTGCCTGTGCGCGTTCAGGTTCATTCCATACAGCTGAATCTTCAAGTTCGGCGTTAACCTCTTCTAAGCGTTCTTGTTTAAGAGCGTAGTCAAAGGTACCCCCGAAGCAGTTCAGTACGATCGCGAATTTCCTTGATTTGATTAATCACAGGATTCACTTCAAACATGTACATTACTCCAAAATGGCTAGATTATTACGGCCCGACTTAAGGAATATCCGCAATAAGTTATCGTCAAATGATAAAAACGCCCGATTTTAACAAAAAATCGCGCGTTTTATTAGCCTTTTATGCATGTATTGTGCATATTTTTTAATGTAATTTTTCAAGTTCTCGGACGATTAGCTGTAGGCTAAACTTACCCCTAAACTCGTTAATATCGAGTTGATAAGCCACTTTAACAAAGCGCGCTTCGGTATCTGGCCATTCTTTTACGTCAATACCAAAAGCAATAGCGTCAACTAACCGCCCTGATTGATGTTTAAGCACCAGTTTTAAATGTTTTTCACCAACAATACGTTGCTGAATTAATTCAAAGGTATGTTCAAACACCGGCTCTGGGAACTGCTGCCCCCATGGACCTGATTGCTTTAATAATTGGGCAAACTCCATGGTAAAGCAGTCGTTTGGCAGTTCACCGTCGGTAAACACAATACAACGCTTACTTTCTTCGCTTAATTGCGCACTGACTGCGGCATCAAACGCTTTTTTAAAGGCGTTAAAGTTTTGCTCGTTAATACTTAAACCCGCCGCCATGGCATGGCCACCAAACTTATTAATTAGGTGGGGGTCCGCGGTATTTAACCCTTCGAGTAGGTCGCGCATGTGTAGCCCTTCAATGGAGCGGCACGAGCCTTTAATTTCGCCGTTTTCGCCACCAGCAAAAATAACGGTTGGACGATGGTATTTTTCTTTTAAACGGCCAGCCAAAATACCAATAACGCCCTGATGCCAGTCATCTTGGAACAAACAGATAGCATCAGGAATGTTGTCGTCGGTAAAGGCGAGCCTATCAAGCACAGCTTGCGCTTCAGCTTGCATACCCTGCTCTATTTCACGCCTTGCATGGTTTAAGCTGTCGAGTTCGCCTGCAATACGCCTTGCTTGGTTTATATCGTTACTCAGTAAGCAGGCTATACCCAAGCTCATGTCGTCTAATCGCCCTGCTGCATTTAAACGCGGCGCAAGTGAAAAACCAAAATCGCTGGCACTTAGGCGTGCTGCATTTCGGTTAGCCACTTCAATAAGAGCTGTAATACCTGGGCGTGTTTTACCACTGCGAATACGCGCTAAACCTTGGTGTACTAGTGTTCGGTTATTTGCATCAAGCGCAACTACATCAGCTACTGTACCCAGCGCAACTATGTCTAATAAGTTTGCTAAGTTAGGCGGTGCTTGTTGCGTAAAATAACCTTGTTCGCGCATTAGGCTTCTTAGCGCAATTAATAAGTAAAACGCCACGCCTACACCAGCAATCGACTTTGACGGAAAGTTACATTCGTGCCTGTTTGGATTTACAATGGCGTCGGCATTTGGAAGCTGCTCACCTTGTAAATGGTGATCTGTAACCAACACTTTTATACCTACCGATTTTAAAATATCAATACCGGCAATACAGGATATACCGTTATCTACGGTGATCACTAAATCGGGTTTTATTTGTACTATTTGTTCGGCCAGTGCGGGGCTTAACCCATAACCTAAGCTAAAGCGGTCTGGAATGAGGTAATCTAAATTTTGAAAACCAAACATTTGCAACCCCTGCATTAAGGTTGCAGTACTGGTTGCGCCATCGGCATCAAAGTCGCCCACAATTAAAATCTGGCTTTGCGCCTTAAGCGCATCGACGAGTAATGCACTTGCCTTGTCGATGTCTTTAAACAATTTATAGTCGTGAAGCGTAGCAACACCGTTATCGAGCTCTTGGGCATCAACTACACGACGAGTCGCGTAAATTTGTTTTATAACCGGATGCAAATGGCTCGGTAAGTGCGAGTCGTTAACGTTTTCGCGCGCAATGATCAGTTTTTTCATGCAGGTTTTTTAACTTATTGAGTCGTACTAAAAAGACAAAAAAAGGCCATTAAGGCCTTTTTATAAACGTAAACACGTTATTAAGATGCTTTATTAGCATCTAACGCTGCTTTTAATGCAGCAGCAGGTTGGTAACCTGGGATCATTGTACCGTCATCTAAAATAATGGCTGGCGTGCCACTAATACCAAAGCTTTGGCCTAGCTGATAATGCTCAGCAATAGGCGCACTGCAACCTGCAACTACCGTGGTACTTTCACCTGCTTTAGCTTCTGTTAACGCCTCTTGTTGATCTTTCGCACACCATACATTCATTAAATCTGCGTAGCCCGAACCTTGTAAGCCACCACGTGGAAACGCTAAATACTTAACGGTAATACCCGCATCAAGCAAATCGTTTAGTTCACGGTGTAATTTACGACAATAACCACAGCTAATATCAGTAAATACAGTGATGCTGTGTTTTTCGTTTGGTGCTTTGTACACAATCATCGACTCTTCATAATCTGTAATACCTTCAGCACGCACGCTATTTAAAGCTTGCTCTGTTAGGTTACTACGATTTTCTAAATCGATTAACGTGCCTTGCATTAAAAACTGGCCGTCTGGGCTTGCGTATAACACGCCTTTGTTTGTGATTAGCTCTTTTAAACCAGCCACTGGGCTTGGATTTATTTGCTTAACTGTTACGCCAAGTGCCGCAAACTTAGTAACAATAGGATCATTAGCATTTGGCGTTACTGCAACGTCATTTGCCAATGCACTCATACTTGTGCACAACATGGCACCTGCTAACATTAATTTTTTCATAACTTCTCTCTATCCTAAAAATACTTAATATATTGACCGGCTTAATACTATTTTATTTCAAATTAAGCGCGCGGATGATGCTGCGCGTGTACCGATTTTAACCGTTCATTAGCAACATGAGTATAAATTTGCGTTGTTGATAGGTCGCTGTGTCCCAACATCATTTGTACGACACGTAAATCGGCCCCATGATTTAATAAATGCGTAGCAAATGCATGGCGCAATGTGTGGGGTGATAATGGCGATTCAACCGATGCCAAAATAGCATAGTGTTTGATTCTATGCCAAAAGGTTTGTCGAGTCATGCCTACACCACGCTTTGACGGAAATACAAAGTCGGTGGCGTGTTTGATCATTTGTGCACGCCCAACTTTTAAAAAAAGCTCAAGCCAATGCATGGCTTCTTCGCCCAGCGGCACTAAACGTTCTTTGTTGCCTTTACCTTTTACAAACACAACCGCTTGGCTTAAGTTAATTTGCTCCATACGTAGCCCAACCAACTCACTGACACGCAGGCCTGTGGCGTAAAGTAACTCAAGCATCGCCTTATCGCGCAGTCCCATTGGCTCTTCAGTATTGGGGGCGTTAAGAAGCGCTTCTACTTCGGCTTCAGAAAGTGTTTTAGGTAACGATTGCCCCGCTTTGGGTTGAGCAATGTTTAACATGGGTGTATCGGTAATCAGTTTTTCACGTACAAAATACTGATAAAACCGTTTTAACGCACTGATACTGCGCGCTGTACTGCGCGGCTTTAGGCCTAAGTCGACCCGGTGCGCTAAATAGCTTTCAATGTCGTGCCCTGTTACCGTCATTAAGTTTTCGCCTTTTAAAAACTGGCAAAACTTATCTAAATCGCTGCGGTAAGCACTTAATGTGTTTTCGCTTACACCTTGCTCTAAATAAAGGCTATCTAAAAAGGTTTCTAGGTAGTCGCTATTGGTGCTCATACTGCTTTTATTTTCTGAAAAATCGTCAGATAGCGTTGTCACATTATGCTCTCATGCTTTGCTAAGGTATCAATTAAAAATACCTTACGGTAAACTTGAGCCTATCATATCAGGCAATTACACAGTGATAAATACGATGCAAATTGGTTTATTTTTTGGCTCTACTACGTGCTACACCGAAATGGCAGCAGAAAAAATTCGTGACCTTATTGGTGACGATATAGTCAGCCTTCACAATATTAAAGACGAACCACTAAAAAATGCAGAGCAGTACGACTTTATCATCTTTGGTATTTCAACATGGGACTTTGGCGAAATACAAGAAGACTGGGAGTCAAAATGGGACGACATAAAAGATGTAAACCTACATGGTAAAACCATTGCATTATTTGGCATGGGCGACCAGCAAGGTTACGGACAGTGGTTTCAAGACGCTCTGGGTATGCTGCACGACGAAATAAACACACAAACATTTACACAACTTGGCCTTTGGCCAAACGACAGCAGCTACGAGTTTGAAGCTTCAAAGGCACTCACCCCCGATGGCAAACAGTTTGTAGGGCTCGCCCTTGATGAAGACAGCCAGTACGAGCTAAGCGATGAACGCATTGCGACTTGGGTTGAGCAAATAATGACCGAGTACGGCGAAACGCTTTAACTGCTTAAGCTCAATGGTTGCAGTAAAAAGCCAAACACGCTTAGGTGTTTGGCTTTAGTAGTAATGCACAAGGCTAAACTTAACGCATAAGTTTAAAAGCTACGAATATCTACATTTGAGCTGTTAAATTTAAACATATTAATTTTTCCGCACTGTGCCACATGGTTAGTGCTGGCATAGGGTGTATTGGCTTGGTTAATATTGCTTTCCCAACCTTGGCCATTTTTTACAAATGCTTTTACCTCAAACCACCCATTTACTGCTTTGCTGCAATCCATGTCTACATCTAGCATCCAATAGTGTTCGCCCCAAATATTAAGCGGTGTAACGCCAAAACCGTCGTTGGCCACTGTTTTTTGTGTACCATACGCATCTGGCCACACGTTTGTAGTCCAATCGGCTGCTGTCCCCTCTGCTTGCGTACTTTGCCCGCTTTCTATACCGTACCAATCTAGAAAGTTATCGTTTGCTTTCCATGGACTTGTAGTGGCATTTTTTAAATTGTTATGGCGAATAGGCATCGCGCATTCAACATTGGTTGTTTGGCAGTTTCTTCCTAAATTTGTATTGGCATAGGTATGATCTATTCCGCCACGTACAAACATATCTTGCCCACTTTGGGTTTGTGCGTTAATAAAAATAACAGTACGCTGCCAATCACCATTCGGGGTTGAAGTCGACCCTTGTGATAACTTAGCGTTTTTATGAATTGCCATGGCGTCCCACGGCGCCACATTTAAATTAATAGTGCCATTATTATTAACGGTTATAACCTCACCGCTACAACTTTTAGCATCGCCCGACAATTCACCTTTTAATACATTACAATATTGACCGGGTGCCATGTCTGTTTGCACAGTAGCATTAAGCGTTGAGTCTTCTTTGTTAATAGCCATATGACCTGAGCTACCGCGGCCAAATGAAATCTGATTATTCGTGTTATCCCACCAATTTGTCACAGCCCAGTTGTCGGCGGTGTTATTTCTAAAATCAACGCCACCAGCAATATATGACCACCGGTGTTCACACTTCCAATTGCTTGCAAAGCATTCTAAATTACCATTGTTATGAACGGGAACACTTGGCCCGCCTGCATCGGTATCACCATGAAAATCGTAACTCGACATCACTTTTGGGTAACCATACGGATACGCCAACATAAATACGTTAGCTAGGTCGTATAAACGGCCATCTTCAAAAGTAATTACATTACCCGCACCACCGTGCCCGCGCTGGTTATCGTGATTATCTACAAATACGACCGCCGATGAGCTTGGCATAAAGCCCCACCCTTCACCAAAATTACTTAGCCACGCAAGTGAGCCGTTTCTAAATGTATTACCAAGTTGTGTACTGTATTTAAACTCGGTAACAAGCCCTGTACTTAAATACTCAGAGGCATCAACGGCTTCTGTTCCCTGATCAATCACTTCATGAAAAACCAACGGCGAGCCGTTTATTTTAGCCATAAGGCTTTGAATATCGCTAGCGGCTACGTGTTTAGCCGCGTCAAACCTAAAGCCTTTTACTCCAATAGCTTGAAGGTCATTAATATAAGCCGCTATGGTATTTTGCACGTAATTTGAAGATGTGTTTAAGTCGGCAAGCCCTACCAGCTCACAGTTTTGAACGCGATAACGGTTATTACCGTAATCTTCTGGGTTAATTGAGCAGCTTTCGTGAAAATCTTGTGGGCTATAAATTGGGTATTGTTTATTCCCAAACGTGCTTCCCGCTACGCCATTCCCACTCCCAGCTGCCATGTGGTTAATTAGGGTATCTACATATATATCGACCCCTGCACTTTTACAACGGTTGACCATATCTATAAACTGCGTTCGGTTACCGCCTCGGCTTTGCAGTTGGTAGCTCACAGGTTGATAGCGAGTCCACCATTGGTTGCCTGTAATATGTTCGTTAGGTGGAGAAACCTGTACAGCAGCGTACCCTTTTGGTCCTAAAAACTGCTCACACTCTTGTGCGACATCGGGCCAACTCCATTCAAATAAATGAACAAACGTAGTGGGTGTAGCAGCTGCAAGGTTAGGTAAAAGCAAACCTAGGCTTAAACCGGCGGTGGTGACAATTTTATTCAGCTTCATAGTGTGTGTTTCCAAATGTTGGCGAGCTAAACAACATGCTCTTCGTTATTTACAAGTGGTTAACACTAGTCTTGAGATTGATTAAATAACAACTGAATACGTATGCATTATGGGTAAACTATCCTTTATTATTAGATAATCATCCATACAGTTACGTCATTTTTAAATAAAACGCCTTACACAAAGCAACGTAATCAGTGGTGTAATTGTTGTTTAACTCTCTAATGCATAGCGTTGAATTGTCGGTTTGTGATTGTAGGTAGCTAAATGTCATTAAACTGCGGCTTATAGGTTTACTAGGTGTCGCTTGCACTTGGCAATGTGCATTTAAATAAAGTCCATGTTTAACGGCAAGTTCAATAAATACCTCGGCCTCAGTGCTTGGCAGTATTAAACAAAATCGTGACTGTGAATGACTTAGTTGCCTAAACGCGTTAATTAACTCCTCAAAGCTTAAACCATCAGTGTGGCGTGCAGTGTTTCGGGCAGCATTATTGCCTTTTAGACTGTGATTAAAATAAGGCGGATTAGAAATGATTACGTCAAAGGGAGCATCACTATTAAAGCTTTGAATAGTTTGGTGCTGAATAGTTATATTTGGCCACGGACTATTTGCTACGTTTTGTAATGCTTGATTGTATGCGTTTTTATCTATTTCAATCGCGGTAATACTCAATGTTGGCCTGCGCTGCTTACACATTAACGCCAATAACCCTGTGCCTGTGCCAATATCTAATAACGTGTTTGCATCTGTTAAGTTTGCCCACGCGCCAAGCAAAATGCCGTCGGTTGAAACCTTCATTGCGCAATGGTCGTGTTCAACCTTAAATTGTTTAAATGCAAAACCAGACATTTTTTCACCTTTTCATTCACCAAGCGCAGCATAGCGCGTATAATCAACGTAATTGTCCACTATTTTAGACACTCTATGCAATTTTCTGAATTTGATCTTGATACCAAATTACTCGACGCCATTAATAAAATGGGTTACGAAACGCCGACCAGTATTCAACAGCAAGCTATTCCTGAAGCCCTTCAGGGACGTGATATTTTAGCGTCTGCGCCAACTGGCACAGGTAAAACAGCGGCATTTTTAATTCCTGCTATTCAATACTTATTGGATTTTCCGCGCCGTGAACCTGGTTTTGCTCGCGTATTAATAATGACCCCAACACGTGAGCTGGCTTATCAAATTCATGAGCAATGTGAGTTACTAGCAAAACGTACGCACCTGAAAATAGGTGTAGTAACCGGCGGTATTAACTACGGAACGCATAAAGAAATTTTTGAAAAAAATAACGACGTGTTAATTGCCACTCCAGGGCGATTAATGGAATACCTTGAAACTGAAAACTTTCATGCTGAACACGTCGAAATGCTTATTATTGATGAAGCCGACCGCATGCTAGACATGGGTTTCAAAAAAGAAATGAGCCGTATTTGTGACGAAGCTAAAAACCGCCGTCAGTGCTTTTTGTTCTCTGCTACCCTTGAGGGCGACAGCGTAGAGCGATTTGCAGAAACCACATTAAACGACCCAGCTCTATTAGAAGCTGAGTCGTCACGCAAAGAAAAAGCTAAAATTCACCAGTGGGTTCATCTTGCTGATGATTACCACCATAAACTAGAACTTTTAGTCAATACCCTTAACGGCCCAGACGTTAGTAAAGCTATTGTGTTTGTTAAAACCCGTGAGCGTTTAGAAACACTCATTGGTGAATTAACTAATAACGGCGTAAAAGCCGCCTGGCTGCGTGGTGAAATGCCCCAAGACAAGCGCATGAAAGCAATGGAAAACTTTCATAGCGGCCGCACTAAAATATTGATTGCAACAGATGTAGCCGCCCGAGGTATTGACGTATCTGACATTAGCCATGTTATTAACTTTGACATGCCACGAACAGCTGACGTATATGTACACCGAATTGGCCGTACGGGTCGTGCAGGTAAAAAAGGTATCGCTATATCATTAGTGGAAGCGCACGATATTGGTATTTTGTACAAAGTAGAACGCTACATTGAACAAAAGCTTAAACGTCGTGTAATTAAAGGCATAGAGCCGCAGCATAAAGAAGCTAAGCCACCCGCTAAAAAGCGTAAAGATCCGGTAAAAATGAAAGCGAAGAAAAAAGCGAAAGTTAAAAAGAAAAAATAACTTAGCATTTTTATCAAAGCCGGCGCATGCCGGCTTTTTAATACGCGTTACAAATGTAACCAGAGCATGTAACACCTACCCATTTAAATGTAATTATTGCCCACCTGAATTCCCACTTAATGAAATACCCTTATATTTCAATAAATTAACAATGGCACTGAACTTGTATTATTAGAGACAGAATAGCCAGAATACTTAATGGTTTGGCTAAATTTTTAATTGATATAAAAGGATTGAGTTATGAACCGCTTAAAGTTAACTATTGCTTTAGTTTCGTTTTGTTGTTTATTTTTGTTAGCATGTGCTACCAAAGTGAGTGCAGCAACGCACCTAGCCGTAGTGAGCAGCGTAGCAACTCAACCTAACCTACAACAAACCATTACCAGCACACTTCGTACTAACCCTAACTTTGCATTAAGCAATATTCGCGTTCAGGTTAAAGATGGCGAGGTAGTATTACATGGTCAAGCGCAAACAGGTTTTGAACGTGCGCTTGCACAAAAATTTTTAGAAAATATGGATGGGGTTAAAATCATTCGTAACAAAATTAGTGTTATTTAAATCACACTTTTATTAACTCAATTGATCCTAGGCGCAGCGCGCAACTCCGACACATGCTGCGCCTTTTTTGTGCCTGTAGTTACTTACAACTCACATTAACTACAAAAATAAACTTGCTTTAATTACCTCTTATTTACCGCCAAAGACCAATTGTAAATTGCATACCTTACAACCTGATATTTGCCTAAACAATTTACCCTTTAAATAATAAATTTATATTAAGGCTAGGCCTGTTTAACTGCCATTATTAAAGCGTGTTCTATCTAGGCGTAACATAACTAAGGTGCGCGATTTGTGACCCAGTAAGCTCGGTCCCTACTTCTGCATTATTTTAATGACTACGCCTATGTACTTATAACTTAAAGTCGTATACAGCTCATATGCCCTACTTGCTCTTTATGACCTATTCTTTAAGCAACAAGGAGAAGCAACCTATGGGGGGACCTCAAAGGTTACTGCATGTTTTATATTTATGCTGCGTTATCGTCGGTTTCGGGAAGTAACTACACAATAGCCTTAGCCTTATCGATATATTACATAGCCCGCTTCCAATTTCATCTCAAAAGGTAAGTAGACATAAATTTATAATTAGTTAACGTTGTTCTCACCTTCTCAAACATTTAAGTAGCCATAAAAAAATGCAGCTTTATAAAGCTGCATTTAGTTGTTGTGACTCGTAAGTCATTTTTTTCTTTAGCTAACGGCGCACATATAAATGTAAAAGTGCGCTAAGAGTGAGTAAATAATTCCCAATGGTATTAATGGCTCATTTATTCGTTTTGGCTTGAATCTGCTCCACTAGCGTTGCCTTTATTTGATGATTGCTGGCTTATTTTATCGCTGATCATGGCATCGAGTTTTTCACCGCCTTTAATACCAAAATCGAGCGTACGAATAGGAAATGGAATACTAATATCAGCTTCATCCAGCGCTTGTTTAACGGCGACTACACCTTTATGGCGCACTGTCATAAAGTCTGGTTCACCTGGGTATTTAATCCAAAACCACACCAATAAATTAATGCTACTGTCACCAAAGCCTTCGGCATAAACATCGGTTTCGTTTTTACGAATAACAAAGTCCAAATCGTTAATCTTATCTACAATAACTTCTTTCGCTTTTTCAATGTCGTCACCATACGAAATGCCTACCGGTACTTCTATGCGTCTAACCCCGAGTGTGGTGTAGTTTTTTAACACATTTCTAAATAATACCTTGTTAGGTACTAAGATTAACTGCCCGTAAAAGCTTTCTATTAGCGTGTTGCGCAGGTTTATTGAGTGTACTGAACCAAACACATCGTCGGTTTCTATTACGTCTCCTGTTTTAAAGGGTTTGCGTATACCCATTGCGATACCCGCAATCAAGTTTTCGGTCATATCTTGAAACGCAAAACCTATGGCTAAACCAACAATACCCGCACCGGCTAATAAAGAGGTAACCGTACCTTTTAACCCCACAAAATCCAGCGCTATAAACACCCCAACACACAGTACAATAACCTTAAATATAGAGGCCATTAAATCGGCTATTTGTTGTGAGTCGAGTGAACGGCGCAAAATGTTTTTCATTAGGTTGCCAGCAAAGCGCGCTAGCATTGAAAATATAATGGCAATAATAACCGCCACTATAAAATTAGGGATGTGACTTATAACAACATCAAACCAACCGCCGAGTTTTTCTTCGATAAGTTTTTCGGCTTCTGTTATCGAGGGTATGCTGATCATTTTTGTGCACCTATGAGTAAATAATAATGTGAATACTTTACTCATAGGTGCAAGTTTAGCGCCAGCATATAAAAAGCCATGCATTGCATGGCTTTTTAAATATATGTTTAGCTGTATTTAACACGTTAGCTTTGTTCGTCGCGCATAAATACAGGCTCTAACTCTTTAGTTGTTGTCTCAGCGCTAAAGTAATAACCTGCAACGGTAAATTCTTTTAGCTGACTTAACTGCGTTACTTGGTTTTCTATAATGTAACGCGCCATCATGCCACGCGCTTTTTTAGCGTAGAAACTAATGACCTTATATTGCCCATTTTTACAGTCTTTAAAGTGCGGCGTAATAATTTGCGCGTTAAGCGCTTTTTTATCTACCGCTTTGAAGTATTCGTTTGAAGCTAGGTTAACGAGATATTGTGCATCTTGTGCTTTTATTACTTCGTTTAGTTTGTCAGCAATAATACTGCCCCAAAACTCATACAGGTTTTTACCTCGCGAGTTTTCAAGCTTAGTGCCCATTTCTAGTCGGTACGCTTGCATTAAATCAAGCGGTTTTAATAAACCATATAATCCAGATAATATACGCAAATGGCTTTGCGCATAATCAAGGTCACTTGCAGTTAACGTGCTCGCCTCTAACCCACCGTATACGTCACCATTAAAAGCAAGCGCGGCTTGCTTGGCGTTATCAGAGGTAAAAGGTTGCGACCATTCGCTTAAACGCGCTGCGTTAAGGCCTGAAAGCTTGTCGCTAATTTTCATTAAACTGCCAATTTGCGCAGGTGTTAGTTCACGGCATACTTTCATGAGTTCCTCGCTATGCTCGAGTAATTCAGGCTGAGTGAACTTATCGGTTGCCGGTGGCGTGTCGTAATCAAGATTTTTTGCAGGTGAAATAACAGTGATCATAGTTAGCTATTGACTTGTAAATTATTTAATGTCAATTTCAACATTAAATGAAACGAAAAGCACGTTTTGTTTAAATAAATCCTCCCTTAAAAATTCATACATTGCCGTTTTTTAATTGATAAGGACATAAGACCTATCAAGCATTGTCACACTGTTGCAGTATGGATGTTATATATTAAGGGTAGATTATTCTTTTAACTTGCTTGGAATGAGGAAAGCAAATGACTTCAGCTCTACAAAGGCTAAAACAACATTCATCTATCGTAGCCGACACTGGCGATATTGAAGCGATCAAAAAGCATCAACCAGAAGATGCAACCACAAACCCGTCGCTTTTATTAAAAGCGAGCGAGATTGAAGCTTATAAGCCTTACCTAGATAAAGCTTGGAGCTATGCAAAAGAAACCGAGCAAGAGCCAGCTAAACAACTAGAACTTGCATGTGACTATTTTGCTGTATTACTTGGTAAAGAAATTAGTGAAATTGTACCAGGTTATATTTCTACAGAAGTAGATGCCCGTTTATCGTTTGATACTCAAGCAACCATTGCTAAAGCACACACTCTACTTAGCCTTTACGAAAAAGAAGGTGTAAGCAAAGACAAAATTTTAATTAAAGTTGCGTCTACATGGGAAGGTATTAAAGCCGCTGAGCAGTTAGAAAAAGAAGGGACTAAATGTAACCTTACTTTATTATTTAGCGACGCCCAAGCCCGTGCATGTGCTGATGCAAATGTATTTCTAATCTCGCCATTTGTTGGCCGTATTTTAGATTGGCACGTTGCCAACGGTATGGAAAAACCAACGGATCCACTACAAGATCCTGGTGTGCAATCAGTACGCAGCATTTTTGAGTTTTACAAACGCCATGATTACAAAACAGTGGTTATGGGTGCAAGTTTCCGTAACACGGGTGAAATTATTGCTCTTACAGGTTGTGACAAGCTAACTATTAGCCCTAACCTTTTAGAAGACTTAGCTAACCTTGAAGGCGCACAAGAATATTTACTAGAAAGTGATATTCCTAAAGAGCCAAAACCTGAGCCGCTTACAGAAGCGCAATTCCGTTGGTTACATAACCAAGACGCAATGGCCACTGAAAAGCTAGCTGAAGGTATTCGTTCATTTGCACAAGCACAAGAGCAATTAGAAGAACGCTTCAAGGCAATGTAATTTGCTGTAAAAAAATAAAAAAGCGCCGTATTATTTATGGCGTTTTTTTATGTCTGTAAAAAACGGGCGAATAAACCCACCTCCCTCACATCTTTTATCTATAGAAAAATAACTCTCATCGGCTTAAATTTTTCGTAAACTGTATTTCACGTGTTCATATTTAAAAACAATACTTTACTGGTATAAACCTTCATTTAACCATCACAATTTTGTAACATCTCTGTCACTTTTTTATTCTATTTTAGCTAGGCCTGTGGTATAGGTACTCTTGAGGTCAATAAAATCAATAGGAGAAGTTCATGGATAGCCTAAACGATATATTAGAGATACTAGAAGGTCCTGATGAAAAAAGAAAAACCTCTCAGAAGAACAAAAAAAGAAAATGGCGCGAAATAGAAGCAATAAAAGATAAACAACGTCTACGTAAAGAATTAGAGGAATTTGATTACTTTGCAGACACAATTGCAATTGATGAGCTAGATTTTTAATTTCTATACCCACCAATTACACAAAAGCCCTCATTTATGAGGGCTTTTTTAATGTTCAAACTTATTTAACTAAACCTGCCAATTTATGGGCTTTTTACCTTGCGCTAACAGTAGTTCGTTAGTTCGCGAAAAGTGCTTACAACCAAAAAAGCCTCGATGAGCCGACAGCGGCGACGGATGCGGACCACTCAAAATAGAGTGGCGAGTGCTATCTATGCCTTTTCCTTTTTTTTGCGCATGCGCTCCCCACAAAATAAACACAACCCCATCACAGTTCGCGTTAATATGAGCAATAACATTATCGGTAAATTGCTCCCAGCCTAAATGCTTATGCGAATGTGCTTGTCCTTGCTCTACCGTTAAAACAGTATTTAGTAAAAATACGCCTTGCTCCGCCCAGGTTTGCAAGTAACCATGTTCAGGTATAACAAAACCCTCAATATCTGTAGCCAGCTCTTTGTACATATTTTTAAGCGAGGGTGGTAATTTTTTTACCTCTGGCAGAACAGAAAAACATAACCCGTGAGCTTGCCCTTCACCGTGGTAAGGGTCTTGCCCTAAAATGACCACACGAATATCGTTTAGAGGCGTGACATTAAACGCATTAAATACGAGCGATTCAGGGGGATAAACAGCAACACCTTGCGCTCGGCGGTTTTCGACTGCGTTTAAGGTTTTCTGCATATAAGGTTGCTGTAACTCGTTGTGTATAAATGTATCCCAGTCGCTCATTACATACTCTTTATTTGTTTTCGTGACGCGTCTATTTTATCACACATATCCGCCAGTCCATCTAGCATACGCGGTGTAAAACGGTGAAGTAAATCGGCGTTAACGCGAATAAACTGATTATTTTTAACCGCAGGCACTTCTGGCCATGCCTTCCAATTAACATTTGGCTGCGGGGTATTAGACTTTTCGTCAGGAATAATAATCACCTGAGGCTTAGTAACAATGACATTTTCAATGCTGATTTGTGGGTACTGGGTCGTGCTATTAGCAAATACATTATTTACATGACAGGTACTTACTAATTGACCAATCCATGTGCTTTCACTGATGGTCATCATTGGCTCGGCCCATAACTGATAAAAACCAGATATAGGCAGCTTCCCTTGCTGGTTTTTTATAATAGCGGTTAACTTGTGCTTAAACACTTTGGCAACCTGTTGGCTTTGCTTTTCGTACCCTGTTAATTTACCAAGAGTGAGTAGTTCAGTTTGCACGCCTTCTATGCTTGTAGGGTTGCTTAAATGCACTTTGATACCCAAGCGCTCTATTTGTGCTATATCTTCCTGTTGATTTCCGCTTTTCCAGGCAATCACTAAATCAGGTTTTAAAGCTAATAATTTCTCAAGAGAAATGCCATAGTACCCGCCAATGCGAGCTATATTTTTTGCTTCATGTGGGTAATCAGCATAGTCAACGGTACCCACAATATCGCTACCTGCACCAATAGCAAATAGGTTTTCAACTATGTGTGGGGCAAGTGCAACTATACGTAGTTTTTTAGGCTCAGGCTCTGCGTTCGCCACTGCATTGCTCTGTAAACTAAACAGCATTAACCCTATAAAAAGCAATTTAATCACTAGTAATCAAACCCTTCTAGTGCTTTTACACCTGAATCGAATGCGTGTTTTACATTGCGCACTTCGCTCACTGTATCGGCAAGGTCAGTCAATGTTCTGTGCGCTGCGCGCCCTGTGATAATAACCGATTGCATAGCCGGGCGATTATTAAGTGCGCTCACTACTTCGTCTAAGTCGATGTAGCCATAAGTCACCATGTAAGTGAGTTCATCAAGTAGTACTAAGTTAATACTGCTGTCGGCAAGCATACGCTTTGCTTCTTGCCATGTTGCTTGCGCTGCTAAAGTATCAGCCTCTTTATTTTGTGTATCCCACGTAAAACCAGTATTCATTACAGCAAATTCAACACCTGCGCCTTGTAATAAATTACGCTCACCACATTCCCATGTCCCTTTTATAAATTGACACACAGCGGCTTTTTGACCATGGCCTACACAGCGTGCTACCACACCAAAACCAGAGGTCGATTTACCTTTCCCATTACCAGTAATGACTTGAAAAATACCTTTAACCTCTTGCGCAGCTTCAACACGGGCATCTACGTGTTCTTTTACTTTTTGCTGGCGCTGTTTATGCTTGTCGTTTGTCTGTTCAGTCATTATTGTGTCCTTTATAAATCGAGATAATTTGCGCTATATCTAAATGTGTTTCGCACATAGTTGCTAAACGCGCTAACTGCTGTTCGCGGTGTGTATCAATACTTATTGGGTCAAGCTGTAAAGTTGGTTTTACCCACTTTAAAATTTCCATAGTGGCGTTGGGCTCATCAAATAAACCGTGTAAATAAGTGCCCGCAATTGCGTTATCGTCACTTATAAAACCATCCGTTTTAAATCCATTTGGATGCTCATTAAAAGTTAAAAATGGCTTATTAAGCGCGGCCCCTTTGCTAATACCTGCATGTATTTCGTAGCCACTACACGGTGTTTGTAAATCATTTAACTGCATCGTCGCTGATAATTTAGAAAGTACTTTTTGCGCGCTCAGTGTGGTTTCAAAATCACATAAGGCCAACCCATTCACCCTTTTTAATGACGACTCAACCCCCTCTGGATCGTGGATAATATTACCCAGCATTTGCATGCCACCACAAATTCCAAGCACTTTACCCCCATAGCGTAAGTGGCGTTTTATTTGCCTATCCCACCCTTCATTTATTAAGAAAGTTAAATCGCCAAGTACGTTTTTACTGCCTGGTAAAATAATAAGATCAACATCAGGAATTACCTGCGTATGGCGTACATAATTAACATTAATATTTGGGTGTAAACGCAGTGCGTCAAAATCGGTATGGTTACTAATATGTGGCACTAATAATATTGCAATATTGATAGTTGCATGGGTGACGTTATTGCCTATTGCAACAGCGTCCTCCGCGTCGAGAGTCAAATCGTGGAGGTATGGCAGTACACCTAAAACAGGCTTATTTGTATAGTTCTCTAACCAATCAAGCCCTCCTTGCAGTAAACTTATATCTCCTCTAAAACGGTTAATTACAAACCCTTTTACACGTGCTTGCTCTGACTCGCTAAGTAATGCCAATGTCCCCACTAAATGAGCAAATACACCACCTTTATCTATATCGGCAATGATGATCACCGGGCAGTCTACTTTTTCAGCGTAGCCCATGTTAGCGATGTCGTTTTCACGCAAATTTATCTCAGCGGGGCTTCCCGCACCTTCCACCAATAACAACTCAAACCGTTTTGCTAAACGCTCGTGTGATGTAATGACGGCATCCATAGCGACTTTTTTATAATCGTGGTATTTACCCGCTTCCATGTTGCTAATCGCTTTACCATGAATAATAACTTGCGCGCCAGTGTCGCTATTGGGTTTAAGTAATATGGGATTAAAGTCAGTTTCGGGCTCGACTCTAGCAGCAATAGCTTGCAAAGCTTGTGCTCGGCCAATTTCGCCACCGTCGTTTGTCACTGCGCTATTAAGTGCCATATTTTGTGGTTTAAACGGTGCGACTTTTATGCCTTGATTTGCAAATACTCGACAAAGCGCAGCCACCAGGGTGCTTTTTCCTGCATCAGAGGTCGTGCCTTGTATCATAAGCGTTTTCATGGCTATACCTTCGATTTTCTAAAAAAGAGTAAACTTAAGAAAAACGCACTTCCCACAGCGGCCGTGATCACCCCAACAGGCAGCTCTTGATTTTGTAGTAAAGAACGTGACAGTACATCGACCCATACCATAAATGTGCCTCCTGCTGAGCTTGTTATTAATAGCCCTGCGACGGTTCCCTGCGAGATAAAAAAGCGCACAATGTGTGGCACCATTAACCCAACAAAACCAATACCACCACACATTGCCACCAGCACAGCGGTTATTAATGAGCTTAAAATTAGCATCAGTAACCTAAATCGTTTCACTTTAACACCAAGAGTTATGGCACTTTCATCACCTAATAACATGGCATTAAGTTGGCGCCTAAAGCTAATCATTACGCAGGTACACAATGTAATCACTAAAAATGGTATCCATAGTGTTGCCCACTGCGCACGTGCAAAACTACCCAAGGTCCAAAATAAAATAGCGGCAACGGCTTGCGGCTCACTCCAATAAAGTAACAAACTAGTAAATGCACTAAATAAAAATGAGAGTGCAACACCAGCTAACAACATCGATTCAACCTGCCCACCTTGTTGCCTTGTGGCTATTAATATAAGCAAGCTCATTGCTAATAAACTACCTAGTAGCGCCGCCGCAGAAAGGGCAACGCCCGCGCTAATACCCACAAATGCCATAAGGATAACTACACCAAACGAAGCACCTGACGATATACCAAATAAATAGGGATCGGCTAATGGATTACGTGTCACAGTTTGTAAAATTAGCCCCGCAATAGCTAAACCTGCACCGGCCAAAAACGCCAATAATGTGCGCGGCACTCTTAATTCAAAAATAATACGACTGGTCAGTGACGAATCATTAAAATGCACAAGACTGTTAAATACATCGTTTATTGACGTGTCTGTTGCGCCAAAGCTCAATGCTAAAAATAGACTTACTGTAGCAATGACAATAAACATAAATAGCGCCGCAGAATGGCGAAATCGAGAGGCCAGCATGTTATTTATAACCATAAAAATAAGTAATATGAGGTGTGCTTTTGCCAAGCTGAGGTTCTTGTGGGTGGCTATTTATCTGTGCGCATACACCAAATACATCATCAAGCATGTGCTCAGTGAGTACCTCTGCGGGCGAACCGGTATGCGTTATTTCTCCGTTTTTAATGACTACGAGCTCATCGCAAAGAGCCGCAGCTAAATTAAGATCATGAAATGAAGCAAACACCGTAACACCTAGAGACTTTGCCAGTTCCATAACCTGTATTTGGTACTTAACATCAAGGTGGCTAGTGGGTTCATCCATTATTAACAGTTGAGGTTGCTGAACAATAGCACGTGCAATGAGTGCGCGTTGTTTTTCTCCTCCAGAGAGCGATTCAAAATTTTGATTGGTGTGCTGCTCAAGCCCTACCGTTTTTATAGCTTTAGTGATCTGTGTTTTTTCGCTTTGCGATGTAGAGCTAAATAACGATTTATGAGGAGTGAGGCCAAGCGCCACAACATCAAATAACGACAAGTTAAAATGCGATGGTGCTTCTTGCAAAACAACAGCAACGCACTTTGCATATTCGTCACTTTTGAGCTGCCAAATATCTCGGTTATTAAACTTTACAACCCCTTCGCTTGGCTTATTAAAACGATATAAACAACGCATTAAACTCGATTTACCTGCACCATTGGGCCCTATTAAGCCAACAAATTTACCTGCAGGTATTTGCACATTAATATGTTTGAGAATAGATTTATTTGCTATTCCCCACGAAAGGTTTTGAACGTTTAATAATGGTGCTTTAGTTTGCAATACTCTGTCCTAGACACGAGTACCCACTTGTAATGCAACGACCAAAAAGGAGTACATTAAAATTAGCATGAGTAGGCCCGCTCATTAAAAATTGATTTGTATCTGACTTAAAGCAAAGTGCTAATTACAGTTGCGGGAACAGTTGAGGAATTGCACCTCATTCCAAATGAAGCTCTATTATGGGCGGGTAAGTAAATAATTTAAAGCAAAAAAACCGCGCTAATAACAGCGCGGTTAAAAAGGGAGTGTTTTAACTAGGGCGTGTTGACCTTTGTGGATTTAAATTTGTTCAATCTAGGGGCGATTAAATCGCGGCGCGAGGTTTGTAACCTAGTGGGCTAAGTAAAAACCGAGCAACAAAGAGTTAATAGTCCCTAGAAAGAACCCAGAGGGCAGCGCATGTTTGGTATTTATGCTACGTTATCGCCTATTTATGGGGAATAACCACATTGCACAGGCTCTGCCTTGCCTAAAAACCAAACATACTGCTGGAAATTCAACCACCAAAGTTCAACACGTCCTGCCGTTAAAACTTATATTCCATACCTAAACCTAAGTAATCTTGGTCTACGTTGTTGTCCATATCAAAGCTTGAGTAAAAGCCAAATACTTTAATGTTTTTGTTAAGCTTGTGATCAACACCAACCGAAATAGCTGTTTTATCATCGCTATCGTCAAAGTCCATTGCCTGATACTGAACCTTAAATGTATTTTTACCCATGCTGTATGCCGCATTTAATAAGTAACCGTCACCTTCAGCTGAACCGTCTACTTTTTCTTGAGTTTGGTACATAGCACCTAGTTTAAAGTCTTCAACTTTACCCTGGATTGATGCGCGCACTACATCATAACCGTTTACTTCGCTGTCAGCTGCAATTGAGGCATAAATTGCACTCTTTTTAAGCGCTGAATCACCGTATGTTACAGCCATTGAATAACCGTTATCTGCATCTACATCATCTTCAGCAATAAAAGTAGCAAGTACTTTAAAGCCTTCGTATGAGTTTGACGCATAAGAAATTGAATCACCTAAACGGTTTTCACCTTTGAATACGTTTTTAATATCGCCTTCAAGGTCATTAAATAAATCGAGTTTACCTTGCGCTTGTTTAAACGCCGTGTCGTTACGACCCACTACTACCTGACCAAATGAGCCTTTAACACCAACGTATTGGTTACGCGCAGAAATATTATCGTCGTCGCCTTTTGAGTCTGCATCAGTTACATCAACTTGAAACTCAAACTTATAAACTGCTTCTAAGCCATCGGTAATTTTTTCAGAACCTTTAAGACCAAAGCGAGATGCGTTACTTTTAATTTCAGTAAACGACCCTTCACCGTCATCTGTAGACTGCACAGTTACATTTGCTTTACCGTAAACATCCACGTCTGCAAGTACATTAAAAGATAAACCACTTAGCAAAGCGACACATAAGCTCGATTTTACAAATTTCATGTTATTTCCTCGATAATCACAAAAGACTAATTTTTAAAACGACTGCAGTTTGTCACCACTAAATGACAGAAATATTACAAATGAAATATTTTTGACTTTTAAAGTTAATAAAACTGCATTATTTTTGAAATCAAAAGGACACGAACACTAATCAAGCAAATATGTACCCACTTAACCTCCAACGTTTAAGCGTTAAGCTCAATAGTAGGAAGTAAATTTATTAGTGTTTCTATTAGTTCCTTTTGCTCGTTATCTCTATGGTAGGCTACAAATATATCTCTTGACGTATTTTCTACGTTTTTTACATGAAATAATTCACCATTTTCTAAATGTTGCTCTACTAAAACATGAGGAATAAATGCACTGCCACCACATTGCAAAATTAAATCGAGTGCAATTCGGCCGGTGCTTGTTCTAAAGTAAGGAGGGGTTTTACCGGTAAACTGGCGTGCATGCCAAAGCGAAAATGTCGTCCCCCAGTCAACATACACGTACTGATTATCAAAAAAATTCTCGTTTGTTGCCGTGTCATACCCACTCACAGGAATAATAGGTAGTTCACAAATACGCTCAACAACTAACTCATCCACTTTTGGTGGATCGAATAAAATGGCCAAATCAAGCGTGCGCTCAAGCAATAATCGCGTACTTTCTTGTTGGGCTTTAACTTCAGCCACCAAAGACACTCCCGGCATAGCCGACACGATATTAGTAATACCAAACTGCAAAAAAGCATCCCAGATATTAGGGGTGCCCGCTAAGCTAATTTGTTTATGCATGTTGTCGGCAAGGGCCACATCTACCTTCGCGCGCTGCATACCGGTTATGATCATTTGCGCGTGAGGTAATAACCGCTCACCAGGCGCTGTTAATTGAATATTATTACGCTGGCGAATAAATAAATTAACGCCAAGTCCTTGCTCTAATTGGCGAATACGAAAGCTTACCGCCGACTGCGTTATATATAGGTTTTCTGCGGCTTTACCGAAATGACGCGTGCGCACTACTTCAACAAATGTTTTTAATAAATCGATATCCACTTTTTTATCCTCACGATAAAAATAACTTGTTTAAAAAATTGCCAAACTTGCATCATACTCCAACTAATTAATAGGGTATGAGGATATAGCTATGAGCATTAACATTTCATTACTACGCCAAGCATTTGTTAGCCAACGTCAATTTTATGATGATCAAAATTTTCCACGTGGTTTTAGCCGCAGCGGAAATTTCACCTTATTAGAAGCCAGTATACTAGAACAACATGGCATTGTTTTAAAAGGTTTATATAGTAAGACGATTGAACCACAAAATGAGCACCAAGAAAATTTTGTAGCCGTAGTAACTGGCTCACAAGAACCAACTAATCCGATTGAGCGAGCATGGCTAAAATACCTAAAGCTTACGACGTGTAAAACGAAGTTTCATACCTTGTTTGGGCGCTCTAAAATATCGAGCCCTGCGCCAATAAATCATGAAAGTTATTCAGAATCTGACAGCTTATAAACACGTAACCAATTTGCTTTTTGGCGCTTTTACGGTTACAACATGTATTAAGCAGCATTTTTGCATAATATGATTTAGGTGTTCCGTGAAGCGAAAGATATTAATAGTTGAAGATACACCTGCTATAGCGCTTGTGCAAAAACACATAGCGCTAAAGGTAGGCTACGAGGTAGATGTAGCAGAAACGTTAGCACAAACAAAAGTATTGATTAGTCAAAACGATTATTTTTGTGCGGTTGTTGATTTTATTTTGCCTGACGCACCAATGGGTGAAGCGATTACCTGCACCGTTGACGCTGAAATTCCTACCATTGTTATGACGGGAAATATAGATAAAAAAACGCGTAACATGGTAGAAAAGTACCCTATTATTGACTATATAATAAAAGAAAATAAACAGGCCTATCAATATCTTGAAAAACAGTTAAAACGTTTACCTCGCAATGAAAATGTAAAAGTACTAGTTGTTGATGACTCTATATCTACCCGCCACTATGTTGTGAGCTTATTGTTACGTCACAAATATCAAGTATCTGAAGCTGAAGATGGAAAAAAAGCACTAGAAGTTCTTGCTAACTCACCCGATATCTCAGTGATCATTACCGACAACGAAATGCCCAATATGAACGGCGATGAGTTGTGTAGCGAAATTCGCAGAATTTACAGTAACGATGAAAAGGCAATTATTGGTATTTCTGGCGCTGATTCATCTGAGCTATCAAGCTTATTCCTAAAAAATGGTGCAAACGATTACCTGCATAAACCGTTTAATAACGAAGAGTTTTATTGCAGGCTAAGCCAAAACGTTGGCATGCTTGAACAAATAGCGACAATAAAACGCCAAGCCAACACAGATTACCTAACTGACCTCCCTAATCGTCGTTATTTCTTTGAGCAAGCAAATAACTCTCTTAAAGAGCTCAGTCTCAAAAAGGTAAACGGCGCGCTGGCCATGATTGATATAGATCACTTTAAATCTATTAACGACACTTATGGCCATGATGCAGGCGACCAGGTTTTAAAAGGGCTGGCTATCTGCCTTAAAAAATACTTTGAAAAATATTTAGTTGCGCGTTTAGGTGGCGAAGAATTTGCTGTTTATTTTGCAGATGAAACCCCGCAAGAAGCGCTTAAACGACTCGAAGGGTTTAGGTATTTTGTAGAGAATAACAGCCAAGAATTTAGTAAAGACAAAATAAAACTGACTATTTCAATAGGCTTTTCTACAGGGCCTGTTTATCAAATGGATACGTTATTAAAACAGGCCGACCAAAAACTTTACGAGGCGAAAGAATCCGGCCGAAATAAGGTAGTCAGTTAAACTAAAATTTAAGCAATTTCGGCGGCTGTAATGGCCGCTTTTTTACGCTTACGTGATTGATGGTAAGAATCCCAACTAAAAATAGCCAGTGCACTCCAAATACACGCAAAGGTAATAAGCCTTTCAGTATCAAATACCTCATCGTAAAACACCACAGCAAGTATAAACATTAAACTAGGCCCAATGTATTGGAAAAAGCCAAGGGTTGTATATTGCAGGCGTTTAGCCGCACCTGTAAAGCAAAGCAGCGGTAGTGTGGTAACAATGCCTGCGCTTATAAGTAATAAGTTGGTAAGCCAATCGTTATTAGGCAAACTTGATGTAGCAGAAGGTGTCATCATCCACCAGTAAACCAGTGCTACTGGCAATAATATTAATGCCTCGAGTAATATACCGGGTAACGCCTCAACAGGCAGCTTTTTTCGTAATAGGCCATACAGTGCAAACGATATAGCAAGTGAAAATGCCACCACAGGAAACGAGCCAAAGCTTACTAATTGAAGTATCACCCCAGAGAATGCCAACCCAACAGCAACCCCTTGAAATTTTCGGAGGCGCTCACCTAAAAAAAGCATGCCTAACAAAACATTTAAAAGCGGATTTATGTAATAACCTAAACTTGCATCAAGCATATGGTTATTGTTAATCGCCCATATAAATAAACCCCAGTTAAAACCAAGTAAACCAGAGGTAATAACTAACATTAGCATCAGCTTAGGCTGTATTATAATGTGCTTAATTTTACGCCAGTACTTTAAAACACTCACCACTAAAATTAAAAATACGACTGACCACACCACACGATGCATTAAGATTTCAAATGCGGTCACATGTTGGATTAACTTGAAATAAATGGGGGCAAGACCCCACATAACAAAAGCAAGACAAGCAAAAATTGCGCCTTTACGCTGCTCGGTAACAATTGGCATAGTAAACACTTAGTGATTTAAAAGGTCGCCAGTTTACTCGCCTAACAGATTTTATCCAACTAAATACGTGCCTGTTCCAAAAGCTATTTGCACTGATTGCTCGTTATGTAATTCCATTCTGCACACGCACACTTTATTACCTGAACGAATAAGCGTGGCACTGGCGGTAAACACATCCCCTTTTCCCGGGCGCAAATAATCAGTGCGTAAATCAATAGTGCCAAGTGTTGCTAATTTTTTTTGCACACTGTTCATATCTAAATCGGTTAGCTTGTCTATCACACTGGCCGCTGCAAGCATGCCGCCTACGTTATCAAGTACGGCTGAAATAATCCCACCATGAAGAATTTTTTGAGCTGGGTTACCTATAAAAACATCCTGCCAGGGAAATGTAATTTTAGCTTGTTCTGGGCTAAGTGATTCTACCGATATATTTAAAAATTGATTAAACGGCATGCCATTTACAAATAGCGCACCCACTTGTTCAATTAACATTTCTTTATTCATTATTATTCTCTGAAATTAATAGGTACAACGAGTAAAACATACCTTGTGTAAAACTACGAGCGTAAAGCTAAAGACATCTTATAAAAAAAACACTAAAATACCCGCCAATGAATACATCTACGCTTCCTTCAAGCACGTTAGTGCGAAAACCCGAGACTGTCCTCAAACAAGTGTTTGGTTACAGCGAATTTCGAGATGGCCAAAAAGCCGTTATTGATGCCGCTTTAAATGGTCAGGACACACTTGTTTTGCTACCCACTGGTGGCGGGAAATCTGTGTGTTATCAAATTCCGGCATTAGTTCTTGAAGGGGTTACTATTGTTATCTCACCACTTATTTCACTTATGCAAGATCAAGTTGCGCAGCTTCAAGCTTTAGGTGTAAAAGCGGCTTATGTGAATAACAGCCTAGCACGCGAAGAACAGCAGTCAGTTTATCAGCAACTTCACCAAGGGCTTATTAAACTATTATATGTAGCCCCAGAGAAAGTATTACAACGTGACTTTTTAGAGCGATTATCGCATTTAAAAATAAGCTTATTTGCCATTGACGAAGCGCATTGTGTGTCGCATTGGGGGCATGATTTTAGGCCGCATTATTTTCGCTTAAACGAACTTAAGCAGCGTTTTGCTCACGTGCCTATGATGGCCCTGACCGCCACCGCAGATAAAGCCACACGCTTTGATATTGTTGAACAGTTAAAACTTCAGCAGCCTTACATTCACACTGGCAGTTTCGACAGACCTAATATTCGTTACACCATAGAAGAAAAATTTAGACCTATGGTGCAACTGTTGCGCTACCTAAAAGAACAAAAAAACCAAAGTGGCATTATTTATTGCACTAGTCGAAAGCGTGTTGACGACATAGCAGAAAAGCTGGCCGATGCAGGCCTTAATGCAGCCGCTTACCATGCAGGGATGAGCAATGAGCAACGCCAGTTTGTGCAAACAGGGTTTGCCCGTGATGATATCCAAATAGTCGTTGCTACTGTGGCTTTTGGTATGGGTATAAACAAACCCAATGTACGCTTTGTACTGCATTACGACATACCTAAAAGCATAGAAGCGTACTATCAAGAAACAGGCAGAGCAGGACGCGACGGCTTAGCCGCAGAAGCAATCATGTACTTTGATCCTGCCGATATAGGCCGTGTAAGGCGATTTTTTGAAGACATTGACGATGAACAACGTCGAAGAGTAGAAGAGCAACGCTTTAATGCTATGGCAAGCTTTGCTGAGGCGCAAACGTGTCGTCGTCAGATACTGCTTAACTACTTTAGTGAATACCAACGAGAACAATGTGGTAACTGCGATATTTGCTTAAATCCACCTAAAAGCTTTGACGGAACGCTTGTTGCCCAGCAAGCACTTTCGTGTGTATACAGAGCTGAGCAGCGATTTGGTTTAGGGTACATTGTAGAACTATTACGCGGTGCCAACACGAGTCGTATTCGCGATAACAATCATCACCAGTTGAGCACCTATGGTATTGGTAAAGACAGAAGTAGTGAGTTTTGGCTGAGTATTTTACGCCAACTCATTCACCAAGGGTTACTAAGCCAAGATATAACGCAAGGCGCTTCGTTGCGATTAACCGAAGCCGCCCGCGCTATATTAAAAAGCGAATATGCACTGCAATTAGCTGAGCCTCGATTACAAGCAAAACACGTATACCAAGATAAGCTCGCGCAATTTAATTACGATAAAAAACTATTCGCTCGCTTGCGTTCATTACGCAAAGAGCTAGCCGATGCCGACGATGTGCCACCGTATGTGGTATTTAACGATAAAACGTTAGCCGAAATGGCGCAGCTCATGCCTACCAACGACAGTGAATTTTTAAAAGTGTCGGGGGTTGGTTTTACCAAATTAAATAAATATGGCGGTGCTTTTTTAACAGCAATTCGCAACTACTTAGCCACACAATAAGCATAATATGAGCAAAATAGATTACGACCACACACACCAATGCATCATCATTACCCCAACAGAGCCACCTCACGATGAAGACTTTGAGCTGTGGAGTACATTATTCCTACATTCAGACGATATCGCTATTAGCGAGTATTCGGCGGGAGCCGATAGGCATCAGGTGCGCTTTTCTTATAGCCAACAAACGTTTAATTTAAATTACGAGCATTACAGTCAAAGTATTTGGATTAACGGCGAAGGGCCTGAAGCAGAATATTTATTAGCCGCGTTGGCTTTTTATTTAAATTAACCCGATTTAGCGATGGATGAATAAACTGTTTTTATAATCGGGCAATAGTTAACACCTAAACGGCTCTTTTAAACAAATAGTTTTTAATAAACTAAATTAATTATTTTTTAACCCCTATGCTTTTTACTTACATTTAAATAACAATGATGTAAGCTAATATTACGGGTGTAGTTTACTACGCAGTAAATAAGGGGTTAAATGATCAGTAATACGTGGTTTTCACCCTGTTGTGTTGGGGTTATTGTTCTGTGTCTATTAATGTCTAATGCTTATGCAGAGCCATTTCCTACAAACACAGGTACCTGCCCGCTTGAATCATCAATACATTTGAGTGAAGAAAAATTACGTCGCCAACTCAGCGATGAAACGCTACTGTTTGCTACAAAACCAAATGCTAGAATAGCCACTATTACGCTAGAACAACTCAATGTATTTAATACTGCGCTGGAAGAAGAAAATAACGCACTGTTTAGATTTGCTAACCGCGCGCACATTCAAACCGAACCTGAAGTAATCAAAAACCTACTGCTTTTTAACTCTGGCGACCTTTACGATGCTAAAAAACTTTCTGAATCGGAGCGCCTGCTGCGAAAAGAAAACTACCTTTACGACGCACAAATTAGCGCAACAGAAAACTGTGATGGCGATATAGATGTTAAAGTAATTACCCGTGATTTATGGACGCTCTTGCCAGAAATAAACTTTAGCCGCAGCGGTGGAGAAAATAAATCGAGTATTGGTTTTAGAGAATCAAACTTGTTTGGCTGGGGAAAAAGATTGTCTTTTTCTCGCACAACCGACAGCGACCGCAGCGGTTACTTATTTGTTTACGACGATCCTAATATTTTTTCTAGCCGCTACCGTGGTCGCATAGAGTATGCCGATAACAGCGATGGTAAGCGTCATTTACTTGAGCTTACTTATCCATTTTATGCCATAGACACACCTTACAGCTACGGTATTTTAAGCTATTCAGAACAACGAGAAGAGTCACTATATCGGCGTGGTAAAGAAATTAGTGAATTTGATCAAACAACCGATCTCAATCGCATTTTTATTGGTCATTCTAAAGCACTCAGTAATAGCTGGACTCAGCGAATTAGCTTAGGTTATGTAGATGAGCAGCATACATTCAGTGCCATTCAAACCACATTTGAGCCTTTAGCTAAAGATAGAAGCTACAGTTATCCCTATATTAGCGGCCATTGGTTTGAGGATAATTTTATTAAGGTACGAAATTTTGACAGTATTTATCGCACTGAAGATTTAAACCTAGGTTGGAATGCAAAAGCACTGCTGGGTTATTCAGATGAATCGTTGAGTAACGATGATAGCCGCCTTGTTTATTCGCTTAATGTGAAAACAGCGCATTTTTCTGGCGATAATACGCTTTGGCGTTTTAGCACGGATTTAGAGGGATTTTGGAACGAAGAACAAAAGCAACTCGAAAACTTTAAAGCGACATCGCAAGTACAATATTATCTAAATACAAGTGTTGATCAATCTTGGTATGTAAAAGGCCGCGTGCAATACACAAAAAACCTAACTGCCGACCAACAGCTTACCTTAGGTGGCGAAACAGGCCTGCGTGGCTACCCTATGGATTACCAACATGGCGACCGTAGCTTTTTAGTGAGCCTAGAAAAACGCTACTACTGGGAGTACGATTTACTACAACTATTCAAAGTAGGTGGCGCGGGCTTTATAGATATTGGTAGAGCATGGTTTAATAACCAAACAAATGGCGAAAATAATCATGTACTCAAAAATGTGGGCGTTGGTTTGCGCCTAGCGCCGAGTAGAGCAAATGCAGGCACTATGATCCATCTTGATATAGCCGCTCCCATAGATAGCGCTGACGATGTCGACTCTGTGCAGTGGCTTGTCAGTGTAAAAAAATCTTTTTAAATTGCTACTTAGCGCCAAAATAACACGCTAAACTAAGGCCTTTAAGCTAGTTGAAATTCAACCTAACGTGTTGCTTTATTTACTACTTTTAACTACCACATAACTGTAAAAGGCGCTATTTTGGAATTTTTAGATGTTTTAGAATTACTCACCGATCAATATAAACTCATCGTGACCGTTATTGCCTTGTTACTTTTTCCAGTGCTATTAAAGCTAACTAAAAAGCTACTTGAGCAAGCCATTAAAGGTAAAGTAGATTTACATCGTAAATACCGCGCAGAGTTACTACTTAAAATTATTCTCGCCTTTGTCATGTTATGTTTAGTGTTAGTATTTTGGGGTATTGAACTACGAGGGCTACTGGTTCTGGGCTCGTCACTCTTTGCAATGTTAGGTGTCGCGCTATTTGCAGCATGGTCATTACTGAGCAATCTAACCGCATTTTTATTAATGTTTATTCAAAACGACTGCCGTGTTGGTTTTTGGGTACGTATTATTGACGGCGCAAATCATGTTGAAGGTAGAATTGTCGAGATGGGCTTAATGAATGTTGTACTTGAACATATTGATGGGCACCGCGTAATTTACCCAAATAATTTATTTGTTACGCGCCCTGTACTCGTTTTAAACGCAGAGCCTAAACCATCAAAAGCGCCGGTAATTAAGCGAATTATAGGCCCTAAAAAATCATAAATTTTGCATAAAAAAAGCCGTTTTAGTAACTAAAACGGCTTTTTAATAGCTGCTAAAGGGTTAGTTATTTAACTCTGCCGTTTTTAGTTCTTCATCTAAATCATTTATTTCATCAATAAATGTTTCTAATTGCTGCTCAACCAAGCTATTAGCATGAGCAAAATAAGCAATATGAAAAACTGCATCACCTTCATTAACCAATGGCATAGTTTGCTGACCAATTACAATACCACTTCGTGGTGCTAGTAACTCAAGTTCAGAGTCACCAAGCGGGCTACTTATATAAGCAAGTATTTGCCCTTTTGTTACGCGCTCACCCAGCGACACTTGAGCACGTACAATGCCATCTACTTCAGCACGTACCCAGCTTGTAGAGCTTGCAATAACAGGCTCTGGTAGTTTTTTAGGGCGTTTGCCGCGCATCATTTTTAAATGGCGCATTACATAGTCAACCCCTTGCACGCCGGCGGCTATTGCAATTGGGTCAAAACGCAGTGCCTCACCCGCTTCATAAGTAATAACCGGTATGCCTAAATTAGCCGCTTCACTTCTTAGTGAGCCATTGCGTAGCGAGGCATCAATCACCGCCGGTGTACCAAAGGCTTTGGCCATCTGCGCAGTAGCTTCATCCGCCAAATTTGCACGTATTTGTGGCAAGTTTGTTCGGTGAATAGCCCCTGTATGTAAATCAATAATATGCGTGCAATGCACCGCAACTTGATTGAAAAACATATAAGCCATACGACCCGCTAGCGACCCTCTTTCAGAACCAGGGAAACTGCGGTTCATATCGCGACGGTCAGGTAAATAGCGCGACTTATGAATAAAGCCAAACACATTCACAATTGGCACAGCGATAAGCGTGCCACGTAACTGGTTTGGATCAATTTTAGCCAGTAATTGACGAACAACTTCTACCCCATTTAGCTCATCGCCATGGATAGCGGCACATACCATCAGTACAGGGCCTTCCATTACGCCATTAACAACCTCTATAGGAATATTAAGGGGTGAGTGGGTATAAAGTTTTGCAGCTTCTAAAGCTAACGTTTTACGTTCACCAACACCAATACTTTCACCTAGTAAAGTGAAAGGGCGGTTAATTTTAACCTTTGCCACGAGTTGCGGTTCCTTTACTTGAGGCATTCTTTTCGATGAAATCAATCACCATACCTGCAATATCTTTACCTGTTGCTATTTCAATACCTTCAAGACCTGGTGATGAGTTAACTTCCATCACTAAAGGCCCACGAGATGAACGAAGTAAATCCACACCCGCTACGTTTAATCCCATCGCTTTAGCAGCAGCAACTGCTGTTTTACGCTCTTCAGGAGTAATACGTACTAATGTTGCGCTACCGCCACGATGAAGGTTTGAACGGAACTCACCTTCTTGTGCTTGACGTTTCATTGCTGCAATTACTTTATCACCTAATACAAAACAGCGAATATCCGCACCACCCGCTTCTTTAATGTATTCCTGAACCATAATGTTAGCTTTTAAGCCCATAAATGCTTCAATTACACTCTCTGCAGCTTTACGCGTTTCAGCCAGTACAACACCAATCCCTTGTGTACCTTCGAGTAATTTAATAACAACCGGTGCACCACCAACCATTTCTAACAAATCTTTTACATCATCTGGTTTACTCGCAAAACCTGTAACAGGCATGCCTACGCCCTTGCGTGACAATAACTGCAATGAGCGCAATTTATCGCGCGAACGAGAAATAGCCACAGATTCGTTTACTGGGTATACCCCCATCATTTCAAATTGGCGTAAAACTGCACAGCCGTAAAAGGTGACTGATGCGCCAATACGCGGCACAATTGCATCAAAATCTTTTAAATTTTCACCACGATAGTGAATTTCTGGCTGTTCAGAGTTTATATTCATGTAAGAGCGAAGTGCGTCTATTACTTTCACTTCGTGCCCACGAGCCTCTGCAGCCTCGATTAAGCGACGTGTTGAATATAACTTTCTGTTACGAGATAAAATACCGATTTTCATAGTTAAAACCTTAACTAAATTTTACAGCATTGTTGCTTAATGGCTGCTTTTTGCAGCATAAGCCCAATACTTTTTATAATAAATGAGATAATGCCGTGTCAACAACGACACGATTCTCCATGGCTGTTCGACCTAGCAACATTCTAAACTTCATGGTTGCGCGGCTTGTGAGGGTGACTTCAATAGGCCAGCTATGTTCACCCGCGTGTAATGTTGTTTCTATAAAATAACGCAATTGCTTTTCACCACTAGAGCTGGTTACGTATTTCATTTTTTTCACTTTAGCATTACAAGTAATCTGAGTCTCTTCGTCATCTTGTAATGGTTGAGCTATAAATTTAACCCACTTTTCGCCATCAACTTCGTATTCTTCAATGTTAATAGCATGAATACATGAAGTACGTGCTCCGGTGTCAACTTTAGCCTTGATCCGCTCAATACCAAGCTCAGGTAAACTTAACCACTCACGCCAACCTATTGTTATTTTTGTCGTCATAAATGTGCCCTTAGTAAAAAAGAGGTTTATACGCTATAGAAATAAAAAGACCAACAAAATAAATTTATCTTACCGATGAATCAATTTGATTGATCTTTAATGCCTATTAGTCTCACAATGCACGTCTTGCTGCAATATAATTAAGCCAGTATTTAGGCTAGAGCAATAATTTAAAAAGTATCTTAACTTATTAAAAGTAAATATGTTTTGGTCAGTTAGATACACTATAGTTTATAGTATTAAAATTACACTATTATGAGACATTATTATGATTAACGGTTTGCTTCACGCCCTAGTGCTTGATGAAAAAGGCGGTGCTCGCGCTATACAAAGCAGCGAAGATCTTCACAACTGGCAACCTGAGCAAGGTAAGTTATGGGTCCATATGGATTATAGCCAAACCGATGTTGTGAACTGGCTCAAACACTGTGAGCTTTTAACCGATTACGAATTAGAATCGTTTATAGCTGATGAAACACGCCCACGTATTACTCAATCTACAAATGGGCACTTGCTGTTTTTGCGCGGTGTAAACTTAAATCCGGCGCAAAGCCCAGAAGACATGGTGTCGGTGCGTTTATTTATTAACGAAAATATCGTCATCACTTCGCGTAAGCGTCGCCTTTTATCTATTGACGATGTACTCACTTCATTAAAAGATAATAAAGGCCCGTGCTCTATATCTGAGCTTGTGTGCGCTATTACACAAAAACTGACTTCACGCATGCAAAGTGTTATTGATTCTTTAGATGAAACACTTGATGACTTTGAAGAAGAAATTGACGAGCCAAGTAAGCGCTTTGACAACCAAGCGCTATCGCAGTTACGCCGCCAAACTATTGCGCTAAAACGTTATTTAAAACCTCAAAAAGAGGCGCTCACTACAATGGTAAACGGTAATTATGAGTGGCTTTTGGATGACGATAAAGCAAAACTAAACGAAACCACTAACCTACTAATTCGCTACCTTGAAGAGCTAGACAGCTCAATAGAGCGCGCACAAATTATTCAACAAACAGTAACTAACCATGTTTCTGAGCAGTTAAACCAACGTATGTATGTGATGTCAGTAGTGGCAGCCTTGTTTTTACCTTTAGGCTTTTTAACTGGTTTGCTTGGGGTTAACGTAGGCGGTATACCTGGAACAGACAACCCTTACGCATTTACGCTATTTATTGTGTTTTTAGTGATACTTACCGGTGGTATTGGCGTGTATTTTAAAAATAAAAAATGGCTCTAATAGTATTAAGTAATCTATCTTGAGGCTGAAAAATCATGTCATGACAGGGCAAATGTTTAGTTATTCTAAATACCTAAGTTTAAACCATGGCCTCCTAGATTTAGCCCTTCAAGTTTATTAAGTATTGATATGAACCTGATATAGCAATCAATTAAAAACTAAAAAGGCGCGCATTGTTAAATGCTCGCCTTTTTTATTTTTTATACTTAAGTCACTAATTACTCTTGAAAGTATGTGCCCCAACCGTCGTACTCAACGTCGCATTCAACAGCAAGCGCCGCTAGTTTATCAACGTCTTCCATAATGACGTCTACGTCTAGCTCAGCTTCTACTACTATGTCGAAGCTCCAAATTTTGCTGCCATCTTCAAGCTCAAGCTCTGCTGGCTCTTCAACATCGTAACCTAGTTTAAAAGCAGCCAATGCAGCTTGCTCTAGCTTAGGGAAGTCTTCACACACAAAGTGGTGTTCTACTTCATAAAGTATTTCAGGATCTGATCCATCTTCAAGTAATGAACTTACGATGTCTTCACTTATTTCGCGCCAGTTTTCCATTATTTCTCTCTCACTTGAGCATCTAATTCGTTTATTTTAGCAGCCATAACAGTATGTACGTTTTGAGCGTGCTCTCGCGCACTTATACTTTTATCAAGTGATATAGGCGCTAACATTTCGATGTAAATTGTACCATTATCCCAACGATTTAGCTTAATGCTTTTGTGCGTTGTATTCATACATACGGGAACCACTGGCACATCGGCGCTCATAGCGGTATGAAAAGCACCTGTTTTAAAAGGCAATAAACCGCGCCCATAGCTGCGAGTACCTTCAGCAAAAACCCAAACCGATAAACCATTTTTCTTTATTTTTTCAGCTGCTTTTGAAATAGTACCAGCCGCTTTTGAACGATTTGCTCTATCTATTAAAATATTACCTGACAGCCAATAAAGCTGACCAAAAAATGGGATCCACTTTAAGCTCTTTTTACCAAGGCTTACACAGTTTTTTGGTACCATTGCTGGTACTGTAAATAAATCATAGCTATTTTGATGATTAGCAACGTACACTGCAGGGCCAATATTTTCAGCATCTTTATGGCGTGTAAGCACTAATTTAACACCGATCATTTTGGCCATAGAACCAAACCAACCTGCAATTATGTGAACATTATTTGGGTGAAAGGGCCTAACTAATGAAAGCAATAAACCAAAAATACAACTCAATAATATAAACATAAACATAATAAAAACACGTATTACAGCTAACAAACTCGTTCTCCAAATCAATTGTGTGCGGTGCGCATGTCATTACGCACTATGACACTATTATAGCGTTATTTTGTGACACAGACGAGACAATAGCGAACAACTGTACGCTGAAATAGAGTCGATACTAAAATTAATTGCCTAACACAAAACAATAAGATGATAAAAATAGAGTTCTATAAACAAAAACGGCCTGCAATTGCAGGCCGTAATAGTTTAACTCAACGCTTATGATTCATCTGTTGCACTTTCAACAGGCTCTTCATCTTGAGGTGTTAACTCAACAACGGCTTCATCAACACGTTGCAAGCCTCGCGGTAATTTGTTACCTCGACGACCTCGCTCTCCATGGTAATGCTCTAAATCTGTTGGTTTAAGGGTTAGCTTGCGTTTGCCGGCATGTAATGTAACGCTACTTCCAAGCGGAACAACAGCCAGTACTTTCACAAACTCTTCTCGAGCCTGTACCTTTGCACCAGGAATAGAAATAATTTTATTGCCTTTACCTTTACCTAGCTTAGGTAAATCGCGCAGTGGAAATAAAAGCATTCGCCCTTCATTAGAAATAGCCATACAGTAATCGCTAGCTACATCGCTCACTCTAATTGGCTGTAGTAAAATACCGCCTTTAGGCACACTCACTAACGCTTTACCGTTTTTGTTTTTACTCACAAGATCTTTAAAATCAGTGATAAAACCATAACCGGCATCTGACGCCATAAGCAGCACTTGGTTATCTTCAGCCATAACAACATGCTCAAAGTTAGCACCCGATGTTAAGTTAAAGCGCCCCGTCATAGGCTCGCCTTGGCTACGTGCCGACGGTAAACTATGTGCGTCAGTAGCAAACGCACGCCCAGCTGAGTCTAAAAATACAGCGGGCTGATTACTCTTACCACGCGCAGAAGCCCTATAGGCATCACCCGAACGATAACTTAAGCCTTCTGCATCCAAGTCATGCCCTTTACCGACACGTGCCCACCCTTTGTCTGAAAGAACAACAGTCACTGACTCTGATGGTATTAAATCTTTTTCGTTAAGGGCTTTAGCTTCGCTACGTTCAATAACTGGTGAACGGCGATCGTCGCCATACATTTCTGCAGCTTCTTGAATTTCTTTTTTAAGCAGCGTTGACATACGACGATCTGAACCTAGTGTTAGTTCTAACTTATCACGCTCTTTGGCAAGCTCATCTTGCTCGCCACGAATTTTAAACTCTTCTAGTTTAGCTAAATGGCGAAGTTTTAACTCTAAAATAGCTTCTGCTTGTATATCGGTTAAATCAAAGCGCTGCATTAAAATAGGCTTTGGCTTATCTTCACTACGGATAATCTCAATCACTTCATCAATATTTAAGAACGCTGCTAATAAGCCTTCTAAAATATGTAAGCGTGCAAGTACTTTATCTAAACGATACTGCAAACGACGACGAACAGTTTCGCGCCTAAACATGAGCCATTCACTTAAAATACTACGCAGGTCTTTGACTTGCGGGCGGCCATCTAGCCCGAGCATGTTTAAGTTAACACGGTAGTTTTTCTCTAAATCGGTGGTCGCAAACAGGTGAGCCATTAATGGCTCAGCTTTAATACGATTAGAGCGCGGTATAATCACTATACGTGTTGGATTTTCGTGATCTGACTCGTCACGTAAATCAGCAATCATAGGCAGTTTTTTCGCGTTCATTTGCGCTGCTATTTGCTCAAGTACTTTACCGCCTGAACACTGATGCGGAAGCGCGGTGATCACTATATCGCCTTGCTCTTCGGTATACACCGCACGCATTTTAATTGAGCCTCGACCGGTTTTATATATTTTATGAATGTCGGCTTTTGGGGTAATTATTTCTGCATCGGTTGGGTAGTCAGGTGCGTGTACTAGCTCTAATAATTCATCAAGTTCTGTTTTTGGTTTATCGAGTAATAAACAACATGCACTGGCAACTTCTCGCACGTTATGCGGCGGAATATCAGTCGCCATACCAACAGCAATACCGGTAATGCCGTTAAGTAAAATATGCGGTAAGCGCGAAGGTAATACTAAGGGCTCATCCATTGTGCCATCAAAATTTGGCGTCCAATCAACAGTGCCTTGGCCAAGCTCTTTTAGTAGTACTTCTGAAAATTTAGATAAACGCGCTTCTGTATAACGCATTGCAGCAAATGATTTAGGATCATCAGCAGCGCCCCAGTTTCCTTGGCCGTCAACAAGTGGATACCGATACGAAAACGGTTGCGCCATAAGTACCATCGCTTCGTAACAGGCACTATCTCCATGCGGGTGATATTTACCGAGTACGTCACCCACGGTACGGGCTGACTTTTTATATTTAGCAGCGGCCGATAAACCTAATTCGCTCATCGCGTAAATAATACGACGCTGCACGGGTTTTAAGCCATCACCCACATGGGGTAAAGCACGATCCATGATCACGTACATGGAATAGTTTAAATAGGCGTCTTCAGTAAAGCGCCCCATTGTTTGTTGCTCTATTCCTTGCATCAGCAAGGTATCTGTATCACTCATTAAAGCTTACCTAGTTTTTCTTATAGCTTACGCGGTAGATTACATTGGCGTAATCGTCACTTACTAACAGACTGCCGTCACCTAACTCTGCAAATGCAACTGGGCGTCCAAATGTTGTTTCGTCTTTCATAAAGCCGGTAATAAACGGTGTGTATTTAGTCACACGGCCTTGCTCTATGTTTGCTACAGCAACTTTGTAGCCTGCTTTTTTACTACGATTCCACGACCCGTGCTCGGCAACAAACAATTGCTCTTTATAGCTTGCTGGGAATTGTTTTGCATTGTAAAAATGAATACCTAATGGGGCAACATGGGCAGGGAGTGCCAGCGCAGGAGAAGTGTAATCAGCAATATTTTTACCTTCACCAAATTCAGGATCAACAATTGCACCGGCGTGAATATAAGGAAAACCAAAATGCTCACCTTCAGTGCTAACGCGGTTTATTTCATCGGGTGGAATATCATCGCCCATCATGTCGCGGCCATTATCACTAAACCACAAAGCCTGAGTACTTGGATGAAAATCAAATCCAACCGAATTGCGAACACCTTGCGCTACAGTTTTAATTTGTTTGGTTTCTACATTAAGTGAGAAAATACGACCGAAACGCTCATCTTCAGCACAAATGTTACAGGGCACACCAACCGGAATGAGTAATTCCCCTGTGGGTGTAAAGCGTAAAAACTTCCAGCCATGGTGGCGCTCTGATGGAAGTGCACTGTAAATCACATCAAATTTTGGATCTTTTAATTGGGTATCAATATTTTTAAATCGAATTATACGGTGCACCTCAGCAACGTATAAATCCCCCTCTTTAATTGCGAGCCCTGATGGCATGTTTAAGCCACTCGCTACCACAATTTTTTTGTCTGCTACACCATCACTATTATGATCTATTAATGCATACACATTGCCCGCTTTACGAGAGCCCGCATAAACAATACCTTTTTTAGATACCGCAATTTGACGCGCATTTTCAACGTCATCTGCAAATAAGCTAAGTTCAAAACCAGGTGCTACAGTGAGCTTATCGAGTATATTTTTAGCCATAACAGGGGCACTTGTTATAAACAGCAACAATACACTTGCTAGTAATTTATTCATTTATATCTCCTAATGACAAACACCAGTAATTATACTTGCGCCTTATTACCATGATCTTCGAGCCATTGGCGTCTGTCTGGTGAACGTTTTTTAGCAAGCAACATATCCATCATTTCCATAGTTTGTGCTTCTTCATCCAGTGTTAATTGAACTAAGCGTCGGGTATTTGGATCCATGGTGGTTTCGCGAAGCTGCAGTGGGTTCATTTCACCCAATCCTTTAAATCGCTGTACGTTAACTTTACCGCGTTTTTTCTCTGCCTCAATGCGCGCTAAGATGCTTGTTTTTTCCTCTTCATCAAGAGCGTAATATACCTCTTTACCAATATCGATTCTAAATAATGGTGGCATTGCTACGTATACATGACCCGTTTTTACTAACTGCGGAAAGTGACGAACAAACAAGGCGCACAGCAAAGTGGCAATATGAAGACCATCAGAGTCTGCATCAGCCAAAATACAAATTTTATTATAGCGTAGCCCACTCATGTCGGCTGAGTCGGGGTCGATACCTAAAGCAACCGAAATATCATGCACCTCTTGTGATGCTAGTATTTGCCCAGACTCTACTTCCCACGTATTTAAAATTTTACCACGCAAAGGCATAATTGCCTGAAATTCACGGTCACGGGCTTGTTTTGCCGAGCCACCAGCAGAGTCACCCTCTACTAAAAATAGTTCGGTGCGGTCGTTATCGGCTGCACTACAGTCGGTAAGTTTACCCGGTAATGCGGGGCCTGCTGTTACGCGTTTACGCACTACTTTTTTAGCGGCTTTTAAACGACTTTGTGCATTAGATATACACAGTTCAGCTAACAACTCTGCTGTATCTGTGTGTTCATTTAACCAAAGGCTAAATGCATCTTTTACAACGCCCGAAACAAGTGCCGCACACGTGCGTGATGATAGTTTTTCTTTTGTTTGGCCTGCAAACTGAGGGTCTTGCATTTTAACCGAAAGCACATAACTACAGCGCTCCCATATATCGTCTGGGGTAAGCTTTACACCACGAGGTAATAGGTTTCTAAATTCACAAAACTCTCGCATGGCTTCAAGTAAGCCTTGGCGTAAACCATTAACATGCGTGCCGCCTTGCGCAGTAGGGATTAAGTTTACGTAGCTTTCAGCGATAGATTCACCGCCCTCTGGCAGCCAGACTACGGCCCAATCAACGCCTTCAATAGCACTTTTAAACTCACCTACAAATGGGTCTTGTGGCAGCGTTTCAAAACCTTTAACCGCTTCAATTAAGTAATCTTTTAAGCCGGTTTCGTAAAACCACTCTTGGGTTTCTTTTGTTTGTTTATTAACAAATTTGATACGCAAACCAGGGCAAAGTACCGCTTTAGCTTTCAATAAATGATTAAGCTTGGTTATGGAGTAATTAGCAGAGTCAAAATAGCTGGCATCGGCCCAAAAGCGCACGGTAGTCCCGGTGTTGCGTTTACCGACAGTGCCTATAACGTTTAGATCCTCAACTTTATCGCCGTTTTCAAACGCCATTCTATATTGCTGTGCATCGCGGCGAACGGTTACTTCTACACGTGTAGATAATGCATTTACAACCGAAATACCTACCCCGTGTAAACCACCTGAAAACTGGTAGTTTTTGTTTGAGAATTTACCACCGGCATGCAGCTTAGTAAAAATAAGCTCTATCCCAGGAATACCTTCTTCTGGGTGAATATCGATTGGCATACCACGGCCGTCATCACTGACTTCAAGCGAATTGTCTTCGTGTAGAATTACGTCAATTTTAGTTGCATGACCCGCCATAGCTTCATCGACACTGTTATCGATAACCTCTTGGCCTAAATGGTTTGGACGTACAGTATCGGTGTACATCCCTGGGCGTCTTTTTACCGGATCTAATCCATTGAGTACCTCAATGGCTTCGGCGTTATAATTTTGATCACTCATAGTTTTTATCTTTATATGCGCTAAGGCTATGCTTAACTAGTTTTACGTGATTTTAAGAAAATCTACAATACTTGCAAAGGTTTGTTCAAAACCAAGGTAGCTATGATCGCCACCAAACTCGACCCTTTGTTTACATTGCGAATAATAATTTACTGCGTGCTGAAAATTTAATACTTCATCGCCTGTTTGCTGTAATAAATACAGCAATTCAGGGTGTTTTAAGTCATCTACAGCCAATGCTTTTAAAGCCGCTATGTGGCTGTTATTCAATTCATAATGATAATCTTGGTACGGATTATAATTTAAACCAAGCAACGGCTTTAATAAACTATATGGCGCAACCGCGGGATTTATAACCACTGCAGGAATTTGATAACGCTGCGATAAATACGTGGCAAAAAATCCACCTAATGAGCTTCCTAATAAAACAGTATTAGGTGTAAGTAATTGCTCAAGCGCTATGATGGCTTGTATGGGCTCATGGTTTAGGCACGGTACAAAATAGTCAACGTCATAGTGTGCCATAAGCTCGCCAAAGCGCACAGCTTTATATGATTTATCTGAGCTATTAAAACCATGAATATAGATTACCCGTTTAGCCATACTACTTCCATATCTGTGCTTATATTATCTTTTTTCGTGCTTATACATATCAGCCTGTATGCTGGCCCTATGTCTTGTTGTATCCAATCAGGACTGTGTTTTTTAAACTGTACCGAGCTGGCAGGAGTCGCGTAGATGGGGAGCGTTCTAAATGTTTGCATGTATTCATTGTGAACATGGCCGTGAAACAAACCAAAAACGTTTTCGCTATTAACTAATATATTAAGTAATTGTGGCCCGTTTTCCAGCATGTGTTTGTCTAAGTAGCCATTAATGGGGAGTGGGTTATGGTGGCAAAATATTATTTTGGGGCTAGAAGATGCGATAAGGCGCTCGGTCATTTCGTCCAAATGTGCCCCACTCACCCACCCTGCAGGGGTTGGCCCTTTTGAATTAATAAGTAATAACTCAACGCCATTTGCGACTATATGTTTAGCGCGATTTATTTGCCCACCACTCATTCTGTTGAGTAACATGATGTCATCGTGATTACCCGGCACCCAAAAAACAGGGCATGTTAAATCGCTTTGCTCAATAAGCTCACTAAACAAAAAATAGGACTCTGCACTGTGATCTTGCGTAAGGTCGCCGCCAAATATTACAAAATCAAGGGATTGTTTAGCCATATGAGCCAGCGCATGTACAAAATAATGTGCGGTATTTACGCCAAAGTACTCACCCGTTTTATCAGAAAATAAATGGCAATCGGTAATGTGTGCTATGCGTAGCGACGATTTATCAATGCGATAAGGGTCATCAAACCAAGCCATTGTTTACATCCCAATTTAATGTTGCTTGTCCATGCTCTACACAGGCGACAAGCCAGTCGTATAAAAATGCATTAAGTTGGTACTTTTCATCTTTTTGATGCATTTTGGGATTAGGATAACCATAAGAAGGCTTAATGCGCTGATGATAATCGTGATGAATAATTTCAGCCACTTTAGCATCGTGATACAACCTAACCGTTAAATAAAGCGGTGCAATCCCTTTTAGCATGCCGCTTAGCTGCTTAATCGAAATATCCATGGTGTATTTTGCACTACCATCAACTTTAGTCGCAAACTCACTGCTGCCCAGCTTTACTTCTCGGCTGTTGCCAACCGTTCGCTCAGGCGGTAATAATTTTAAAAGTCGTAAGTAATTGTGCTCACAAAGCGTTAAATACTTTGGGAGGCTTTGGATATATCGATTTGTTGCTAATTGTACTGTCAAAATACCACCATTATACTGTTAGCCCATTTGCGGCTATGAAGAAGAGTCTGTCCACTTGTGTTTCATTTTTTCATGGTTAAGCGCAAGCCACTGCATACAAATAACCGTTGCGGCATTATCCATTTCACCGTTATTGAGGCGAGTTAGTGCATCATCAACGCTAAGTACGTGAGTTTTTATATCTTCACCCTCGGTTTCAAGGCCATACACACCAGATTCAACCTTACTTAAATCGGCTCGTGCAAGGTACAAATGTAGTCGCTCTGTTGTACCACCGGGGCTTGAAAGATACGAAAGCATAAATTCAAGTTCTGTTAAATTAAGCCCAGCCTCTTCATACGCCTCTTTTTTTACTACCGATTCGTAATCGTCACTGCCATCAGTCATGCCAGCAATACATTCTAGTAGCCAGGGAGAATGCTTGCTTTTAATAGCCCCTATACGTATTTGCTCTATTAAAAGCACAGTATCTGACACCGGATCGTAAGGCAGCACGGCAATGGCGTCTCCACGCTCTAAAATCTCGCGACTAATAAGTTTTGATTTACCGCCCGCAAACAAGGCGTGTTCAAACTGATACAAATCAACCTGAAAAAAGCCTTTATACAAATTTTTAACCGGCTTTACGCTGACATCTTTATGCGTAAACTGAACAAGTTTTTTATCTGGCACGTAAGCATCCTCTACTTATTAAAAACTTTGAAGTACGTTAATATATTCTGTTACATTTCGACGCACTGTTTTACTCTTTTTATTTTTAGTTATTACGTAAAACAGGTTACCATGGTTTTAGTATAAAAATTGTCTAAGGACCGAACAACACATGAAAAAGAACATTCTTGCGGCGCTAGTTAGTTTATCATGCGCATTAGGCACAACAGCAGCAAACGCTGAAGATTTACTACAAGTTTTTGAAATTGCAACGGCCAACGATCCTACCGTTTTAAAAGCAAAAGCCCAAGCAGATGCACAATCTTATCAAGTAGATACTGCAATGGCTGCATTATTGCCGCAAATTGGTTTAACAATGGGTTACACAAAAAGTGACTCAACCTCTTTTGAAAGTGCGGACGAAAAAGTTGAAAGTGACTCTGAGCAGTTCACACGTGGCCTTAGCTTAAGCCAAACTTTGTTTGATTTAGGCGCATGGAACTCATTAGACATTGCAGATAAACAAGCTTTGCAAGCAAACGCTCAATACGATTCAGCTAAGCAAAACTTAATTGTTCGCGTTGCTGAAGGCTACTTTAACGTTTTAAGTGCTATTGATAACCTTGAATTTATTAAAACGGAAAAACGCGCCATCGAGCGCCAGCTTGAACAAACTAAACAACGTTACGCTGTTGGTTTAACGGCAATTACCGATGTACACGAAGCACAGGCACAGTTCGACAATTCAGTTGCACAAGAAATTATTGCTAATAACTCAGTAGAAACAGCGCGTGAGCAACTACGAGAAATTACGGGTAAATACCACGCAAAGTTAGACTTTTTAAACACAGAGACATTTTCTACCACTAAGCCTGCTCGAGACTCTAGCGACTTTTTAAATATGGCTAAAGATAAAAATATTAGCTTGCAAGTTGCTAAAGTAACGGTAGATATAGCGCAAGATCAAATTAAACTGGCAAGGGCGGGGCACTATCCAAAACTGACTCTAAACGCAAGTTATGGCGACTCTTTAACAGATACAGATATAAATGGTACAAGCCTAACTAAAACACCTCGTGCAGATTCTGCCTCAGTAGGGCTTAACTTTAGTCTCCCTCTATACTCTGGGGGTGCAACAGTTGCAGCTACCGATCAAGCACGTGCATTTTACGTTGCTGCTAGCCAAGATTACGAAGCCAATTACCGCGCAATTACCCGCACGGTTATAACGTCTTACAATCAAGTAGTGTCTGACATAGCAACCTACAAAGCATTAGAACAAGCTGTTGTATCTGCCCAAAGTGCTTTAAAAGCAACAGAAGCGGGCTTTGAAGTAGGCACACGTACAATTGTTGATGTACTTGTAAGCACACAAAACCTATACAATGCTAAACGTAATCTTGCTGATGTACGTTATCGTTATGTGCTGTCTACTCTGCGTTTAAAGCAAGCGGCGGGTACACTAACAAGCAAAGACCTAGCAGCTATAAATCAGGGTTTAAAAGCAGCCTAAACAGTCACAAAACACATACAAAGCCAGCTACATGCTGGCTTTTTGTATTTTGCAGCGCTTAGCGTTAAACTAGCGTTTTTAATTTTAGAGCAATTTTTGTGGTCACCTCATCTCCTTTTAAAGCATCTTTTTTAGGCCCTCGATACTGGCTGACGTGGATTGGCGTTTTTTTCTTATACCTAATTTCTTGGCTTCCGCAAAAACTTCAATTAGCCTTGGGCAAACTACTTGGCCGTTTAGTTCATAAATACATGAAACGCCGCCGACACATCGCCGAAGTAAACATTAAACGTTGCTTTCCTGAAATGAGTGACGAAGATCAAAAATCATTAGTGCTAAAAAATATGGAAAACACTGGCATTGCGATGGTTGAAACCGGAATGGCATGGTGGTGGCCAAAGTGGCGTGCACAAAAAGCGTTAGGGTCTTTAAAAGGGCTTGAACACTTTGAGCGAGTGCAGCGCTCTGGCAAAGGGGTTTTATTATTAGTACCCCATGTTTTACACCTTGAAATGGCAGGCCGATTAATGGGATTAGGCTGCATGGGCGTTGGTTTTTATCGCCCGCACAATAACCCGTTAATGGAATACTTTACGACTAATGGTCGCCTTCGCTCCAATGAATATTTGGTCGGTAAAAAAGACGTAAAAGGCTTACTAAAAGCGTTAAAAAATAAAAAGGTGTGTTACTACTTACCCGATCAAGACTACGGCCGTAACCGCTGCGAATTTGTGCCTTTTTACGCTGTACAAGATACCGCAACCACGACCGGTACGCTGATGTTTGCTGGCAGTAAAAATTGCGAAACAATGAGCTTAATTACTCGCCGAGACGAAAATGGAAAGTACCATTTAGAAATTATCCCAGAGCTTGAAAACTTCCCAAGCGGTGATGACAAAGCCGATGTTACACGCGTAAACCAACGCATGGAGCTCTCAATTAATGCAGCGCCAGAGCAATATATGTGGCTTCACCGCCGCTTTAAAACACGACCTGATAAAAATACTCCTTCATTTTACAAGTAGTAATGGTATAACAATAATAAGAAAAAATAAGGGTGGTCGTTGTAATGTGGTTTTGGATTAGATATTTGTCATTTGCGGTAATATTAATAGCGCTTGCGGCCTATTTTTTAATGGGAAATGTGCCTACATTGGATTTAAAAGAATCTAAAAATGCTGCTGCCGAAGGATTATCCCGCTTTTACGCCTCTATTCGAAATCAAGTTAAAAGCAACAAAGAACGCGATCAATACGTTTTGAGTTTAAAAAAACCAGATCAAACTGTCGATAGAGTTTTAGCTGAGCGCACGCGCACTGTTACCCCCATGCCGGCGAGTTGGACAGGGAGTGTGGAGCCTAGACGCTTCGAAAACGGTTCAACATTAAAAGATGTTTTAATTGAATACGCTAAAAGTGAAGGTATTGAGCTTTATTGGTACTTAAGTAAAGACTATGTCGTTAAAGATCATTTTAGGGTCGACAGTAATTTCACCTCAGCCCTGTACCAAGTGGGCAGAGCTATAAATGATGACTTTGAACACGAGGTCTATACCTACTTTTGTAATAAGCAAAGAGCGGCTGTTATAACTGAGTTACCCTCTGAATATGTGCGCGCTAACTGTTTAAAACTCAATATTTGAGTTGTATAAAAAATCACGCTTTTGCGTGATTTTTTTCATAAGCACATCACTAAAACTTATTTGCTTACAAAGCGAATGAATATGATTAAAAAATCCATATCACTACAGTTCAAAAACCGCTTTCCAAATTGCAGTTACATTCGTTATATCTTGTAAAAACTGTTCGCGTTCAACTAGCTTTCCTTGCTGATTTAAGCTTAATACGTGGTAGCACGAACGGTAGTCAATATACGCTTTAATTAACTGCTGCTTTTGCTCTTTTGTAATACTCCCTATTTTAGCAGCATCAGTCAGTATTCTTACATTGTCAGAAAATACACTTAGCTGCTCGTTATCATGTGCATTTTTAAGAACAAGGTATTGCGTAATAAATTCAATGTCGGCCATGCCACCCGCATCTTGCTTTAAATCAAATTGCTGGCTGTTGCCTTTAGCAAGGTGACCGCGCATTTTTTCTCGCATTTTAATGACATCATCTTTTAACATAGCCGTTTCACGCGACTGGCAAAGTATATTTTTACGAATTTGTGAAAAGCGCTCGGCTAACTCATCTTGACCTAAAATAATACGAGCACGAACCAGCGCTTGATGCTCCCATGTCCACGCTTGTGTTTGTTGATAGTGATTAAAGCTTTCTAAATTGATAGCAAGCAACCCCGAGGCACCTTCAGGGCGAAGACGCGTGTCTAACTCATATAAAATACCCGATGCCGTTCGCGTATTAAATAAGTGCATTAAACGTTGGGCAAGCTTTAAATAAAACTGGCGTGAATCAATTGCTTTATCGCCACTGGTTTGACTAGAACCATCGTGATTATGCACAAACACAAGATCTAAATCTGAATCGTAGCCCACTTCAAAACCACCCGTTTTACCATAGGCAATAACGGCAAAGCCTTTATGCTCGTGGTCGGTATTGGGCGGCATACCAAAGCGCTTTACTGTGTTGTGCCATGCAATATTTACCGCCTGCTCAACTATAGCTTCTGCCAATGCAGTTAAGTGATCGCTTACTTTCATTACATCAAGAACACCGGTTGCATCTGCTGCGGCAATACGTAATTGATGAGTTTGCTTAAATTGCCTCAACGACTCCATTTGTAGCTCTAAATCGTCGTGTTCTATTCGTAAAAAATACTGACGAATCTCGTCTTTATAGGCGCTTAATGGTGTTGGCTTATAAAGCACGGCAGGGTCAATTAACTCATCAAGTAAAATAGGATAGCGAGAAATATGTTCGCCAATCCACTTACTGTGGCAGCATAAAGAAACCAACTGCTTTAACGTGCCTGGGTTTTCATAGAGCAACTCTAAGTAAGCCGTGCGGGAAATAATTTTATTAAGAATTTGGCACACAGTACTAAATACGCTTGCACTGGCATTAAAGTCGCTCAGCTGTTTAAGCATGGCAGGCATGAGTTTGTCGAGTATTTCACGCCCTCTATTTCCTACTTTGACTTTAGACAAACGAAGCTTAAAGTCTTGTAAAGGAGCTTGCCATTCGTCTTTAGGCTCATTTAAAAAACTAACATCGCCATGATCCCACGCACTTATAAAGGCGCCTTCATTGGTATCTAGCGGCTCGGTCTCTTCCCCTATTACCTGTATAAACTCATTATGCACCTGCCCCATTACCCGCTCTATGTCGTTTACTAAGGCAGCAAAGTCTGGCTTTGCTAATAAGTAATTTAACCGCTGCTGGTTTATGTCATCATCTGGCAGAGTTTGCGTTTGTTGATCGTCAAATATTTGCAAGTATTGCTCTACTTTTCGTAAATAAAGATAATTACTTTTTAACTCTTTTGCTTCGCTATCATCAATAACTTGGTTTAACGCTAATTGGTTTAACGCATTGAGTAACGATTGCGTTTGTAAATTAGCCTCTCGCCCACCGCGCACCATTTGCAGTGCTTGAACAATAAATTCAACTTCTCGAATCCCGCCAGCCCCCAATTTTATATTATTGGTTAAACGTTTACGGCGGACTTCTTGCGCAATCATAAGTTTCATTTTACGAAGCGATTCAATCACCGAAAAATCAATATAGCGCCGGTATACAAAAGGTTTAAGTAATTGATTAAATTCATCCCAGTAATGATTAGGCGTACCAATTAAACGGCTTTTGAGCATGGCATAACGCTCCCAATCACGCCCTTGCTCTTGGTAATAATCTTCAATGGCGTTAAAACTCATGACCAGCGGGCCACTTTCACCAAACGGTCTAAGGCGCATATCGACCCTAAATACCTGTCCATCCCCTGTGGTTTGATTAAGTGCAGCTATTAGCTTTTGGGCTACTTTTGTGTAAAACACCTGCGCCTCGATACTTTTTCGGCCGCCTTGAGTTTTAACACTGCGAGGGTATGCAAAAATAAGGTCGATATCGGAAGAATAGTTAAGTTCTTTACCGCCTAACTTGCCCATACCAAGCACCATTAAAGGCAAAGCGTGTCCTTGCTCATCTAAAGGCTCACCATTGAGTGCGGCTACTTGCGCGTGCGCCCATTCGTTAGCGCTTTGGATTAATTTATCTGCAAGTAGGCTAATATATTCAATGCTATCTGCAATCGGGTTGTTACAACATAAATCTAGAAAAGCGACTTTTAGCCAGTATTTTTCACGATATTTACGAAGTATCTGATGACATTGTGCTTCGTTTATATCTGACAATGTTAAGTTTTCAAAGGGAGAAGGTATGTCTCTGCTTTTAATTTCTGCTTCGCATAGTAACCCGCTTTTTAAATCAGGCTGCGACTGAATACAGCGCCAAGCAAAGTCGCTTAACGCTAATAACCTTACAACTTCATTTTCTATCGTGTGCTGCGGGTAAAGCTGTTCATAACGCTGCAGGCCAAGTTTTTGTAATTGAATAGGAAGTTGTATTGCGTTACTCATCAATCCTCTCTTTTATATCATCAGTAACCGTACTAGAATGATTAAAACCTTTAAGGTTAACTCTAATTAGGACAACCATGTCATATTTATCTTTATCTAACACTAGTTTTGTTGCGATTACTATTAGTTTTGTTGTTATTTGCTTAACTATTTTTTCATTAAGAATAATAACTCAAATTAAATTAAAACAAGCGCTTAAAGATGAATTAGCCCAGCATGATAACTTTGCCATGGGGATCAATTTTGCTTCAGAGATTTCGGTTGTTATTGCAACTATTGCCTTTTTATTTGATGAAATAAGTGTAAGTACCGCACAATCTAATCCACTTAAAGTAGCGATATTAGTGTTGCTGTTGTTTTCATTTATAAAAGTGGGACATTTGATTCACCGTAAGTGGATTTTGCATCGTTTTAACGAAGAAGCGGCCATTTTAAAACAAAATGTATGCGCCGCCTTAGTAGACTCTGGCATGCTAATAGCTAATTTCATTATGACCTTAGGCCTTTACACATGGACCCACACTCAAGGCTTCAGTAACTTATTAATCGCGTTAGTCAGCTTTTTTTTACTGCAAGGTATGTTTGCACTTGATAGTAAAATACGCGAACATCGTTTTGCAAAAGCCAATCAAGGCGCTTCGCTACAAAGTAATTTTAATTTAGAAAATACCTCTATTGGTATTCGCTATGCTGGTAAATCAATTGGTTTAGCGCTTGCCTCGTATGCAGGCTTGTCGAGTGCTACGTTTCAAAACGGTAAAATGGTTGAAAACCTATTTACACTGGTAATGCATTGCGGTGTAATGTGGATACTGTTGTATGCGTTAACATTTATTGTAAAAAAAATATCACTACCCAATATTGATGCAGCACTTGAAGTTGATCATCAAGACAACATAGGTATTGCTTGTATTGAATTTGCTGTTTTTTGTGCAATAGGCTATTTACTAATTAGCATGTTTTCTATTTAACATTAAACACTTTTCGCTTGGGCTTACACAAAACTTGCTTACAAAACACTTTGCTTAATTGCACTGGGACATTATGCCATTTGAAGTTACTAACTATCTATTAATCGATATAGATAACGAATTTAGCAGAGCGTTTGCTGGTCACTATTTTAATAGTGCAAAGCGAGATGCCCCAAGTACCTTAGTCATTGCAGGTGCCAATACTCGCCAGTTAGTTAAAATGATGTTTGATGAACTCATTAAAGATTATTGTTATTGCGATTTTGAAAACGAAATTAGCGTTTCTGAGCTTGCCAGTTATTTGCATGAACATCACGACATTAAAGGTGTATTGTTTAATCAAACCGATTATTTACTGGCTGATGAAAAACAACGTTTTATTTATAACTCACTGCATGAAAAACGTTTTTTAGTCACTCAAGATGAAAGTGGTTTTGCTTTTAGCCCTGTAAAAGACGAAGGCTTTTCAAACCACCTATCTTGTCACACCGACATAGCCGATACATCAGTCGATATAATTGAGTTAACAGAGTTACTTAATAAACAATAAACAATAAACAATAAACAATAAACAATAAATAATTGCACCTAGCTCGCAGCTTACTTAACATAGTGGTATATAACTTTATCGCCAACTTATAAGTGAAATCACATGCGAGTTCCTCATATTTACCAAGCGTCTTCTATTACACTAAACACTCCCGTGTCACTCGATGACGATGCAGCTGGCCACATAGGCAGAGTACTTCGCATGAAAGTAGGCGAACATGTGTCTATTTTTAATGGCGAAGGTGGTGAATACCTAAGTGAAATTATAGAAGTGAGTAAAAAAAATGTAGTGGTTATGCCACAGCAGTTTAATCCTCACGACGTAGAATCACCATTAAAAATTCACTTAGGCCAATGCGTATCGCGTGGTGATAAAATGGACTTTACAATTCAAAAGTCAGTTGAGTTAGGTATTACCGAAATCACCCCTATTTTTAGTCAGCGCTGTGGCGTAAAGCTCATTGGCGACCGCCTTGATAAAAAGCATCAACAATGGCAAAAAATAGCGATTGCGGCAGCCGAGCAGTCGGGGCGAAATTATGTACCGGTTGTTCACCCCCCTATAGACATAAAACAGTGGCTTGAGCAATCAACTAACGCGATAAAGCTCACGCTTCACCCTCGCGCAGAACACAGCATTAAAACCATTACTGTACCTGAAGATGGCGTTCGGTTTTTAGTCGGCCCAGAAGGCGGCTTTACTGACGAAGAAATGGCACAAACTAAACAACAAGAATTTGTTGATATTCGTTTAGGGCCACGTGTTTTACGAACTGAAACCGCCGCTTTAACGGTCTTAAGTGCATTACAGCTACAATTTGGTGATTTAGCTAATTGAAATAGCTAAAAACACCCTCATATCAAAGCTATTAGTAAACTCTAGTAGTAATTACACATAGATTAAGGCACAGCGCATGGCAATTAAATTAGGTATTATTTCAGATCCTATTAGTGGGTTTAACATCAAAAAAGACACCGGCTTTGCAATGATGATGCAGGCGCAAGAGCGTGGCTACGAAATTTACTATATGGAGATGGATGATTTATCACTTCGTAAAGGTAAGTCTTATGCCACCGCTGCCAAAGCGCGTGTATTTAACAACGAAGAAAAATGGTACGAACTAGAAGAAAAAACCACCATTGCCCTTGCCGATCTTGATGTAATTTTAATGCGCAAAGATCCGCCGTTTGACACTGAATACATTTACGCAACGTATCTTTTAGAGCGCGCTGAAGATGAAGGCACGTTAATTATTAATAAACCACAAAGCTTGCGTGATGCTAACGAAAAGCTGTTTACTGCATGGTTTAGCGAACACACGCCAGATACCTTAGTTACGCGCAGCCAAAAACAAATTCGTGAATTTTTAGCTGAGCATAAAGACATTATTTTAAAGCCACTTGACGGTATGGGCGGCGCATCTATTTTTCGTGTTAAAGAAGATGATGCAAACATAGGTGTTATTTGCGAGACCCTAACCGAGCATGGCAGCCGCTATGCCATGGTACAAAATTATGTTCCTGCTATTACACAAGGCGATAAACGCGTTCTTGTGGTTGACGGTGAAGTCATTCCCTACTGCTTAGCGCGTATTCCACAAAACGGTGAAACTCGCGGAAATCTAGCCGCAGGCGGTCGTGGTGAAGCTCGCCCATTGAGCGAGTCAGATATGAGAATTGCACAGGCTGTTGCGCCCACGCTTAAAGAAAAAGGCCTTGTATTTGTTGGCCTTGATATTATTGGCGACAAACTAACCGAAATTAACGTAACAGCACCTACGTGTGTGCGTGAAATTGAAGCCGCGTATGATATATCAATCACAGGTATTCTTTTTGATGCTATTGAGAGAAAATTAGCTAAATAGTCTAGCCTCAGGTTAAATAAATTAAAGTGACTGAACACAATGCGTTTAACGTTTAAATATTAATGCAGCACTTGCTGTATTAATATTTTAATAAAATCAGTTAACTTATTTAGTTATAAAATACAGGGTTGTGCCATACTCAAAATTCATTAACTGAAAGGGTGAAATCTATGCAGTCATTAGAAAATCATTTTTTAATCGCCATGCCGTCAATGCAAGACCCTTTTTTTAAACGTGCTGTTACGTATATTTGCGAGCACAATGAAGATGGGGCAATGGGATTGGTGATAAACCAACCCATCAACGTAACCGTTGGTGAGCTACTTGATAAAATAGAAATCGATAACGACAAAACCCAGCAAGCAGCTAAAGTGGCTGTGTTTGCAGGTGGTCCAGTTAAAACAGATAGAGGTTTTGTGCTTCACTCCCCTAAGCTCGGGTATACCTCAAGCCAAAAGCTCAGTAGTGATATTATGATCACCACCTCCAAAGATGTGCTAGCAAGTTTAACGACAGCACATGCCCCTGAGCAGTTTATTATCACCTTAGGGTATGCAGGTTGGGAACAAGGCCAATTAGAACAAGAACTGCTTGATAACAGCTGGCTAATTATAGAAGCAGATCCGGCCATTATTTTTAACACGCCCGCTGAAAAACGATGGGAAAAAGCCGTTTCAATGCTTGGCTTTGATATAGGCCAACTAAGCCCTGAAGCCGGGCATGCTTAAATATCCCCTTTCTAAATTAAGTTCATAATATAAATTCACTTGGAAATAGATACGCTATTACAAGTGAATTTTTTTATGTAAACCTTTAACATAACGGCTTGAAAAGCAGCCTAAGTAAAACATTATCAATGACAAAAAGAACATTTAAGCCACAAGGCGAGCGCACCGTAATGGGATTTGATTTTGGCACTAAAAGTATTGGTATTGCCGTAGGGCAAGAACTCACCGGCAGCGCATCAAGCCTTAAGGCCGTAAAAGCGCAAGATGGTATTCCAAACTGGGATCATATCGCAGTACAAGTAAACGAATGGCAACCAGATTTAATGGTGGTCGGTTTACCGCTTAATATGGATGGCACTTCACAAGAGGTGACATTCAAAGCTAAAAAGTTTGCTAACAGGTTACATAATCACTATGGCATTCCTGTACAAACACAAGATGAGCGCCTAACAACTGCTGACGCAAAAGCCCGTTTATTTGAGCAAGGTGGTTATAAAAATTTAGGTAAAGGAAATGTAGATAATATGTCTGCGGTAATTATTTTAGAAAGTTTTTTTGAATCATTTTACGGTGAGTAACGCTGTAATTAGGTGTGTTAAATACTAAAAAAGCGCGGCTGGAAAGTCGCGCTTTTTTAAAAACAATAACTAATTAGTTATCGTCATCCCCCATTCCATCAATAGTGACACCTTGTAAAAAGCCCGCACCTTGTTGTTCGTTATTGCGCAGTTTAATCATCAAGCGTAAGTCATTTGGTGAGTCAGCATGATGCAATGCATCTGCATAGTTAATACGTTGCTGCCTGTATAACTCAAAAAGGGCTTGGTCAAAGGTTTGCATGCCCATATCGTTAGATTTAGCCATAGCCTCTTTAATGCCGCCAATATCGCCGTTTTTAATCAGCTCTGCCACCATAGGTGAATTAAGTAATATCTCTATTGCGGCAACGCGTCCTTCGCCATCTGAGGTAGGTATTAATTGTTGAGCTACAATGGCACGTAAGTTAAGTGCTAAATCGTATTTAAGCTTGTCATGCTTTTCTTTTGGTACCAAATGCATAATACGGTCAATGGCTTGGTTGGCATTGTTGGCATGCAGTGTAGCCACACATAAATGCCCTGTTTCAGCAAAGCTTAATGCGTATTCCATGGTTTCTTGCGAGCGTATTTCACCAATTAAAATAACATCAGGAGCTTGACGTAATGAGCTTTTAAGCGCCGACTCAAAACTATCTGTATCGAGCCCTACTTCGCGTTGGGTAATAATACTTTTGCGGTGCTCATGAACAAACTCAATAGGATCTTCAATTGTTAAAATATGACCTCGTTGGTTTCGGTTTCTGTAGCCAATCAGGGCTGCTAATGAGGTCGACTTACCGGTTCCTGTTCCACCAACAAACAAAACTAAACCGCGCTTAGCCATAATGACGTCGGTGAGTGTCGAGGGTAGGCCCAAATCACTGATATCAGGGATCTGTGTCACAATTCGGCGAATAACCATACCTGCTCTATCGCGCTGCCAAAACGCAGAAATACGAAAACGCCCTTCGTCGGTTGCAATAGCAAAGTTACATTCTTTAGTAGCATGAAACTCCGCTTTTTGCTTTTCGCTCATCGCAGACTCAACCAACTGCAAAGACTCTTCGTCAGTGAGTTTGTCATCGTCCAATTGAATTAGTTCACCGTTTATTTTTGCACTAACAGGTAAACGGCTAGATACAAATAAATCAGAGCCTTTTTTCTCAATCATAGTGATTAAGTAACGGTTTAAAGATAAAGTCATTCTAATTCCTTAACCACCAAATTGTGTTTTGTCTTGCGCTTTAGCTTGCGCTGCGGTGTTGGTCACAATGCCTCGGTTAACTAAGTTTGTTAAACATTGATCCATTGTTTGCATACCAATTGATGCCCCCGTTTGAATAGACGAGTACATTTGTGCAATTTTGTCTTCTCGAATTAAGTTACGTATGGCGGGTACACCAATCATAATTTCATGAGCAGCCACTCGCCCACCGCCAATTTTTTTAAGGAGTGTTTGTGAAATAACCGCACGCAATGACTCAGACAACATAGAGCGTACCATTGCTTTTTCTTCACCAGGGAATACATCAATAATACGGTCAATGGTTTTGGGCGCTGAGGTTGTATGCAACGTACCAAACACTAAATGACCGGTTTCAGCAGCGGTCATCGCTAGGCGAATAGTTTCTAAATCACGCAACTCACCCACTAATATAACATCGGGGTCTTCACGCAGCGCACTACGTAGTGCGTTTGAAAAACTGTGTGTATCACGATGTACTTCACGTTGGTTAACTAAGCTTAACTTGTTATCGTGAACAAATTCGATTGGATCTTCAATCGTTAAAATATGATGATGCTTATTTTGATTTATGTAATCAACCATGGCCGCAAGTGTTGTTGATTTACCCGACCCTGTTGGCCCGGTAACAAGCACTAACCCACGCGGGTTGTCTGATATTGTTTTAAAAATATCTGGCGCGCCTAAATCATCAAGTGTTAATACTTCACTCGGTATAGTACGAAATACTGCCGCGGGACCGCGGTTTGAATTAAAGGCATTAACACGAAAGCGAGCAAGATTAGGAACCTCAAACGAAAAATCCACCTCAAGGTTTTGTTCGTAATCTTTGCGCTGAGTATCATTCATAATATCGTAAACTAAACTGTTTACGTCTTTATCTGCAAGGGCTGGTATATTAATGCGGCGAACATCACCATCTACGCGTATCATAGGTGAAACACCCGACGATAAATGTAAATCGGATGCATTGTGTTGCACACTAAACGCTAATAATTCGGTAATATCCATTTATGACTCCACAACTGGCTGATAATTATATGGTTACAATAGCAGAACGACTCACTTGCGCCTACGCAAGAATTTCAAACGCGGCAAAAAACACGCACAGAAGCAAAGATGAAATAACCTTGCTGGCGGTGTCTAAAACCAAACCTAGCGACGATATCGTTGCTGCCTACGATTATGGCCAACGCCAGTTTGGTGAGTCTTATGTTCAAGAAGCTGTAGATAAAATAGCTCAACTGCACACATATAGCGATATCATTTGGCATTTCATTGGCCCTATCCAGTCAAATAAAAGTGCTTTAGTGGCAGAAAATTTTGATTGGGTACAAAGCGTCGATCGAATCAAAATAGCCAAACGCCTCAACGCTCAGCGCCCAACCAGTAAACCACCACTTAATGTACTTATTCAGGTAAATATTAGCGCCGAGGAGGCAAAGTCGGGCTGTCATCCGGATGACATCGCTAGTCTTGCTGAGTTTATTAGCCAATGTGATCAGTTAAGATTACGTGGTTTGATGGCTATTCCTGCAAAAAGTGACGATCCAACTACACAAACTCAATATTTTGAGCAATTACAAACTTGCTTTGATAAACTAAAGACCCAATATCCACAGTTAGACACTCTATCTATGGGTATGAGTAATGACGTTGAAGCCGCAATTAGTGCAGGCTCAACTATGGTGAGGATCGGAACAGACATTTTTGGAACACGAACTTAAAAGGTAAAAACAGATTTATGTCAGATAAAAAAATCGCATTTATAGGCACAGGTAACATGAGCTACGCTATTATTGGTGGCATGGTAAAAAACGGCTTTGACGCAAACAACATCATTGCGACTAACCGCAACCAAGAAAAGCTTGCAAAGGTAGCAGCCGATTTCAAGGTGCAAACCACCAGTGACAATAACGAAGCCCTACGCGATGCTGATGTAATTGTTTTGTCTGTAAAGCCACAAATGATGGGCGATTTATGTAAATCGTTTCAAGAGTCTGGCATCGATTTCAGTAATAAACTATTTATCTCAGTAGCTGCTGGTTTAACAGTAAGCCGCTTGCGCGAAATGTTAGGGCAAGATGTAAAAATTGTACGTTGCATGCCTAATACGCCGTCTTTATTAGGGCGTGGCGTGTCAGGCTTATTTGGCGCTGGCGAAACGCAGCAAGAACATGAATTTGTTCAACAAGTATTTGAGTGCACAGGTATTGTGGTGTGGGTCGAACAAGAAGCGCAAATTAACGATATCATTGCAGTAACAGGTTCATCACCAGCTTACTTTTTCTTATTTATGGAAGCCATTGAAGAAAAAGCAAAAGCGCTTGGCTTTAATGATGAAGATGCTCGTCGTTTAGTACAACAAACAGCACTTGGCGCAGCAGAAATGGCATTAAGCCAACCAGAAATTAGCATTTCTCAGCTACGCGCAAACGTAACATCTAAAGGCGGTACTACACATGCCGCAGTTGAGCATTTAAAAGACGAAGGCTTAACTAAAATCGTTGGCGATGCGATGGATGCGTGTATTGCTCGAGCGATGCAAATGGAAAAAGAACTTTAAAACTACTTTACTATTAAAGGTTACACTATGAATGCCATGCAATTTTTGATCAGTACTCTGTTTGATTTGTTTTTAATGGTGGTACTACTGCGTTTTTGGCTACAGTGGGCAAAAGCCGATTTTTACAACCCAATGAGCCAATTTGTGGTTAAAGCAACGTCGTTTGCAGTCAACCCTTTACGTAAAATTATACCCGGGTTAGGTGGGCTTGATTTAGCCTCACTATTGCTGGCATTTATTGTAGCTATTGCCAAAATTAGTACTTTAATGTTGGTAATTTACGGCGCATGGGCTGCGCAACCCGTGTTTATTCAAGCCCTAATTACCGTAATAAAAGAAGGCTTAAACTTAGTATTTTGGGTATTAATTATCCGCGCAATTCTCAGCTGGGTAAGCCAAGGCTACAACCCTATTGAAGCGGTTTTCCATCAGCTTACTGAGCCAATGCTCAAGCCACTTCGTAAAATTATTCCACCAATGGGTGGGTTAGATTTATCAGTACTTGTATTAATTATTGGTATTCAGTTTTTGCAAATGCTGTTAATGGACTTTTTAGCTTAAGCTTTTGTTTTAAGTAAAAGAGGCCTTATGGCCTCTTTTTTATATTTTTGGAGTGAACAATGAATCGGTTAATTAAATTTTGTTTTATTGCTTGTTTAACATTCGCATTTAACGCACACAGCGAACAAACATTGGGCGGGCAATATAAAGAACTTGGCCCGTGGCAAGTACATTACATTGCTTTTCCATCAACCTTTATTCAGCCACAAATTGCCAAGGCTTACGGGCTTGAGCGCAGTGGCTATAAAGGGATTGTTAATATTTCTGTGTTAAAAAACAATACAGGCAATACAGCTCAAAAGGCCGAGTTATCTGGCACAGCCAGAAACCTACTTGGCAACAAACAAACGCTTAACTTTAAAGAAGTAATTGAAGGCGAGTCAGTTTATTATCTTGCCCAAGTCGATTTTACAAACGAAGAAATACTGCGCTTTGAAATTGAAATACAGCAAAGTAATCAATTTCAAACACTGCAATTTCAGCAAAAATTTTACGTAGATAAATAATATTATGAACAAAACTTTAGTCCTTGCCACGGGTAACCCTGGCAAAGTAAGTGAGCTGGCCAACATGTTAAGCCCACTTAATATTAATGTAGTTCCACAAAGTGATTTTAACGTTAGTGAAGTAGCCGAAACCGGTACTACCTTTGTTGAAAATGCCATTATTAAAGCCCGCCATGCAGCTAAAATTACGGGTATGCCAGCCATAGCTGATGATTCCGGCTTAGAGGTTGATGGTTTAAATGGTGCACCGGGGGTTTACTCTGCTCGCTTTGCTGGTGAGAGCGCAAGCGATCAAGACAACATAGATAAACTACTTAATGATTTAGGTAATAACCCAAATCGTAAAGCGCGTTTTTGGTGTGTATTAGTATTAATGCGCCACGCCGATGACCCTACCCCGCTTATTTGCAGCGCAAGCTGGGAAGGCGAAATTACACAAACCCAACATGGCGAAGGCGGGTTTGGTTACGACCCGGTATTTTTTGTTGAAGAGCAAAACTGTACCAGCGCCGAGTTAACCAAAGAGCAAAAAAATGCTGTGAGCCATCGCGGTCAAGCACTACAGGCTTTGCTAAATAAGCTACAACTAAAAGGCGGCCTGTGACTCTTCCTCCTCTAAGTTTATATGTGCACGTACCTTGGTGCGTGCAAAAATGCCCTTATTGCGACTTTAATAGCCACGGGCAAAAAGGCGACATACCAGAAGCCGAATATGTTCAGCATTTAATAGACGATTTAAAAGCCGACTTACACTTAGTCCAAGGGCGAAAAATTCACAGTATATTTATTGGTGGCGGTACCCCAAGTTTATTGACCGGTGATGCTTATACACGCCTACTAAGCGAAGTAGATAGCCTTATAGGCCTTGCCGATAATTGTGAAATAACCCTCGAAGCAAACCCAGGCACAGTAGAAACGGGCCGATTTAAAGAGTATGTGAAAGCAGGTATAAACCGCATTTCAATTGGCATACAGAGCCTGCAAAGCGACAAGTTAAAAGCGCTTGGCCGCATTCATGGTGCTAACGAGGCAACCTATGCAGCAGAGCAAGCCAAAGAAGCTGGTTTAAATAGCTTTAATCTTGATTTAATGCACGGCTTACCAGGGCAAACCTTAGACGATGCATTAAGTGATTTAAAGCAAATTATTGCCCTCGATCCGCCACATATTTCGTGGTACCAACTTACCATAGAGCCTAATACTCAGTTTGCATCTAAACCGCCAACACTTCCTCAAGATGAAACTCTGTGGGATATTCAAGAACAAGGCCAAGCAATGCTTGCAGAAGCAGGTTATATACAATACGAAATTTCAGGGTATGCAAAACCGGGCTATCAATGCCAACATAACTTAAATTATTGGCGGTTTGGCGATTATCTGGGGATTGGCTGTGGTGCTCATGGTAAGGTTACCAATGCAAAAACCGGCATAATTACCCGAACTGAAAAGGTCAAACATCCCCGTGGCTACATGGATATGGTAAAGCCTTATTTGTATAAAAGCTGGCACGTTGAGCAAGACGATTTGGCTTTCGAGTTTTTTATGAATCGCTTTCGCCTTGTAGAGCCATGCCCGATTGAAGACTACAGTGCGCTGACTAATCAGCCATTGCAAAGCCAACAAGCAGCTTTAAATAAAGCCATAAAAACCGGTTTATTAATAGAAAAAGACGGTCACTGGCAAGTGAGCCTTAAAGGGCATCGCTTTTTAAATGACCTGCTAGAATTGTTCGTATAATGCATTGGGCGTTATACGTCATGTAAAGCGAATACATGAAAAATTAAAATACCCTAATGGGTTTCTAACAACAAAAGGGAAAACAATGCGTAAACTTACCTTTATTGCAGCAGCTGTGAGTGTTGCACTCCTTGCTGGTTGCCAACAAGCACCACAACAATCTGTAACCACTCCAATTGTACAAGCGCAACCTGTACAAAGCGAAATTGACAAAGCCAATGCGTTTTTTGAAGATACCTTTAACCGTGATGTGATGAGCAGCCCGGTTTACCAAACTTACATGGGTATTAAAAAAGATTACGATAAGTGGGATGACGGCAGCGAAGAGCAAAAACTCAAAGACCTCGCTGAAACTAAAGCCGACTTAGTTGCCCTAAACGCGATTAACCGCGACCTGCTAGACGATGCAACTAAAGTAAGCTACGACTTAAAAAAACAAGACTTAGAAAGCTCAATTGCTGACTTTAAATGGCGTTACCACAACTACCCTGTAAACCAAATGTTTGGTACACACTCTATGGTGCCTGCTTTTTTAATAAACCAACATTCAATTAGTAATGTTAAAGAAGCAAAAGACTACATTTCGCGTTTAAATGGGGTGCCTACGGTATTTGACCAATTAGTAACTGACTTAGAAACACGAGCAGATAAAGGCATTATTGCACCTAAGTTTGTGTTTCCACATGTTATTGATTCAAGCAAAAACATTATTCAAGGTGCACCATTTGAAAAAGGTGACGATTCAACACTTTTAGCAGACTTTAAACGTAAAGTAACGGCACTTGAAATCAGCCAAGACGAAAAAGATGCACTTATTAACGAAGCAACTGACGCGTTAAAATCGGCAGTTAAACCAGCTTACTCAAAGCTTATTAACTACCTAGCACAACTTGAAAAACGTGCTGACGACCGTGATGGTGCTTGGAAATTACCTGAAGGTAATACCTTTTACAATAATGCACTTAAACGCACAACCACCACTGATTTAACGGCAAAAGAAATTCATGCAATTGGCCTGTCTGAAGTAAGCCGTATACATGACGAAATGCGTGAAATTAAAGATAAAGTAGGCTTTAAGGGCGACCTAAAAGCGTTTATGCAGTTTATGAAAACTGATAAGCAATTTTACTACCCAAATACAGCAGAGGGTAAACAACGCTACCTTGACGAAGCAACAGCTATGATCGACACAATGAAAGTGCGTCTTGATGAGCTATTTATTGTGAAGCCAAAAGCCGACCTTAAAGTAAAAGCAGTTGAAGCTTTCCGTGAAAAAGCGGCGGGTAAAGCATTTTACCAACAGCCTGCGCCAGATGGTTCACGCCCAGGTATTTACTACGCAAACCTTTATGACATGGAAGCGATGCCAACGTACCAAATGGAAGCACTGGCTTACCATGAAGGTATTCCGGGTCACCACATGCAAATAGCTATTTCGCAAGAACTAGAAGGTGTGCCTAAGTTCCGTAAGTTTGGCGGCTACACAGCCTACATTGAAGGTTGGGGTTTATACTCTGAGCTTGTACCTAAAGAAATGGGTATGTACTCAGACCCATACTCAGACTTTGGTCGTCTTTCTATGGAATTATGGCGCGCGTGCCGTTTAGTGGTTGATACTGGTATTCACGCAATGAAGTGGACTCGCCAAGAAGGGATTGATTACTACGTGAATAACACCCCTAATGCCACTTCTGACGGCGTTAAAATGGTTGAACGTCACATTGTAATGCCTTCGCAAGCAACGGCTTACAAAGTAGGTATGTTGAAAATTTTAGAACTACGTGAAGACGCTAAAAAGCAACTTGGCGACAAGTTTGATATTCGTCAGTTCCACGATGTAGTGCTAAAAAATGGCCCTGTGCCACTAAACGTACTAGAAAACTTTGTAAATGAATGGGTAGCAAGCAAAAAAGCTTAATCCCAATTTATAAAGCTAACTAAAAGGTCGCTTATGCGACCTTTTTTGTATTTTGTACCATTTGGCAATAATAGGTTAAGCTAAACAAAAAGGTATTTAAAAGGCGCAAAAATTATGGAGTTATGCATACAGTTACTTAACGCACGTATTTCAAAGCATCAATTAAATGAACTTGATAATGATTTTAAGCAGTTAAGTCCAGCCCAACAAACACAGCAGCTTAATCATCTGTACGAAAGCGCTTTGCGTATGAGTATTAAGTACGATTTTATGCAAAATGTAGCAACACGTATTTTAGCAAGCAATACCCCACCTGCACCTTTTATCAATCAGTTAACAACCACAGATGCCTTGACGTTTTTTACTCCGGCGCTTAGAGAAAATAAGGGCTTCTTGGCACAAGATACCCAAGGCAATAATGTGTTACACACTGTATTTAAACACGCTAATGCCCAAAAGCTGGCATTTAACTATATACGCTCATTAATGTTATTTGAATCTAACGATGACTTAGTAAAAGCGCTTGCCCAACCCAATGCTCGTGGCCTAACACCTGTTGCTTGTTATATTGCGTATGCAAATAAACCAAGCACGCCGGTTAAGCATGAATTTTCGGCACTGTTAGCCTTGATGGAAATAGAACAAAAACAGAACCCAACAGCTAAACAGCAGTTGGCAAATATATTAAAAGGAACAGATCTTAACGAAACCAGTATTTTACTTAGTGCTGCTTACCTGCAACGTTCAACCGCGCAAGTTGCACATTTAGTTAAAGCGGTTTAGGACGTGAGAACCTTGATAGATTAAGCGTTGGCCAATCGAGTAACTATTTTACCAAGGTACCAAATTTGTAACCTAATGAGTTACATAAATACTAAACACACCGCTATAAATTTAACCTAGAATAATAAATAGATCCTAGTCGTTTAAGTAGTATTCAACAGTGGTTACGACTCTTACGTTTTTTATTTGTGGTGTATTTGAATCGCGATTAGTAATACTAAACTGCCCTTGGCGAGCTGTTTTTATTTTTCCTAGTTTTGAATTGGAATCCCTAGCAAACTTGTTAGCTACTTCGCGGGCTTTTTCAGTTGCTTGTTGAACCATGGCCGGTTTCACATCGTTTAGCCCTGTAAAAATATACTCAACACGTGTTTCGTAACTATCTTGTACTATGGCAATATTTTGTTTAGCTAATTGGCTTACTTTGCTCAGCGCATTTTGCACCTTGTCTACAGCGCTAGAATAAACGGTCATATTTGAACGAACAATGTACCTAAATTGCTGGTTTTCATTGCCGTACTCGCGCGCCTGTTTATCAACAATAGATTGGCTACCAAGTGATATTTCGGCGTCATCAAAACCATGCAGTTTTAAAAATGCGATCACGGCAGCGTTTTTTTTCTCAACCCTATTTACCAACTTTTCAAGGTCGTTATCTGCATCGCTAAATTGCAAAGGCCATATAACAGTATCGGCAATCACCTCTTGCTCTGCTAATCCTTTAACTTGAACTGTGCGCTCCATTTCTTTTACGTTTAGTGCTGCTCTTTTTAAAATAAACCCTAAGCTAATTAAGCCTAGGCTTAAAAAAATAGCCGCCAGCACAGTGTGAAAACCAGGTGTTTTAATCACAGTACACTCCTTGATTGATATCAATAATACGTATCTATAAACTCGAAATAACCTGTTAAACAGGGTACATTGAGACAATGTATAACGCAAAATTTAAAAGCTAAGGAAACGCAATGAGCCTAAAGCGAATTAGTCAGTTTTTTAACCCAAGCTCAGTGGCAGTAATAGGCGCGTCAAATAATGCCTCTCGTGCCGGTTTTGTCGTTATGCGTAATTTGTTACAAGGCGGCTTTAAAGGACCAATCATGCCTGTAACGCCAAGCTATAGCGCTGTTCATGGCGTACTTGCATACCCGTGTATTAATGATCTACCTAAAGTGCCTGACCTTGCCGTTATTTGTACCAATAAAAATACCCTGTTCGACATTATTAGCCAACTAGGCGAGCTGGGCTGTAAAAGCGCTATTATCATTGCCGATGGCTTAACGAACGATCAAAAAAGTGCGCTAAAAGCATGCGCCCATAAACACAACGTTACTTTATTAGGCCCTAATAGCTTGGGGCTATTAATTCCCCACATTGGGTTAAATGCCAGCTTTTCTCATACAGTGGCAAGCCCAGGTAAAATTGCCTTTGTGTCTCAATCTGCAGCAGTTTGTTCAACCATATTAGATTGGGCTAAAAATAAGGATATTGGCTTTTCGTACTTTGTTTCTGTGGGAGGGTGTTTAGATATTGATTTTGATGAGCTGCTCGACTTTTTAGGTCGTGATTCAAAAACTAAAGCTATTTTACTTTATATTGATAATATTGAAGACATCCGTGGCTTTATTTCGGCCGCAAGAGCGGCTGCATTTAGTAAACCTGTTATTGCCATAAAAACTGGAAAGACAAATGCTGGCGCTCTTGCGGCAGAGATCCATTCCGGTGGAAAACAAAGCTCTGATGCCGTATACGATGCCTTATTTCAACGTGCGGGTATGCTGCGCGTTAACGACCTACGAGAGCTATTTGCTGCAACACAAACGCTCGCCATGCACCCAAAATTATTGCAAGTTGAACAGCTCACTATTTTAACAAATGGAGGAGGCCCGGGTGTTATGGCGGTCGATGAGCTAATTCAACGATCTGGGAAATTAGCGGCGCTTAGTAGTGAAACACGCAGTGCGCTTAATCACGTTATTCCCCGCTCGGAAGCAACCTCCAACCCGATTGATATTTTTGGTGACTCGGCACCAGCGCGTTACAAACAAGCATTAGAAATATTATTGCATGCAAAAGAAGTAAAAAACTTATTGATAATACACACCCCATCGGCACTGGCTCCAAGTGAAGACTACGCCAATGTAATTGTTCAAGCGCTGCAAACGTTGCCCAAAATGGCTCGCCCTTATGTGTTTACCAACTTTATGGGTGAAGATGCTTCATTCGCAGCCAGAAAAATATGCGCTAATAATGCAATTCCTACTTATCGAACACCTGAAGGCGCTGTCGGTGCGTTTATGCACTTGGTATCGTATCGTCGAAACCAAAAACATTTAACGCAAACGCCAGAGTCGAACACCGACGATGCAAAAATAAACAAAGCTGCTGCCACAACGTTAATAACTGAATATTTAGATGAGGAACAAACCTATCTACCCACTCACAATGCAAGCCAAGTACTAAGCCACTATGGTGTTGAATGTATTGAAACTAAAGTGGCGTACACACCCACTGAGGCAAAAGAGCAAGCAATAGAGCTTGGTTTTCCCGTTGCGCTTAAGCTTATAAGCCCAAGTATTGCTTCTAAGTCTGAAGTCGGCGGCGTGGTTTTAAATCTCAACGATGCCAATGAAGTTGAGCAAACCGCATTTGCGATGCTTATTCGTATTAAAAACACTTATCCGGATGCGACGATTGATGGGTTTTCACTCCAAAAAATGGCACCGCGTGCAGGTGCAAACGAGCTGCGGATTGCAATTAAAACAGAGCCTAATTTTGGCCCCGTTATTTTACTTGGTGAGGCAGGTACAGGGCTTGAGTACGCTCAAGCGGCAGTAGCCCTCCCTCCCCTTAATATGAACTTGGCTAAATATTTAATTGCTGCCGCACATGATAAAGGCGTATTAAAAGATCGCATTTTACCTGAAAAGGTCGACAAATATCGTTTATGTGCGTTGCTCACGCGTATTTCACAGCTCGTTGTGGATCAACCCGATATTAGCGCAATGGAACTTAACCCAATACTTGCAAGTAACGGGCAATTTTTAGTACTTGATGCCACCATAACGCTAAATCGATATCAGTCAAAAAGTAACCGCAAACGGTTATGTATTCGCCCCTACCCTATAGATCTTGTAGAAATAGTAACGCTAAAAAATAATACTCAAGCAACGCTTAGGCCAATAAAACCTGAAGATGAACAAGCCCACAAGGCATTTGATCAATCACTCAATAAAGAAGATCGTTACAAACGCTTTTTTGGCGAGTTACCTCAATTTAACCACGATCAACTCGCTAAAATGACTCAAATTGATTACGACCGAGAAATGGCGTTTATTGTTTGCCAACGCTTAGAGGGAAAAACACGTACCTTAGGGGTGTCGCGTGTGATTATGGATCCCGACAACGTGCATGCTGAGTTTGCTATTGTGGTTCGTTCTGACTGCCAGGGCTTAGGGCTAGGTCGAATTTTAATGAATGCTGCAATTAACCATTGTAAACGCCAAGGCGTTGAATGGATTGAAGGTATAACACTACCAGAAAACACAGGTATGATTGAACTTGCCCGCAAGTTGGGCTTTAAAGTAAGCCGCGATTTTGAAGAAGGCAGCATTAACATGGTGCTCAACACAAAATAAACTCAGCCCAATAACTTACGTTATGTTCAGAGCGCCTAAAACCAGTAAGGCGCTATAATATTGCAACTTAACGTGCACTGTGCTCAAAAGGACTAGTAACACCATTTTGATATTTATGACCGCTTATCTATGATCCGCATGTAGGTTACTACCAAAAATACCTTGCCAGTCACGTACTATGAGCGCTGGTACATCTTCACTTGGAACAGGCTTACTAAATAAATAGCCCTGAAAATGCTTGCACCCTAACGCGGTTAAAAACAGAAGCTGCTGCTGGCTTTCAACTCCCTCAGCCACACACTCTTTGCCTAAACTGTGTGCCAATGTGAGTGTTGATTCAATAATTGCCTCATCATCAGAATCAATACCGATGTCTTGCACAAAACTTCGATCAATCTTAAGCACATCTATAGGAAAACGCTTTAAATAAGTCAGCGATGCATAGCCGGTACCAAAGTCGTCCATATAGAGTTTACAGCCTAACTCTTTTAACTTTTTCATACTTTGCAGTGCAAGGTTTGAGTCACGCATTAAAATAGATTCTGTTATTTCAAATACAATAGCCTCTGATGGCACGTTAGCATTAATAAGCGCTTTTTTAATCTCTGGCACAAGCTCTATAAATTCAAAATCTAATGCCGATAAGTTAATCGATAAATACAAATCAGGAGATGCTTTTCGCCATTCGTTAAGCTCATTCAATGCTCTGCCAAAGGTTTGTAGCATTATTTTAGTTATTAAACCAACACCTTCAGCCGCCAACGAAAACTCCTGTGTTTGGATTCGTTTATTTTCAGGCCAGCGAAGTAATACTTCAAAGCCTTCAGTTTGATGTGTGTGAGCATTTATAATAGGTTGGTAGTAATTACAAAACTCATGCTCTTGATAGGCTTTTGTTAACTGTGATTCTAAATGAAGGGCTTTTTGAACATGCTGATTCATTTCTTGTTTGTAAAATTGATAATTACTTTCAAGCGCACCTTTGGCATGATAGAGCGCAATGTTTGCCGCCTTCAGTAAGGCACCACTTTGTGTTGCATCATCAGGAGAAATAGCAACACCAATGCTTAAATTAATATTCACTACTTGGTCGTTAATACTTATATTTTGATTCACGCAATCCATAAGTTTGGTACAAATAAGTAATACCTCTTCTATTTGGTGAATATCTTCAACCAGAACCACGAATTCATCACCACCAAATCGTGCAATACTGTCTGATGTACGTAGTGAGCATTTTAATCGCTCTGCAACTTTTTTAATAAGTTCATCGGCAACTTCGTGGCCTAATGAATCATTAAAATATTTAAAGCGCTTAATATTAATATGTAAAAGCGCAGCTTTGCATAAGTGCTTTTGGGCTTGCTCAAGGGCATGCTCAACCCTATCATTAAACAACGTACGATTTGGTAAGCCGGTTAACACATCAAAGTTAGCGAGTTGGTGCAGTTCACTCTCTGCCAGTTTTTGTGCGTGTATATCAGTTAAAATAATCACGTAGCTGCTTAAGCGTTGTTCTGTATCAGCAACCGCACTTATTTTAACTAGCACATGGCGCGACTCTCCATTGTGAAGGCGTACCATATCTTCACAAGAAAAATGCTCCCCTTCTGAGAGCTTTTTCATAATACGTAAGTAATCAACACGGCTTTTAGGCGACATACCTAAGTTTAACGCCCTGCTTGAAATGGGCTCTGCAGCAAAGTTAAAAGCGGTTTGAAGTGATTTATTAGAGGCACGAACATTAAAGTTTTTATCGAGAATAAAAACCCAATCACGAGTTTGTTCAAAAGCAGCAGTAAATAAGCGTGCGTGCTCTTCAAATACCATTTCACGGGTCATGTTAGTGTATGTACCCGCTACTTTTTGAGGTGTTTTCTCATCCCACTCAACCACTTTGCCAAAGTCTTTATACCAACGCCAATAGCCTTTGGCATGGCGTACACGGTATGTGCAGTTAAAGTAGCCTTTATCGGTCGACAAAAACTCTAACCACTCTAAACGAAATAGTTGTTTTTCTTGCGGATGTATTTTAGCCAAGTATTCATCAAGGCTTACAGTATCGTGTTTATAACCCAGTTCATTACTTAAACGAGGCTGATAAATACTTGGGTTACTTGACTGCCAATCCCATACGCCAGACTCACTGCCTTCAAGGGCAAGCTTTAAACGCGACTCACTGTCTTTACTTTCTTTATGCGCAGCCAATAAGATACGTTGAATTTTATTACGTCGCCTGACCCACATGGCAATAAAAAATAAAAATAAAGCGCCGTATAACACCATAAAATAAGGCGCACGCCAAAGTGGGTATTTAACCTTTATTTTTAATGTAGCTGGCTTGGTAAAAATTCCCGTTAAGGGGTCTTTAGCCCAAACTTTTAATGTATAACTACCTGGGTTTAACTTAGGAAATAGTACTCGGTTGTTATTTCTTGCGTAGGTTTTTTGCCCGTTATCAAGCTGGTACTCATAGATAATACGTTCTTGATTACTAAAAGCCATTGCAGAAAAAGCCACTTCAAGACCAATGTCATCGTGGTTTAAAACGACTTCATTCAGAGGTTGCCTTAAATCGCGAGATAACTCTCGAGACATTAAATTTACCCGCGTTATATTTACATGCTCTATAAGCGGCTTATAACTTTGGTTTTCCATTGGATGAAAATACGTTATTCCTTTTAACCCCCCATATACAATGCGGCCATCGTTAAGCTGCGCCATTGCTGAGCTATTAAATTCAGCCGATAAAAGCCCCTCGGCTGTACTAAACTGCTGAAAGTGGAGCGTTTCTGGATTTAAACGCCAAATACCTTTATGGCTACTCATCCAAATCATACCGTCGTCGTCAAGCACCATACTATAAAGTAATGTACCTAGTTTATTCTTATCAAGATCAATAGTATGAAGGTGTTCATACGTTGATGAATCAATACCAATTAAGCCAAAGTTAGAAAGAGAGATCCACAACACGTTGTTATTATCAATTACGTATGAAAGCACACTAATTGCAACGTTTTCATGTTGTTTGGGTACTTTATAAATCATTTCTAACGCTAAGTTGTTAGGGTTTAATTGATATAAAATACCGGCATTAAAAAAGAGTGGCCAGTCAGGTTTATTTGGTAAAGCGGGTAAAAAACCATGCGCTAAAAAAGGGTTAAATTGTGCCAATTCACCGCCCAATCGTGTCACAATTTTGGTGTCTATATTATAAACAAACGCGCCATGGTCACGATGCATAAAATATAAATCGCCATTTGGCATTAAAGCAACACCGTGTACCCACCCTGAGATATGATCTTGGTTTGCCACATTTTTTGTTTTAGGTTCAGTGACTTGATACGTATTTGGATCAAAAATATACAAGCCTCGATTTGTATTAAGCCAAAGCATATTTTTATAGGGCATAATTTGCCAAACACTAAACTCGCGTGTGTAAGCGTCAGCTTTATAATCTTTTAAATATACTTTGCTGGTATTGGTTTTTAAATCAACCTCAGTTAAGCCATTATTGGTTGCAAGCCAGAGCTTTTCGTTAAATTCGGTTATTCCCCATATTGAATGGTGAGATAAACCTGCGCCACCCAGCACACTGCCATCAACATTGTTAAAATGATACGTATCTTTTGATAGATAAAAGGCACCATCACTTTTTGTGGCCACCCATACGCCACCAGACTTATCTTTGGCCATATCAATAATGCTGGTGTCGGCTAAGGTATACTTACTCTGTGTAATTCGTGTGTTTTTTATCAATTCACCGGTATTTAAATCAAATTTAAATAGCCCTTTATCTGTAGCTAGATCTATTTCACCTTGGTTGTAATCTATCTTCCACACATTAAGGTCGGCCAGTAATACCTTATTTTTAAAGGCAATATCAGGACGCTCAAACATGCTTGGCAAATCGCTAATATCAACCTGATACATCCCCTTTACGGCCCCCACTAATAACTGGCCATTTTCTCCCAACGCAAACGACTTCACGTTGTTTTGATAAATATGATCAGCTTCGCCCTTTAAATGCTGCAGTGGACGGGTTAAATTATTTGCAATATCATAAACATAGGCGCCATGAGAGGTCGCTATAAAAATGTAACCGTTATAATGAAACAAGCTTCTTACTAATGTATTTTTGTATTCTTTAGGCAGCTCAAAAACAGATTCAATCACACCGCTTTGAATATCGAGCTTCGCAAAATCTCGATCTCGTCCAATCCATAGTGTTTTTGAATCAGCCGCTAGCATGGTAAATACTGATTGATTAAAAATTTGCTCTTCGTTGCTTGGAGGACTTAAAAATTGCTTGTAAGTATCTGTGGCTGGATCATATCTAAAAAGACCCTCGAGTAATGAGGCAATCCAAATATAACCGTCTACGTCTTGGTATATTCTGTCAATAATTGCTTCTTCTAGCTCTCCATTTGGGCCATTAATCGGGGTTACTTGATACCCATCGTAACGGTTTAATCCCCCTTCGGTAGAAAGCCACAAATACCCGTTATTATCGATAAGTATGGTATTAACGTAACTTTGTGATAGGCCTTCACTGGGTGATAAACGCTTAACTTGTGCACCAGCCTGGCAACTCACTATAGTTATTAAAACTAAGCAGCAACTTAAAATCCAATTAACGCCCTTACTCATGGTCATTCCATATGGTTTTTTATTTTTATGGGTACTCTAGTGCGACAATATTACGGTGCTTATACATATCAAAAAGTACGTGTAGATCAGCAGTATATGTTAACACTTGGTTAAAACCAATACTGAGGTATAAATCGACTATGTTTTTAAATGCAAAGGTATAAACATGCATGTGTTGATGCTTCAAAAGATCAGTTATTAATTGCTTTGCTAGCCCTTTTGAGCGGTGTTCTTTAGCAACATAAACCGTGGATAAAAACAAAAAATTGTATTTATGTTGCACCCTACATGCAGCCACTATTTGCTCATCTAAGTATATAACCCATACTTGATCTTGCTTATTAGCGCGCCCGCTAGCCCCATGTAGTTTGTAAAATTTATTTACTAAGGGTGTTTTTACTTTATCTAATAATTGGGTGGTATACATTTTAACTAAGCATTAGTGCCAAATATTGCTCAAATTTTTGTTTTAATACCGTTTGCTCTGCTACTGGACGGCTATGGATTGTATTATAAACTTGCTCGCGTGTTTTTTTATTACGCTTAATTTGGTATGCCCAAAATGAGGCTTCATAGTCGAGCTGGATTTGGTACTTATCTTCACGTGGTAATAAACATAGGTTAAAACTCACAGGATTTCCTCATTCTTTATATGGCTTAGGGTGTAATACATAGCTTGCAGTGCTGGGCAAAAAGCAAGCACCTTGCTATTATACGCCTCTTATTAATTTATCTCAGCAGTAATTGGAAATGATAATGCAAAGACGCTGTAGTATGTTGTTTCTATTAATTAGTTTAATATTTAGCGCAGCCAGTTATAGCAACCAAAACACGCTCACATTTAACCGCCCTGATAACGTACCGCAAGCAAATTATGTTCTTGAGCTTCTTACACTCGCCTACAAGGACATAGGCTACGAAATACACCTTATCGATTTTAATCCCCAAAATGCTCTTCGCGCTGCTAATAATGGCACACTAGACGGACAGTTGGGTCGAGACAACAGTATAGAGGTAGATTTTCCTAATTTGCTGCCTGTTAACTACCCATTGTTCAAGTTTAAATTAATACTGTATAAAAACTGCCAGCAAAGCATATTAAACCGGCTCGATAACGTCGCTATTTTAGCTGATTGCCCCATACAAGCACAGTACATAAAAAATACGCAATTTGATGGTAATGTAATTGAAGTAAAAAATATAAGTACGCAACTAAACCTGCTTACTCAAGAAAAAGTAAAAGGTATATTGCTACTCGATTTTGCATCTGACAGTCTACCAATCCAGCATCCTGATGTTTGCTACCAAAAAGAGACACTACGTGTAACACCTGTTTATCATTACTTAAACAAACAAAATGCGCACCTAATTGAAGGCTTAGAAGCGGCACTCAATAAACTTCATAACAATGGCACGGCTTATGCGCTTAAAGCTAAGTACAATATGTATGATTAAAAATCGAATCCGTGCTGCTTTGTCGTGTTAGTTGCACTTTCAACTTGCTGTTTTTTGAGAAGATATCGCTTGTAGCGCTGCTGACATAGGCTCAAAACTTTTTTCTTTTGTGCATTGGTTAAAGAGTTCCATAAAAATCGCTCGTCACGACTACGGTAACACCCTTTGCAATACCCTCTATTGTTAACTAAGCAAATACTTTTACAAGGACTTGGAATATCAAATATTTCAATTTGTTGCATAGCATACACCGCTTAGTTAAGGTCATACTTGCAGTATAGCGTTATTTTTAAACAAAAAAAAAGTAGCAATACTATTGCTACTTTTTACTTTATTTACTTAATGCTAAAGCGATTCAGGGCTTTTAACATTTATTTGTGCTTTACGATGAAATGGTTTTGCATACATAGCCAATACAAGTGGCTTAAGCTCTTCAGGTACCTGCGCAATACGTTGTTCAAATGTTGCCGTATCTGGAGAGTTAATTACCGACTCTTTACAACCACCAGCAATATAATTGCCTGGATGTAAGTAAAATGAATCTATTATTTGCTGGTCAATAGTGTTAGCAAGTTCCTCAGCGCTATCGCATTGTGACTCAATAGGCTGCCCAAAAGCTAAATGAACATGGCCCTTTGCCGTACTAAAGCCTTCAACAATGCTTAAAATATCTTCACCCACCGACTTAACATATTCACCATGTTGTTGCTTATGATAAAGCTCTTTAGCTTTTGCTATAGCACATGGCTCATATTGATAAGAAATAGACACAGGCACAACTTTTAACTCTTTAATGTATTCACCAAACTCTTTCTTTTGCTTACGGCCATTAAGTTGCAACATTTTTAGTAATGCAGGATCGGTTTGATCAAAGCCATCTTTAGCGCGCCCTTCTTTTTGTGCAATCCAAATGGAGTGCCCGCCCATTAGTGAGTCATAAATATACGATGACAATTGCGTAAGGGCTTTTAGCATTTCTTTAGGGGCTTTAGCTGAGCGCTTAACAATAAAGCTTTTATTTAAACGCATCAGCTCTGTTATGTAGGGTATTTGCAGTAAATTATCGCCAATAGCTATTCGTACCGTTTTCATTTTATGTTGGTATAACCCCCAGTTAACAAGCGCAGGATCAAGCACTATATCGCGGTGGTTAGAAACAAATAAATAAGCTTGATTAGGATCTAATTTATCTAAACCTGAAAAGGTGACTTTTGACGTGGTGCGTTTTATAAGTTTATCTAAATACGTAGCAACTTCATTTTGAACATCTTCAACGCTCGTTACTTTTCCCCACTTTTTGCGTAGTTGGCTTCTTACCAATGGGCGGGCAATAAATGGCACTGCGGATAGAAAGCGCGGTAGGTTATACTTAGCAATGACATCTATAAATGCATCATCACTCATTAAACGCGCTAATGATGCGTTAACCTCATTGTCGTTGTAAGGTCTTATGTCTGCGTACTTGTCTTCTAATTCACTCATTACTGCATCTATAAAGTTAAAAAACGGCACGTAAAATACGTGCCGTTTGCATTATTGGTTCGAGTATAACTCAGGCAAACTAAAATGCGAACTAAGTCAGACTATTGCAATTTAATACACACTAATAAGCAAGCTTAAAAGTACTTATATAACAATAAATTAAGAAATGCTCTTACCAGTTACCTTTCGCTTTGCCTGTAGTGCTATGACAAGCAAACGCAGAATAAGTGCGATTAAAATTACACCACAAACAAAGCTTAGCCAATGGGGTAATACTTGATGCTCTTCACCTAGTAGGGGGGAAACAACGAAGCCAAACTCCGTTACTAAATAATCCGTTAAAAAACCAAAAATCAATGCAACCCCAATAACCCCTATGAGATAGGCGAATACAGCACGCTTACCAAGCTCATTAGCAACCACACCTAACGTAGCAATATTTGTTGCCGGCCCTGCGAGCATAAACACTAACACCGCTCCCGGCGATACTCCACTCAATAACAAGCCTGCGGCAATAGGCGTAGATGCAGTGGCACAAATATACATGGGTATACTGATCAAAATCACCACCAGCATAGCCAGAATCCCACTGCCCCACTGTGTTAAAAATGATTCTGGAACATAAGTTTGTACCAATGCGGCAAAGAATAAACCAATCATTAACCAGACCATGGTATCTGATAGTAGTTTATTGCAGCTAAAACTTATCGCTCGTCGTATCTTCTGCGATTGACTTTGCAATGCCTTGTTTGGTTTATCACAGCAACTGGTTTTGACTTCTGGCTCCGCCGTTTTAGACGCACAGCAACTGATTTTGACTTCTGGCTCCGCCGTTTTAGACGCACAGCAACTGATTTTTGTTTGCGCATCTGCCGTTGGCTTTGTCTGCTGCCTATCAGTATCTCGCCCCACTAACACACCTGCAACAATAGCACTGCAAATCGCAGCTATGGGACGAATAATAGCCATAAACGGACCTAATAACGCATACGACACAGACACAGAATCAACCCCCGTTTCAGGCGTCGATACTAAAAACGCTGTAGTCGCACTTTTTGAAGCTCCTGCGCGTCTTAAGCCTATTGCAGCAGGTATAACACCACATGAACACAACGGCATCGGTGCTCCAATTAAAGCCGCTTTCACTGTGGTCAAAAAGCCTTCTTTACCCAAATGTTTATTTAAAAAATTGGCCGGTAAATACACATTTAATAACCCAGCAATCAACAAACCCAGCATTAACCAAGGGGCAGATACTAAAAACAACTGCCAAAAATTATTAAATAAGTCCATCGATGTCCTCCAAGGTTGTTAATATTGAACAGTTATCAGCGGGCTCTTGTCCGCCACAGCACTTATCAGCAAGTACCGATAGCGATTGATGAAAACGTGTTAGCTCAGCAATGCGCTCTGCAACTAGATCACGCTTTTGTATCGTTAAATCTTTCACTTCATGGCACGAATGCTGGTGCTTTTTAAATTTTATTTGCAGTAACTCTTTGATCTCTAACAAGCTAAAACCAACATTTTTAGCACGTAAAATAAACTTCATTTGCTTCAGTGATGCCTCACCATAATCACGATAACCGGCTTCTGTTCGAGTTAATGGCGTTAACAAATTATGTTTTTCATAGTATCTTAGGGTATCTGTTGAGACACCTAACTGATTTGCAAACTCACCTATTTTCATTTGTTTCTCCAATGAGTGTATTCTCAACTGATGCCAACTATAAACCTTAGAGTACACACCAAGGTCAAGTATTAAAATTATTTTACTTAATTAGGATACATCATGAAAATTACCGTTCTCGATAACGCTACATTAGCAAATACATCTCTTGCCTGCATAGAGCAGTTGGGAAGCCTTACGACCTATGACCTTACCAGTCCAGAGCAAGTTATTGAGCACAGCAAAGAAGCTGACGTTTTAATTACTAATAAAGTGGTGTTAAATCGCGAAACAATTAGCCGGCTAAAAAATCTAAAACTAATATGTGTAAGCGCCACGGGCACTAATAATGTCGATTTAGAAGCCGCTAAAGAGCTTGGCATCGCAGTGACAAATGTTGCTGGTTACTCTACACCTTCAGTTGTTCAACACACCTTTTCTTTAATAACAAACCTACTTGGAAATACTCATCGTTATCAAGCTGATTGCCAACAAGGAGCATGGCAAAAAAGTGAGATGTTTTGTCGTCTTGATTACAGCTTTAATGATTTACAAGGTAAAACACTCACCATTATCGGCGGCGGCACGCTAGGGCAAGCCGTTGCAAAAGTAGCTGACGCATTTGGTGCTAATGTAGTTATGTCTGAGCGCAAAGGCGCAGCATGTCGTGATGGCCGAACGCCTTTTGATGAAGCTATTAAAACAGCCGATATAATTAGTGTTCATTGCCCACTAACAGACGATACCCGAGACCTAATCACGCTCAACGAATTTAATATGATGAAGCCCAACTGCCTTATTATTAACACAGCACGTGGCGGTATAATTAATGAGGCCGATTTAACAACGGCACTTGAGCAAAACATTATTGCTGGCGCAGGGGTCGATGTATTAACGAAAGAGCCCGCAGAACATTCAAATCCGCTAGCCAATTATAAAGGGGACAACCTATTACTCACACCCCATATTGCGTGGGCAAGCACTGAGTCAATCGTACGATTAGTTAAAGAAGTAAGTTTAAATATAAAAGCGTTCAAGCAAGGAGAATCTCGTAGCCGCTTAGTTTAGAACTTGTCTTAGCCAAGTAACCTGAGCTCTGAATAGTAAATAACTTAATCAGCGCTTAGGTTAAATAAACTAAAAAATGGTTTTTTTTGCTAATTTTTTTATTTTTTAAAATTAAAAAACAACCAAAAAACCATAAGCAACTGATTATAAATAAAATTTAAACTTGGCGTATACTTTGCCTTACTATCATTAATAATTAAGCAAAAACGATTAAGGTACATATAAAAATGAATAAATCTCTACTAGCAGCTGCACTTATTACTCCATTTTTAACGGGTTGTGTTATTGCCGTTTCTGATGGCGAAGCAGAAACGCACTGGGCAGGTAATGACTCAACGAGCTGGCAAACAAAACATAAAAATAATCGCGAAGCTATCTCAGAGCTAAAAATGGATAGTAGTTATCAGTCGGTATTAACAACGCTTAAAACCCCTAACTTTACCGAGTTATTAAAAAAAGGGGATGATGTTTATCAAGTCTTATTCTATGCGACTCATAGTATTCATTCAGATGGGAAAATGACTAAAGATGAGTGTACGCCACTGATATTTAAAAACGATAAACTAATCGGTATTGGTGATAGCGCATTAAATATGGTTAGCCACTAAAACACAAAAAGCGCCAGTACGTTACTGGCGCTTTTTTAATATTAGTGAGCGACCACTCTATTACGGCCTGCCTCTTTTGCTTCATACAACCCTAAATCAGCCTCTTCTAATAATGAATGCTCTGAGGTTGAGCGGCCACCTTCCATGGTTGCAACACCAATACTGATAGTTATGCACTGTGCATTTAAAGATGTTTTGTGCTCTATATTTAGTTCGTTTACTGCGTTTTTGAGTTTATTTGCAAACGCAATTGCGTCCTTTTTCGATACATCAGGTAAAATAGCAGCAAACTCTTCTCCACCGTAGCGGGCAATAAAGTCACTACCACGTTTACATTGTGATAAAAGAGATTGAGCAACCTTTTTTAAACATTCATCACCGGCTCTGTGGCCGTATGTATCGTTGTATCGCTTAAAATAATCTATATCTATTAAAAGTACAGATAGCCCCGAGCCACCTCGTTTGCTTCTTCGCCATTCTCGAGACAAATTTTCATCAAGGTAGCGTCGATTGGGTATTTCAGTTAATCCATCAATGGACGCTAACATTTCAAGTAAATCATTTTTTTGTTTTATCAATAATTGATTTCGTACTCGCACTCTTACTATAGAAGCACTGAATGGCTTAGTAATATAGTCCATCGCGCCGAGCTCTAACCCTTTTGATTCATCAGCATGCTCTTGGTTAGCAGAAATAAAAATAACTGGAATAGCCTGGGTAATAGGGTTTTCTTTTAACTTAACAATAAGTTCAAAGCCGTTCATAACGGGCATTACAATATCAAGTAAAATCAAATCTACATGTGTCGTTCTTACAAAAGCAAGCGCCTCCTCTGCACTTTTAGCTAACAACACCTCATGCTCTTCACCTAACGTTTTCTCAAGCACTAGCCTGTTAAGAGGATCGTCGTCAACTACAAGCACTTTGGCTTTATTTGACATCAACTGCCTCCAGACCTCTAATAAATACAATAACTTGTTTCAACTGCATAATAAGCTCTTTTAATATTTCATCTTCAGGATCATTCGTTGCTTTGAGGTTTTGCTCGCATTGCAGTGCACAAGACGATAACCGTTTAAAGCCCAAATTACCTGATACTCCTTTGATACTATGCACTAAACGTACCAAGTCACCTTTAGCGGTACATTCGTCAATTTGTTGTAATTGAGCTTCGCAAAGGTTGGCAAATTTATCCACCATATTGTTCAGTAAGGCCTCATCAGCACTAAACTGAGCTAAGGCAAACGCTCTATCAAAAAACATTGTTTTAGCTGGAAGTTGTGTATCAGCAATCGCATCAAGCAGTACCTTTGCTACAACAGGCTTAGTTAAATGTTTATTCATACCGCATTTTAGCGAACGCGCTACATCAGCAGGTTCACAATGTGCTGTTAGTGCAAATATAGGTAACTGCTTATCGTCAAACTGTTGACGAATCAATGCCGTAGCTTGGCAACCATCTATATGCGGCATTTGTACATCCATTAATATAAGATCAGGTTTCAAAATCTGCAGTAGCTCCATACCGTCAGAGGCATTAGTTGAAGTTACAACATTTACATTAGCCTTTTTTAGAACACTTCTTATAATTTCTAGGTTTAGTTGATTATCGTCAATTGCCAAGACCAATAAACCCGATACTTCTTTGTTTGGTTTAGCCGCATCTATATTTACATCACTGGCTATGTGCTTTAATGCAGCACTACTGCTCAAATCAAATAATCGCTGCCCTAGTCCAGATGCTTTAACATGCTGCGCTAATAAGCCTTCACTCATAGATGAACTAAAGGTCAGCTGATGATTAATAATAATCACCGATACTGCTTGTGAAGTAAGTGAGTCATGTATTGCTTTGACATTTAATAGCTCAGGTAAATCCGCCTCATCAACAATGAGCTGTGTACACCCCGAGAGTTTAATTGGGTAATTCAACGCTTCATCCAAGTCAATACTGGTTAATTCTGAATAGGCGTCTACCGCGCGTTTTAAAGCTCGGCTTCGCTGGGATATAATAGCCAAAGCATCAACAGGCAATAGCTGATTTTTTGTATCATCTACCTGTAAACTAATACTGAAGTAAAACTCACAACCAAGGCCTTTTTCACTGTTTAGGGCTATTTCTCCCCCCATAAGAGAAACCGCATGCTTAACAATAGCGAGCCCAAGCCCTACCCCTTGGTGAATTCTGGTTGATGATTCATCGCCTTGTGTAAATGCATCAAATAAACGCAGTTGATCGTCTTTACCTATTCCGCTACCTGTATCTATTACGCTAAAGCAAATTTCTTGCTCTTGGTTGTTGCCATCGATTAGCTCCATTTTTAAAGTTATTGAGCCTTTATGAGTAAATTTAACAGCATTCGTTAATAAATTACCCAATACTTGTTGCAACCTGATGTTGTCACACACTAAATTAGGGGAAATTAAAGGGTCAACGTCAATAATAAACTCTACACCTTTTTGCTCACACAAAGGTCCGGTTAAGCTATCGCATATATCAACTAATTCAACCACACTAAATGGGCTGAGTTTTAACTCAGCTTGCGCACTTTCTACTCTGGCAAAATCAAGCATACGGTTAAGCATAAGCAATAAGCTTTCTGCTGCTTGCTTGGCTTGATCTGTTTGCTGTAATTGTCTGTTTGTCAGCCCCTGCTCTATTAGCATATCGAGCAAACCTAAAACAGCATTCAATGGGGTACGAATCTCATGACTTAAATTCGCTATAAAGCGACTTTTGGCAAGGGTTGCACGCTCAGCATTATGCTTCGCTTTAGTTAGTGCACTCACGTCTTGTAAGTGGATAACGTAATATGAAGGTTCACGCTTTTCATCCCACACAAGCGATACGCTAAGTTGTAACCAACTCGTCAGCTTTCCTCGTGCTAGTGTTAAATGGTAGACCTCTTTCTTATCATCAAGCAATTGCGCTAACGTTGTTTTAATTTCCAGCCACTGACTGTCGTCAAACAGCGACTTAAGCTGTTCTCCTACCAATACATTGTGTTCAATAAACAGTTTTCGTGCTGCTTTGTTAACTTGCAAAATTGTTTGATCTAGTGATAACAGCACAACACTATTAGCTGCAAATTCAATAGCGCTTCTAAATTTAGACTCAGAAGCTTTAAGCGCGTGTAACGTTTGCTGCTGCTCAGTTATGTCTCTACCAATTCCCATTGTGCCAAGTAAGTGCTGATGTTCATTATAAAAAGGCGCAATCGTTAATTGATAGGACTTATCCTCATTATCAACACGCTGCTGAACATTACTTCTATTTTGTAACACTTGCTTTTCTAAAACACTTATTTGTTCATGCTCTGTGGTTATATCTTGTATACGCCTTCCCACTAACGCACTTTGACCGCGCCCAATATAGGCTTCAAACGCCTTGTTACATCCTAAAAATGATCCATCAATATTTTTAAAATATATAAAATCAGGAACACTATTTAACATTGTATTAAGTAATGCTAAGTGCCGCTCTTTAGCTTGATAACTTCGCGTTAGTTTTTCTGATTGAAGTTTAAGCTTTTCGTCTAACTCTCGGTTTACTTCCTGCAATGACTCCACCAGCTGTTGATTTTTAGCAAATACGTGCTTAATTTTAGTAAACCAGGGTTGCCAATTAATGGGGATTTGATAATTAGATTGCACTGTAGCGTCGGTATCGCTTTGCTCTAGGTAGTGCATTAAATGCGTCATAGGTTTCAAAAATATACGCTGGCTTAACCAAAAAAACACACTAAACATTAAACTTAAAAACAGTGTTAAAAATACAAATTCAAGTAAAACTTCATACCTAATTGTATTTACTAAGTTTGATTTAGGCTCATAAAATGCAGCATGAATAGGCAAGTTAGCTTTGGGCTGCATAAAGAAATTGGTACTGCTGGTTAATACTGTTAACTTTTCACCTGTGGTTGACACTTCAGGCCAATGTTCGTTTAATGTTAATCCCTGAGCTACAGGGCTTTGTGTACTGGCAATAACCTCATCAAAACGATTAATAAATATATATTCACCTTGGCTTGGTGTTATTTTTTTTAACCACGCAGACATAACTTCCACATCATAAATAACAATAATGTAGTCATTTGAGCCTAATTCTCGCTGGCGTCCAATTGAATAATAAGCCTTACCATCTATGTTAACTATAGGGCTAGAAGAGAGTAGATTGTTTTTAAAATCGGGCCTAAAACGCCCTTCAAGAATCTCTGTTAGTAACAGGCTTTTGCTTTTATTTCGTCTTGATACAAATGCAGCACCACTTTCATCAACATAGGCAACCGCAGTAAGTGATTGCATAAGTGCTAACGTAGTATTAAATGATGACCCTAGTTTCACAAGCTGTTGCCACTTTAAAAGCGAGTCTGGTGAAAGGTCAAAGTCTCCTTTTCCTACAATTTCTGTTCCTTGGACGGTAAAGTGCCGATAATAATACCCATCGTATTGATTAATGCCTTCAAGTAGCTTGCTGCTTGGTTTGCTAAAAGTGGGCTGCGCGTATAAATCCAGCATGCTAGCCATTAAATCGTTAATTGACTGCATACCATGGTTTATCTGAGCCGATACATTTAAAAAATCGGCTTCACGTTTTTCAACGGTGCGCTCAAGCTTAATATTATAAATATGTAAACACAGTAAAAATGCAACGATTAAAGGCACCAACAGGGCAATAATTAAAGAGCGGTAGTAATGTTTGAGAGGTAAAAAATTCACGTGAAATCTGCTATTTGGCCCGAAAATCAATCATTAGACTATCGAGCCAAATAGTTAAGCGCAAGTTATAAATTCTCTTCCGCAAATGAAGCTAATCGACTTCGTACAACACCATTGAGGTTTATAGTTGCGCTGCCTTCAAAGTTTTTAAAACGCTCCACAATATAGGTTAAACCTGATGTGACTGGGGTTAAGTAATTACTGTCTATTTGTGCCAAATTACCAGTACAAATGAGCTTAGTTCCTTCACCGCACCGAGTAATAATTGTTTTAAGTTGAGACGCTGTTAAATTTTGGCTTTCATCTAAAATAACAACCGCATTTTGAATACTGCGGCCACGCATAAAATTAACCGACTTAAACTGTACATTGGCCTTTTCCATAATGTAATTTCGGCTAGATATTGGGTTCTCGTCGCCTTTATGCAGTACCTCAAGCGTGTCGGTAATAGCGGCAAGCCACGGCGCCATTTTTTCCTCTTCCGTGCCAGGTAAAAAACCAATAGATTCTGCAATTTCAGGCGTGTTACGCGTTACAATAACTTTATCGTAAATACCTTTTTCAATAACCAATTCAAGCGCACAAGCAAGCGCTAGTAATGTTTTTCCACACCCTGCAGGTCCAGTTAATATTACCAATTCAATGCTAGTATCAAGTAATGCATCCAGCGCCATACCTTGATAAATATTTTTGGGCTTAACGCCCCATGCATGATGATGCATTAACCGCTCAACACTAATATCTTTTATAGTAATGTGTTCATCATCAAACGACTTTACCCTAGCCGCAAAGTGATTACCCTCATCAAGTAAATACTCATTACAAAATACATCGGGTATTAGATTTTTAGGCACATGATGAAACGTATCTCGCCCATGTTGCTCTGTGTTGCACTGCCCTACATGTCCCCAAAAATCACCTTCTATTTTTTTATAACCGCTAGTGAGCAAGCTAATATCATCAATAAGCTGATCAGTTCGGTAATCCTCTACATATTTAAGTCCTGCGCCTTTTGCTTTTAAACGCATGTTTATGTCTTTGGTAACCAATATCACTTTTGAGTCGCTATGCTGCTTTTGTAAATATACCGCACAATTAATAATCCGATGATCGTTTTCATTGCCCGGCAACCCCGAAATTGAGTCTGCAAATAAATGGTCATTAACAATAATGAGCGTACCGGCAGAACTCGATTTAGCCTTTTTATTACTTGGCAAAGCAACGCCTTGTAGCATTTGTTCAGGGGTTGCGTTTTTAAGTACCTCATCTAAACCACGAATTGCAACGCGGGCATCGCGGCTTACATCGTGTTTTCTATCCTTTATGTGATCCAGCTCTTCTAAAACAGTCATTGGGATAACCACGTTATGTTCTTGAAAAGACAAATAAGCGAGGGGCTCGTGGAGGAGTACGTTGGTGTCTAGCACATACATTTTACTTTCAAGGTTCGAAGCTTTTTCCATAGCACTTTCCTTACGTTTTATGATTTTTATGCTATACCAAAATAACTAAGTAAAACGGGCAAAAATCAAAACCTGCAATACTTAATTGCCAAGGCATATTGAAAGTTTAGTCTATTTGCCATAAAAGTCCGTTTTATTACAACCTGAATTTAGTTTTTATTTACCTTTTTAATAGGTTAAAAAATGGCGGTTTTATTCTTTATAATTAACACTTATAAAATTAATTAAAAGTGAGCTAAATAGCGCCTTGCAGTGGTGTTAGCTTACAGGTAACATAGCCGCCTTTTTCATCATAGACGAGACATACATGAATTTTTCCTTAGGTCAGCGTTGGATCAGTGATACAGAGTCAGATTTAGGATTAGGTACGGTTGTTGCCATTGAAGGCCGACAGGTCAGCATATTATTTCCAGCCAGTGGCGAAAACCGTGTTTACTCTACAGCAGAAGCACCGGTTACCCGTGTGGCATTTAATCCAGGCGATGTGATCAAAAGCGTTGAAGAATGGGAATTAGAAGTAGAGTCTATTGAAATTCAGGGTGAACTACTTTGTTACGTGGGCACCCGTGTTGATAATGGCGAAGAAGCAAAGTTAAAAGAAACTTTTTTAGATCATTTTATAAAGTTTAATAAGCCACAAGACCGTTTATTTGCCGGCCAAGTAGATCGTTTTGATCGTTACACACTGCGTTACCAAACATGGCAACATAAATTTGAACGTGAACAATCGCCCATTAAAGGGTTAATTGGTCAGCGTGCTAATCTTATACCCCACCAGCTTTATATTGCCCAAGAAGTAGGTAAACGTTTCGCACCACGCGTACTTTTATCTGATGAAGTAGGCCTTGGTAAAACGATTGAAGCAGGCATGATACTGCATCAGCAAATTATTAGTGGCCGCGCAAGCCGCGTACTTATTGTTGTACCTGAAAACCTGCAGCACCAATGGTTAGTCGAAATGCTACGCCGCTTTAACTTACGTTTTTCTATTTTTGATGAAGAGCGTTGCGACGAAGCCTTTGCCGATTCACCAAACGTATTTGATACAGAGCAGCTTGTGCTTACAAGCCTTGAGTTTTTAACCAAGAAAAAACGCTGGTTTGAACAAGCCACATTGGCTGATTGGGATCTATTAGTTGTTGATGAAGCACACCACTTAAGCATTAATAACGGTAAACCAAGCACTGAATATCAACGCATGGCTGAGCTTAGCCAAGATATCCCTGGCCTTATTTTACTTACTGCAACACCAGATCAGCTAGGCCATAGCAGTCACTTTGCGCGCTTACAATTACTCGACCCAGACCGCTTTTACGACTATGACGTATTTAAAGAAGAAGAAGCAAATTACAAAGACGTAGCGCAAGCGGCAAACCAGTTATTACAAGATCAAGCTCTTGACGATAATGCAAAAGCAACGCTTATTGAGCTATTAAAAGAAACCGACATTACCGTTATTCTTGAAAAAGCGCAGCAAGGCGATTTACCAGCGCGTAAAGAAATACTTAATATGTTGCTCGATCGTCACGGTACTGGCCGTATATTATTCAGAAACAGCCGCAGTGGCATTGATGGCTACCCAAGCCGCAAATTACATGCTTACCCTATGGCATTGCCAAAACAGTACAAAACGGCCATGTCTGTACTTGGTAGCATGAGCGGTATTCAAAATGCAGAACTAAGTGCACATCGCGCTCTTTTCCCTGAAAAAATATTTCAAGAGTTTGAAGGCGAAAGCGCAAGCTGGGGATTATTTGACCCACGTGTAGATTGGTTAATCGACACGCTTAAAACACTAAAACATGAAAAAGTTTTACTTATTTGTGCAAAAGCCGAAACCGCCATTAGCCTTGAGCAAATACTGCGTGAACGCGAAGCAATTAAAGCCTCGGTTTTCCACGAAGGTATGTCAATTATAGAGCGTGACCGCGCAGCAGCATTTTTTGCCGACGAATACGACAACGCACAAATACTATTGTGTTCAGAAATTGGCTCTGAAGGTCGTAACTTCCAGTTTTCGCATCATTTAGTGTTGTTTGATTTACCGCTAAACCCTGATTTACTTGAGCAACGTATTGGCCGTTTGGACCGCATTGGGCAAACGCAAGATGTGAATATTCACGTACCGTACTTTGAAAACACAGCGCAAGAAGTATTACTGCGTTGGTACAACGAAGGCCTTGATGCGTTTGAAACAACATCAACTACAGGGCAATTATTGTATAAAGAGTTTCGCGACGATTTACTTGAATACATTTCAGCGCATAACTGTGATGAAGACGAGCTAGATCCACTGCTTGAACAAGTTGCTCAGCAAAATGCTGTGCTACGTAAAAAAATGGAAAGCGGGCGAGATCGTTTATTAGAGCTGCATTCTTCTGGCCAAGGTGCTGCTGACTCTCTGGTTACTGACATAGAAAAACTCGATAACCAGTTTGAACTGCCAAGTTACATGATCAACGTGTTCGACACTTTTGGTGTAAGCCAAGAGGATAAAGGCGAGAACACCATTATTTTAAAGCCTACTGAACACATGTTAAACGCGTCATTCCCATCGCTTAAAGATGATGGAATGACAGTTACATTTGACCGCGACACCGCACTTTCACAAGAAGATGTACACTTTATCAGTTGGGATCACCCAATGGTGCAAGGCACAATGGACATGATTTGTGACGATGACTTTGGTAGCGCATCGGTAGCCTTACTTAAAAACAAAAAACTTCCCGCGGGCACTTTTTTTGTTGAGTTGATATTTGTTGCCGAAGCAATGGCGCCTAAAGTATTGCAAGTGGGCCGCTTTTTACCCCCTACGCCTATTCGTATATTACTTGATAAAGCCAGCAATAACTTAGGCGAAAACGTCGCATTTGACGGGTTTAACCAACAGCTTTCAGCCGTCGGTCGTCAAACAGCAAGTAAACTGGCAGGTGCATTGCAAAGCGCAATTCACCCAATGATCACGACTGCAAAAGACATGGCACAAGAAAAACTCGATGTTATTCGTGCAGCGTCGCTAGCTAAAATGCAAAGCACGCTAATTGAAGAACAATCTCGTTTAGAAGCCCTTAAACAAATTAACCCGAATATTCGCCAAGAAGAAATTACTTTCTTTGATAAGCAGCGCAGCGAGTTGACTACGCACATTGAAAAAGCGCAGTTACAACTAGATGCAATTCGCTTAATAGTTGTTTCTCACTAGGGGTTTTTGAGCTTTAAGTTTATAGCTGTCAGTCGTTAGTAAAAATGACAGCTTAATAAAGCGCGGTATTTATACCGCGCTTTTTTATATTCAAAAAATGCATATAAATTAGAAGCCTTTGTACAGACTATCAATGTTTTCCTTGAGCCTTTGCCCTTGCTCCCCTAAAATAGTGCCCTTCAAAATCATTAAGGTCGGCCGTGTTAGTTAATTACAATCCCCCAATGAACCCGTATTTAACCATACTTTTTCAAGACGACGACTTGCTCATTGTTAATAAACCCAGCGAATTATTGACCGTACCTGGTAAAGATCCTAAACATGCCGACAGCTTAATTAACCGAGTGAATCGCGTGTTTCCAACCGCACGAATTGTTCACCGCCTTGATATGGCAACTTCCGGCATACTTTGCCTTGCTATGAATAAAGCTGCCCATAGGCATTTAAGCATGCAGTTTCAAGAACGTGAAACTGCTAAGCGGTATATTGCTCGCGTATTTGGGCAACTTGAACAAGACAATGGTTCTGTTGACTTGCCACTTATTTGCGACTGGCCTAATCGCCCAAAGCAAATGGTGGATCATGAAAATGGTAAGCCATCGCTCACTCACTATAAAATACTTGAACGAGAAGAAAGCGCCACTCGCGTAGAGCTCACTCCTATTACTGGTCGTTCACATCAATTACGTGTACATATGCTAAGCCTTGGCCATCCTATTCTAGGTGACAGACTCTATGCCCACACAGAGGCGCTTGCAGCCGCTCCGCGTTTACAACTTCACGCACAAATGTTGCAACTAAAACACCCAGTCACCGAGCAAATAATGACCTTCGAAGCAGAACCCGAGTTTTAACGGGCTCAATTACTTAGCAAAGGGTTAAACTTTTAGTTAAACATGCCGATACCTAACTAATGACCACTAGCTGAGCGTGTTATGGTGTTTTTGCAATTAATTAAAAAGACTTTGTGTTACATGGCATATAGCTGCGTGGCCATTTTAGTAATGCCTGCAACTGCCGCTGAACATATTGCTCCGCCTTCTTTTTCGAGTGTTGAAAATAGCGATATTAAACGCCTTCTACCCAGCGATGAAGTGAAAACCTTATTGGCAGGTGAAACTGAGTTTTTAAGTTTGCACAGTGAATACATGAGTGCTGATTTTAGAGGGACTGTATTACTGATCCCCGACTGGCAATCAACCCCTACCAATAATTCAGGAATGAGTTACTTACGCAAGGAGCTTAACAATTTAGGCTACACCACCTATGCGATGACCACCCCTGATATTGATTGGCAAGCGAGTAAAATAGCAGAGACGGCCGCAGAAACAGCACCAAGCAATGCCACTGAAACAGAGAGTCAAGCCAACAGTGAATCAGAGCAGCCTAATGTTTCAAGTAAAAATGAAGCGCCTCACCATGTGGATGCTATTGAAGCCGTCAGTGATGAAGTACTCGACAACTACAAATTAAATTTACTGGCGCGCTACAAAGCCCTTTACCAAACAGCGATGGAAGAGCCTAGCAATATTGTTATTATTGCCCAAGGCACCAGTGCAGGGGTATTGACTGAATATTATGCAGATTTTCCGCAAGAACGCGTGGATGCGTTTATTAGTTTAAGTAGCTATTTACCCAATGCAAAACGCAATAAAAGCCTAAACCAAACAACGTCTCTTGTTACGCCTGCCCTTTTAGATATTTATTACGCCGGCGACAATCGCGATATTTTAATTAACCTAAAGAATCGCCAGCGCTGGGTTAACCGAAACGCTAAATTCGACTACCGCCAGCGCCAATTATTTGGGCTTCGTGATCAGCCGCAACAACATGCTCGGCTAACAAAAGAAATAGACGGCTTTTTACGCCGCCTTTTTTAAATATTCATAGGCCGCTTGAATATCTTGGCTTTTTTTAACGGCTAATTCCATCATATGCTTTGGTAAACCTTGCGATACTAATTTATCTGGGTGGTGTTGCGCCATTAACTTACGGTAAGCTACTTTTACTTCTCGCTCTGTTGCTCCTTCGTTAAGCCCTAAAAGCCCAAGCGCTTGAGTACGATTCATGTTGTTATTAGGTGGCACATGATGGCCTGAACCTTCTTTATAACTGCTACTTTGCCCTTGCTGCTGTTGATAACGCTGTTGCTGTTTTCTAAAATTAAACTCAGCTTGATAGCGTTTAAGCACAAACGCAAAATGAGTTTTAGAAATGCCTAGCTGTTTACTTACTTCACTCAGTAATTGCTTTTCTTGCTCAGCCAAAATGCCATCAGAAAACGCCATTTGAATTTGTATTTCTAAAAATAATTGCAGTAAATCATGACGCTTAGCAAAACGTTCTTTAAAATCATGAACGGTTTCTTTTAATGAAAAGTCACTTTGCTTACCCGCCTGAAACGCATGCTGAGCTTCGCGGCGCTCTTCGCCTTTTAAGCCCATTTCATCCATAAATAAGCTGGCGGCTTTTATATGTACTTCGCTTACTCGGCCGTTAGACTTTGCAATATGGCCCATCACTGCAAAGCAGCTGGAAAAAAATAACGCTTGGCGTTGATGAACATCGTCACCATTAAATAAACTTGAAAAGCCACCTGCTTTATCAAAATTATTTTTTAAACTTTTATCAAATAAATGCCCTAGATATAGACCTAAAATAGCACCAAAAATTTTGCCAAACATAAAGCCAAAACAAAATCCGAGTATTTTTCCCCACATGTAAACTGCTACTCCTATTAATTATGTGTCGGCCTGCGCCAAGCGCTCATTTAATGCCGTTAAACGCGCTGGTGTGCCTATGTCGTCCCAATTACCAATATAAAGCTCTGTTGACACTAAGTGTTTGCTTAGTTTTTCTCGTAGTAACGGCCCAAGTGGAAGAATGCCTGGCTCTAAACCATTAAAAAAATCAGCCTGATAACGGCTAATACCCGAGAACGTATACTTTGGACTCTCAGGCGATAAATGACTCAATGCAAAATCGCCATCAGGATTATGAGGTGGATTTTCAATAAGCACCAAATGCGCCTCTCCTGGCTGCAAATGCAATTGCATAAGTGAGCTTACATCGTAATCGGTAAATACATCGCCATTAATCACAATAAACGATTCACCTAATAAGGGAAGTGCTTGAATAATTCCCCCTGCGGTTTCAAGGCCGCCTTCAACCTCTTGGCTATACACAATACTTACACCAAATTGACTACCATCTTTGAAGTACGCTTTAATTTTATCACCTTGCCATGCAAGATTTATCACTATGTCGGTAATACCTGCGGCCTTCAAATTATTAACATGGTGCTCTATTAATGGTTTATTTTGCACTTTAAGCATAGGCTTAGGCATAGCGTGAGTGAGCGGCATCATACGCTGCCCACGTCCTGCAGCTAGAATCATGGCTTTCATAAGCTTACCTGCTCTAATTTTTTAATCACTTTTGGCGCTATTGTATTTTTAACCCAATCACCGAGCGCATTGAGCTCAGGGTAACGTGCAGCAATTTCTGTAATATACTCAAGGGTGGGCAAAATATTAGCTAAATAACCTGTTTTACCATCACGTAAATACAGCCGGCAAAATATACCAGCGGCTTTTAAATGACGCTGTAAACCGGTTAAGTCAAACCAAACTTTAAATTGCTCAAACGACGTGTTAGCGACTAAGCCTTGACGTTTAAATTCGTTATAACCAAATACTAATAGTTGAGCGAGCTCATCATCAGGTAGCTTAAAATAGCAATCGCGTAATAACGAAACTAAATCGTAACAAAGCGGCCCGCGCACGGTGTCTTGGTAATCTATTATCGCCCACTGCGAATTGCTGTGCATAATATTACGGCTATGATAGTCGCGATGCACTGTTACTGTGGGCTGTTCAAGCATGGCTTTAGTGAGTAGATCGCAGCTCGACTCCCACATTTTAAGTTGATTTTTATCAACGTTTTCAGCAATAAAATCTTTTACTAACCATTGGCTAAATATCGATAATTCAAGCGCTATAAAGTCTTTACCATAGGCCAACATATCTGAGGCTTCAGGCGTTTTTGCCCACTTGGCTGATAAACTTATTAACTGTGTGTAGTAACCGGTTCTATTTGCATCATTAAGCATGTCGGCTAAGTGTGTGCTGCCTAAATCAGTTAAAATAAAAAACCCTTGTTGTTCATCACTTTTAATAATATGCGGTAACAAAAAGCCTTGGTCGGTAAAAACTTGATTCAAAGATAAGTACGGTGCGTTATTAACCTTTAGTGGATCGGAGTCCATTACAATAAAGTGCTGATTATTAATTGTTAAGCGAAAATAACGCCTAAAGCTTGCATCTCCGGTTATGGCCTCAAGTGTATCTGGCTGTTTGCCAAAGTGGGCCATTATGAACTGTTGTAAATTATCAAAGCGTGTCATTTTATAAGATATCTATTTTTAACTAAGTTAATTAGGTCAATTACTGTATTTGCCATTATTTTCCTTTATTATGTGTAAATTATATTTATACACACAGCATTAGGGTCAATAAATGAGCAAAACCTGGGGCATTTTGATGCTAAGCGTAGTTAGCGCACCATCGCTTGCCGAAACTGAACTGACACACAAACTTTGTGGCACTTCAATGCAAACCAGAGCTTGGCAACCGCTACCTGGCATTAAGCTTGGTAATGTTGACATTAAAGCTGATGATGTAGAACTCCTTGGTACTCAAAGTGCCGAATTTAGCGGCAATGTTGATATTAACACCGTTAATATGAGTTTGTCCGCACAAACTGCATTGATAGACAAGCAACGTGGTTTACTTAATGCCACTGGCCCAATTGTATATCGCGATGCTGTAAGTAACGTAAATAGCTCTGGTTTAAATGCCGATTTAAATAATTCAGAAATAAGCTTACTAGGTGCTGATTACAAGCTTACAGAACAACAAGGCAAAGGTGGTGCTGAAAAGCTCACTATAAACGATTCTGGCTTAGTACTGATGAATGCAAGCTTTACTGCTTGTCCGGGAGAAACGCCAGCTTGGGAAATTGAAGCCGACGAGATTAACTTATCTCGCGAACAAGGCTGGGGCGAAACTCACAATGCCATACTGCGAATTTTAGATACCCCTGTTTTATATTTACCTTATTTTACTTTTCCATTAGACGAGCGCCGTAAGTCGGGATTACTCACGCCTAGTATTTCAAGCTCAGACAAGTATGGTTTAGAAACCATTACTCCTTACTATTGGAATATTGCACCTAACTTAGATGCCACTATCACGCCTCGTTATATGGCTAACAAAGGTTTACAGTTACAAACCGAGTTTAGATACTTAACCGAGCAACATGAAGGCCTAATAGGAATAGAATATCTAAACAAAGATGACTCAGAACCAGCGCTTGATGAGCGCTACATGTTCCATTGGCAGCAAAAAAGTTACTTTAATGAAAACTGGCGAGCAAGTGTAGACGTTACCAATGTAAGCGACGATAACTACATTACTGATTTAGAATCAAGTTATGCGAGTAAAACTGACACTCAACTTTATCGTACCGGCGTACTGACCCATTTAGGTGACACATGGCGGACCGATATAAAAGTACAAAACTTTGAGGTGCTGGGTGACCACTTAGAGTCGTACACAGCGATCCCACAAATTAGCTTTACACAAACAGCACCTTGGAAATTTGAGCATTTTGATTTTAGCGTGTCTGGCGAGTTGAGCCATTTTACCAATAGCTCAGCAATCATAGATCAAGCAACACGAGTTCATATTGAGCCAAAAGCGCGGTTTGATTACGATCAATACGCATGGTCATTTTTATCTGAAGTTAGCTTATTACAAACAAACTACGACCAACAAGGTGACCTATCTGGCACACAGTTTAAGCAAAGCGTATCGCGTACTTTGCCAAAAGTACGTTTATATTCTCAGCTTAATTTTGAGCGCGATACTTCCTACCTTGTAGAAGATGGTATTCAAACGTTAGAGCCACAAATTCAGTATTTATATACACCTAACAAGGATCAGTCTGATATTGGTTTATACGATACAACCAAATTACAAGACGACTATTACGGCTTATTTAGAGATACGCGTTTTTCTGGCGTTGATCGAATAGCCGCTGCAAATCAGTTTACGCTGGGTGCAACAACGCGTTTATTTGATAAAAAACAAGAAGAAATTTTTAACTTTAGTGCCGGACAAATATTTTATTTATCTGATGATGCCAAGCCAACCGAGCAAAATTTAAATTCAGATACAAATTACAATGCATTATTTGCAGCGCAAACCATGTTACATTGGCACCGTCGTTGGTATTTCTCTGCGGGGATACAATACAACACTGACAGCAAACAGATGATCCAATCAAATGCCACGTTAGATTACAAAGGTGATAATAATCAGCTAGTGCAATTGAACCATCGCTATGCAAATGATGTCTCAGGAAATACAATCGAGCAAACAGGTGTATTCACAAGTATTCCAATAAGTGATGAATGGCAGTTTATTGCAAGCTACCACCGTGACCTTGAAAACAACCGAAGCGTCGAAATATTAAGTGGATTACAGTATGAATCATGCTGTTGGGCGTTCCAGATTACTGGTCACCGCCAGATCGAAACTGATTTAAATCAGTCAATAGGTACAGAACAAGCCACCTTTGATTCAGGTATTAGTTTTAATTTTGTACTAAAAGGACTGGGTAGTAAAAGCCGCTATGATGCACAAAAACTATTACAACAAGGTATTTTTGGCTATCGTAGACCGTATTTTCTTAATAACTAGTATCACAAACATACTATTAGCAAGAGTAGTAAATAGAACATGACTTTAAAAAAATTATTAGTATCAACCGTTTTAAGTATCAGTCTGTGCCAAGGTGCATTTGCTGAACCAGTAGAAATAGACAAAGTTGTTGGCGTTGTAAACCAAGGTGTTATTTTACAAAGCGAAGTAAACTCCATTGTTGATCGTGTAAAAAAACAAGCAAAAGAACAAGGTCAGCAATTACCTAAAGACGAAACTTTACGTGTGCAAGCTATGGAGCGTTTAGTTAGCCAAGCACTAATGATGCAAATGGCAGAGCGCATGGGGTTACAAATTTCTGATAGCCAATTAGATCAAACGCTCGCTAACATAGCAAAAGAGCAAGGCGGCACAATTAGCGATTTACGACGCACAGTTGAAGCATCAGGCGATAGCTTTCAAGCATACCGTGAAGAAATACGTAAAGAGATCACAACACAACAGGTTACTCGCGCAAATGTTGATCGACGTATTTATATCAGTGAGCAAGAAGTCGATAATTTATTAAAAATTATGGCTAGCCAAGGTCAAAGTGCTGAAGAGTATGACATTGGCCACATCCTGATTGATATTCCTAACGAAGCAACAGCAGAAGAAATTTCAGCGGCTAAAACACGTGCTGATAAAGTTATTGAATTACTTAACGATGGCCAAGAATTTAAACGCATTGCAATCTCATCATCAAGCGGCTCAAAAGCACTTGAAGGAGGCCAATTAGGTTGGATGGGTATAAACGAAATGCCTTCTCTTTTCGCTGAAGCTGTAAAGAGCAAAAAGAAAGACGCTATTGTAGGACCGCTTCGCTCAGGTGCTGGTTTTCATATTATTAAAGTCCAAGATGTGCGTGGCCTACAAGTGGTAGAAACAACTGAGGTTCGCTCGCGCCATATACTTATTGAACCTTCGATAATTTTAAGCGAAGAAAAAGCACGTAACATGCTTGCTGGTTTTGCTAAAGACTTGCGTGCAGGCAACGCTGATTTTGGCGAACTCGCGAAAGAATATTCAGAAGATCCAGGCTCTGCACTTAAAGGCGGCGAATACGACTGGACTGATCCAACAACCTACGTTCCTGCGTTTAGAGATACATTACTATCGCTCAAGCAAGACGAGATTAGTGAGCCATTTAGAACCCAGTTTGGTTGGCATATAGTACAACTACTCGACAAACGTGTTGCTGATAAAACTGAGTTAGCTAAACGTAACCGCGCACATGGCATGCTATTTAACCGTAAATTTAAAGAAGAAAGCTTCAACTGGCAGCAAGAAATGCGCGAACAAGCCCATGTTGAAATTTTCCCTACAGACGAATAAATATGACCTTAAGAGTAGCAATTACACCAGGGGAACCTGCCGGTATTGGTCCAGATTTGCTTATTACGCTTGCTCAGCAAGCATGGGACGCACAACTTGTTGTGCTTGCTGATGCCAAACTATTAAAAGAACGAGCAAAGCTGTTAGGTTTACCTATCAACCTAATTGAGTTTGATGAAAACGCTCCCGCTAAAGCAACACCTGAAGGCTGTGTGTATATTCATCAAGTCAATTTAGGTGATGATGTAGAGCTAGGCGTACTTAACGATGCTAATGGCCAATACGTGTTAGACACCTTGCGTATCGCAAGCGAAAAAAACATGGATGGCACATTCGATGCTGTAGTTACAGGCCCTGTTCATAAAGGCATTATTAATAAAGCCGGTATTTCGTTCAGTGGCCATACTGAGTATTTTGCACAGCAGTCAAACACAGCAGATGTTGTCATGTTATTAGCCACTGAAGGACTTCGTGTTGCGCTTGTGACAACACATATTCCACTGGCTTATGTTTCTCGTGCAATCACCGAAGACCGCCTGACCAAGGTTGCCACTATTTTAGATCACGACTTACGTACCAAGTTTGGTATTGAAAAGCCGCGTATATTAGTCTGTGGGCTAAACCCACACGCAGGTGAAGATGGTCACTTAGGTCGTGAAGAAATAGATACAATTACCCCTACCCTTGATATTTTAAGAAGCCAGGGTATGAATTTAATTGGCCCACTACCTGCCGATACATTATTTCAAGATAAATACCTTTCTGAAGCCGATGCCGTACTTGCTATGTATCACGATCAGGGTTTACCTGTGCTAAAATACAAAGGATTTGGTAAATCGGTGAATATCACGTTGGGTTTACCTTTTATTCGCACTTCAGTTGACCACGGTACAGCGCTAGATTTAGCTGGTACAGGCACCGCTGATGTTGGAAGTTTTGAATTAGCGATCCGCGAAGCAATCAAGCTCGCCCATGAAAAAGCACAGAATCAATGACCGATAAAGTACATTTAGGACACCGCGCCCGAAAACGTTTTGGACAAAACTTTTTATTCAATGAAATGATCATCGATAAAATAGTTTCAGCAATCGATCCTAAACCAGAAGATAATTTAGTAGAAATAGGCCCAGGCCTAGGTGCAATCACCGAGCCTGTAGCTGAACTTAGCGGACACCTAACGGTTGTAGAGCTAGATAAAGACCTTGCAAAACGCTTAATTGAACACCCTTTTTTAGGGCCAAAATTAACAGTAAACCAAGGCGATGCAATGAAATACGACTTTGCAAGCTTAGTTAAAGATGACAAAAAGTTAAAAGTGTTTGGTAACTTACCTTATAACATCTCTACGCCATTGTTATTTCATCTTTTTGAGTTTGCCGATAACATTGAGCACATGCACTTTATGCTTCAAAAGGAAGTTGTAAAACGCATGGTTGCAGGCCCTGGTAGTAAAACGTTTGGTCGTTTAAGTGTAATGACTCAGTACTACTGTAATGCAATGCCTGTAATTGAAGTGCCACCAGAGTGCTTTAAGCCTGCCCCTAAGGTTGACTCTGCAGTTATTCGCTTAATTCCTAAAAAGCCAGAGCAACGTACAGCCAAAAGCGTAAAAATACTCAACACAGTCTGTTTAGAAGCGTTTAATCAACGTCGTAAAACATTACGAAACAGTCTTGGCAACTTACTAACAGCCGATGAAATGGCAAGCATAGGTATTGATGCTACATTACGTGCTGAAAGCTTGTCTCTACAACAATTTATCGATATAGCTAACTGGATTTATGACAAAGAGCAGTAATATTGGGTCACCTGTAAAGGTGTCTGTAGAAACATTTTATGTTGAAGGTCAATCGCAGCCTGAAATCGAAAAGTACGTATTTGCTTACTCTGTAACAATAAAAAATCATAGCTTATGCAGTGCTAAGCTATTGCACCGTTATTGGTTAATTACAGACGCAAACGGCAAAGAAGTTGAAGTTGAAGGCGAAGGCGTTGTTGGCGAAACCCCAACAATTGGCCCAGGTGAAAGTTACAAATACACCAGTGGTGCTATCCTAGACACTCCAGTAGGTACAATGCAAGGCCACTACACGCTACGCAACGAGTTTGGTGCAGAGTTTGAAGCACCTATCAATGTGTTTCGTTTAGCTTGCCCTAATATTTTGCATTAGCAAAAACGCTATATGGCCGATTATGCAATAGGTGATTTACAAGGGTGCTTTAAAGAATTTAGCACCTTATTACAACGGGTTGATTTTAACCCAAGTAAAGATCACCTATATTTAGTTGGTGACATTGTTGCCCGTGGGCCAGACTCACTTGCTTGCATTGATTTCATCTATCAACATCAAGATAGCATGACCATCACACTGGGTAATCATGACTTACACATGATTGCTTGCCACTTTTTAAATAAGCCGACTAACCCAAAAGATAAATTAGCCCCTATATTTAAAAGCAACTTGCTTAAACGTTACATCTCTTTTTTACAAACCCAACCACTCGCTTTATATTTAGAAACACATAATTGCTTTATTTCACACGCAGGACTTAATCCTGATTGGTCAATTGAAGAGGCATTGCAACACGCACAGTTTGCTCAAAGTTGTTATCAATCAGGGAATGCAAAAAACTTTTTTGAGCATATGTACTCTCCTCATCCTAAAGCGTGGTCAACAACACTTAATGACTATGAAAAATTTAGATACATAGTCAATTACTTTACCCGAATGCGTTTTCTAACCCGCAATAATATGCTTGACCTTAATGCAAAAGGCGCAATAGCAGATAGTAATTCGTTAACACCTTGGTTTATGCACCCTAACATTGCCATACTTAAGAATGATATTGTTTTTGGTCACTGGGCATCTCTTGAGGGTAAAACAGGGGTTAACCATATTCATGCCTTAGACACTGGCTGTGTATGGGGTAACGGGATGACGTTAATGGAACTTAAAACAAAAAATCTATTTATAGAAAAGTGACTCTTTTTACCTAAATAACCTGAAAAATTCCAATACATCTGTTAGATTTATAAACTAATAGTTAAAATTAATTAAAGTAATTGATTTTAATTACTTAACTTATCCGAATAAAAGCCGATAAGTTTTAATTAAAGTATCTTTGAGTGGAAATCCATATGAATCTAACAGTGAGCCAACGTATTTGGGGTGGTTTTATATTTATCACGCTATTACTTTTAATTATTGGCGGCAATTCGTTAATTAAAATAGCTAATATAGACCGTTCTACTCAGCAGGTGAACCAGCTATCATTACCTGCATTAAACAAAAGTTCAGAGCTACAAGCTGAATTCATATTAATGAGTAAAGCAGCACAAGCAAGTTTTTATACTTCATCGGCAAGTGAACTTGAACCCATTAAAAAAAGAGTATTCGAACAAAAAAAATCATTCAACGAGCTCCATGCACAGCTTCAGAGCGTTGTTAAAAACGATCCTGAACTAAGCAAAAGCAGCCAAAGTGTTGAGCAAACCTATGAAAACTTTTTAAGTATTGTCGAAAACTTACTCGAAGATAAAAATAAACAACTGGCGCTAAATAAAACACTCTCTGCACAAATTGAAGCCATTGAGCTTAGTGCTGAAGACGCTAACTCAGTCGTTTTAGACATAATAGATATAGAGGGGTTTGAACAAGACCACCCTCGCGCTTTTCAAGCTGCAAATAATTTAGAAAATAACTTTATGTCGGTGGTTACCAACAGTACCGATATGTTAACAGTAAAAACGTTAACCACATTAGATATCGTTAAAAGCGAGCAAACCTATTACCTTGAAGAAGTAACACGCACTGTTGCGCTAATTAAACCGGCTATTGAGCAAAGCCATAGCGACTTGTTTAATGACCTCAAAGAGCATGTTGAAGCACTTGAGAGTAACGTAAAAGGTAATAACAGTTTAGCCGCGAATAAAAAACGTTTAATTGATTCAATTGCGCTCACTGAAAAAGAGCTAGCCGATTCAGAAGCCGCAACAAAAATAGCGCTTAATCAAATTGACGAGTTAGTTTCGCAAGCAAGTAATGTTGCTTTTGAGCTGCAAAAAGGCGTTCGTAATGACGTAGACTCAGCAAATTTATGGACGTGGGTTGGCATGGTTATCGCAACTTTACTTGCCATCGCCATTGCATATATAACCGTAAGCCGTATTACAAAACCACTTGCCGAAGTAAACAGAATTTTAGATATTGTAGCCAGTGGTGATATGACTCAACGCTTAGATGACAGCGCTAAAGACGAATTTGGCGAGCTATCAAAAAGCTGTAATACCTTAATAGACAGCTTACGCAGCTTAATTAAAGGTATTATTTCTCGTTCTACTCAATTAGCAGCTGCATCAGAAGAAACCTCAGCCATTACTGCTGAATCAAGCCAAGCTATTAGCAATCAGCAGGCACAAGTGCAGCAAGCAGCAACAGCAACGACTGAAATGAGCAGCACATCGCAAACAGTAAGTAATAGTGCACAGCAAGCATTAAGCGAAATTAAAAACGCAGATAAAGAAGCTGAACGTGTTAAAGGTATTTCAAACAATAACAAAGCAACTATCGAGCAACTTGCGCGCGAAGTCGATGACGCTTCACAAGTTATTAATAAGCTTCATCAAGATAGCGCATCGATTGGCAGCATACTTGATGTTATTCGTGGTATTGCAGATCAAACTAACTTACTCGCGCTTAACGCCGCAATCGAAGCCGCCCGTGCAGGTGAATACGGCCGAGGCTTTGCCGTTGTAGCAGACGAAGTACGCTCACTGGCAAGTAAAACGCAAGAATCGACCCAAGAGATCCAATCAATGATTGAATCGCTACAAACTGGCGCAGAAGCGGCTGTAACAGCAATGACTAAAGGTAAGCAACGTGCGGTATCGTGTGTGGAGCAAACTGACCTAGCAAGTACCGCGCTTGATTCAATTACCTTTGCGGTATCACAAGCCCATGACGTGAGTGAAGAAATATCAACAGCAGCACTTGAACAACAACAAGTGGCTGAAGAAATTAGCGAACGTTTAGAGTCTATTGTTGCTATTGCAGAACAAACAGCTGAAGGCGCAAGTCAAACTAACATCTCAAGTTCTGAAGTTGCAAAACTAGCCGAAGAGCTGCGTTTATCGGTAGACGAATTTAAAGTATAAAACGCTTTGAATATATTAAAAACCCCGTTAGCACATTGTGTTAACGGGGTTTTCTTTGTAGCATTAAAAAAGTAAAGGTAGTTACTTTTGGCAATGTGAACAAAAAACGGTACTACGCTGCCCCAGCCTTATTTCTTCTAACTCATTATCACACGTTAAACAGGGCTTTCCTTTTCGCCCATACACTAATAACTCTTGTGCAAAATAGCCTGGCTTACCATCACTTTGTGCAAAATCTTTAAGGGTTGTACCACCTTGGGTAATAGCGGCCGCTAACGTGTCTTTTATTATCGGAATAAGTGCTTGATAGCGTTTAAGAGAAACCTTCCCAGCTTCGCGTTTTGGATGTATCCCTGCTTTAAACAATGACTCATTAGCGTAAATATTTCCTACACCAACAACCACAGCGTTATCCATAATAAACTGTTTAACCGGTACTTTTTTATTGCGCGACTGTTCGTACACCCGCTTTGCAAAAAAATCATCCGTAAGTGGCTCAGGCCCAAGCTTTGAAAGCAACTTATGTACTTGATCTGGCTCTTGCCACAAGCAGCAGCCAAAGCGGCGTGGATCGTTTAAGCGCAGTGCCTTATTATTACCAAATACAAATTCTACATGGTCGTGCTTTTTTAAAGGCTCGCTTTTATCTACAACCCGTAAGTTGCCCGACATACCTAAATGTAAAATAGTGCTACCAAGCTCACAATGCAGTAATAAATATTTTGCACGGCGCTCAATACTAGTAACCGTTAACCCTTCAAGCTGGTAAACATCATCAGGTACAGGCCAGCGCATACTGGCATTATAAATATTAACCTTAGTGACAACTTGGTTTTTTATATGGGGAGTGATCCCCATACGGCTCACCTCTACCTCTGGTAATTCAGGCATTAATTAGGCTCACTTAGTGAAAAATCATAACTAGGAAACAGCTGCTTTGCCGCATTTATATCAAGTGCAAATACACGCTGAGTACTTTTTTCTAGCAAGTAATACTGCTTATTTCCTTTGTAAAGTAAATATACCCAAGGCAAACTTTCTCCAGCTAGTTCAAATGTGGCAACAAACAAAGGCGCATTGGGGTTAAACACCACCGATTCATTAACCACCAAAAGCTGAATACCTTGCCAAAGGTTAACAAGCTCTTGTAATTGAAGTTCAGATGCAGACCAAAAAACAGGTGCGTCTTTCTTTATCGCAGTTGTACGCCAACTAGTACCAATACGCTCAATTTTTTGATCAACAAAACTGAGTGTTAAAACAAAGCTTTGTGCAGGTAATACAGCTTGCAATGTAGGCTCTTTTTCAGCACTTAAAAATTGCTTATGCCAGCCATTTAAAAAGAAAATCATAATCAACATCGAGAAGATTATAACGTTGTTCCACCCTTTACGGCCCAGTCGCATAGTTATACACCTAGTAAATTCAATATTTTAAAGTGTAACTAAAACTTAATTGCACTGTCTATATGTTAAAGAGCACAGACTTTGTTAGAATATCGACAAATTTAAAGGAGTTCCGTCAATGTCTATGTATGTAGTGGGCCATAAAATCCCAGATTCAGATTCTATTTGTGGTGCAATTGCACTGGCTTATTTAAAAAACCAAATTGATGAGCCGGCAATACCAACTCGTCTTGGTGATGTTTCACCAGAAACCCAATTTATCCTTGATAAATTTGGCTTCGAAGCCCCGGAGCTTAAACTAAGCTACGCTGGCGAAGATGTGTATATTGTGGATCACACAGAAAAAACACAAGCCCCTGATGATATCGACCAAGCCCGTGTTGTTGGCGTGGTAGATCACCATAAATTAGGTGACTTGACATCATCTACTCCGCTTGAATGTTGGATTCGCCCTGTAGGTTGTTCAAACACCATTATTAAAATGATGTACGATTTTTACAGCGTAGAAATCCCTAAAGACATCGCTGGTATTATGATGTGTGCAATTTTAAGCGACACCGTAATATTTAAATCACCTACCTGTACCACTGCCGATATTAAATGTGTTGAAGCACTTGCTGAAATTGCGGGTATTGAAGACTTTAAAGAACTAGGCATGGATATGTTCCGCGTTAAGTCTGCAGTAGAAGATACACCTGCACGTGACTTAGTTATGCGTGACTTTAAAGATTTCAATATGAACGGTAACCTAGTAGGTATTGGCCAACTAGAAGTAATCGACCTGGCTGTATTTGACGATATTAAAGCTGACCTTGAAGCTGATATTGCTAAGTTAAAAGCAGAAGGCAACCGTCACTCTGTATTTTTACTGCTTACCGATATCATGAAAGAAGGCTCAGAGATGCTAATTGTATCTGACGATGCAAACCTAGTTGAGCAGGCTTACGGCGTAAAGCCAGAAAATGATAAAGTATGGTTAGACGGTGTATTAAGCCGTAAAAAGCAAGTAGTACCACCACTACAAGATGCGTTTGCTAAAGCCTAATAGCTTTAATAAATAACACTAAAAAGCCGATAGTGCATATGCAGTATCGGCTTTTTTGTTTTAAAACTTAAAGCACAAACTACAATCCCGCAGTAAGCCTTAATCAAGTCGAGGAAAAATATAACTCAAATAATATTTAAAACGCCTAATTTAGGACAATTATTTTTACTAAATTTTTGCCTTGTTATCAATGAGATTTAATTACCAAAATCGAACACTAGATTGAACAAACAAGTTTTAGATTTTACTTTTTAGTTCATCATAAACTTTTGCATGGCTTTTTGAGAGTTCGACATTATCTATATCTATTTTATTTAACCACAAAGTTGCTTGCGTTTTATTACCCAGCTCCCAATATGATTGCGCTAAACGTAAACTGTAGGTTGCGTGGTAAATGCTATCCGGTTCGATGTAATTGAACGCAGTTTTGAAATATTTTACAGCGTTATTAAAGTCATTATGTTTAAAATAAGAAAACGCTAAATTACCTAATGCTATTGCCGTTTTTGCATCATGCTCTGTATTTTTTATAGCGTTATAGGCTTTTAAGTTACTTTCTATCGCTTGAGGGTACTGTTGCCAGTTATAAAAAATATGCCCTTTATTAATGTGTAACTCAAAGTGAAAAATAACATCATTACTTTTTGCATAGCGCTGCTCAGCATCGAGCAATACACGAAGAGCCTTTTTTTTATCACCAAATATGTGCTGTAAATTAGCCAGCTCTACAAGCCTTAAAGGATCACCAAATACATTATAAATTTCATCAAGTTGAGCAAATGCTTTTGCCGCATAGGCTTTTGCTTGTTGTTTATTACCTAAGTAATTAAGTGATTTAGCATAATAAAAATAAACTTGTATTTTAAATGCACCAGGTAATTCTTCTTGGTCAACAAAGGGGCTTAATGCGCTATGAAGGTTATCGAATTCTTGATAATCAAAATAATAGTCAAATTCGTATGTTTTCAATTTATACCAATTAGAGGAGTTCTTTTGCGCATTTAAAAGGCGAGATTTAATGTAGGTTAAGCAATCTTGGTCTGATTGCATACAAAACACTTCATGATCACTTAAATTTTCAGAGGCCTTTACACCCTGGCTTATATAAAAAAGCAAAAAACCAATTAAAACATGCTTTAACATCAGAACACTCATATTAACCACACAAGTGGTAAGTGTAATATGAGTGCGCTGTATTTAACAATGAATAAAATAACTACGCGTATTGCCCCGCTGCAAAGCCACAACTCCAAGCGTACTGAAAGTTATACCCACCAAGCCAACCAGTTACATCGGTAACTTCCCCTATAAAATACAAGCCTTTTGATTTTTTGGCTTCAAACGTTTTAGAGCTTAGTTCATCTGTATTTATACCACCAAGGGTGACTTCAGCCGTCCTATACCCTTCAGTTCCATTAGGTTTTATTTGCCACGCGTGGATATAATTAGCAAGCTCGTCAATTTGACTATGAGTAAGCTGATTAATATTACAATCAGGTATTGCAGCGCTTTCATGTAATATTTCAATAAAACGTTTAGGTAGTATTGTTGCTAGGCTATTTTTTAATGATTTTTGCGATTGCGTTTCTCGCCAATCTGCAAGCTGCTGTTTTAAATCTATCTCTGGAAGTAGGTTAATGGTAACAGCTTGCCCTGCACGCCAAAAAGAGCTTATTTGTAATATTGCAGGACCAGATAAGCCACGGTGCGTAAATAATATATTTTCTTTAAATGTGGTGCCGTCTTCGCTTGTGACTTCGCACGGAATACTCATACCCGATAGCCCTTCAAAGCGCTCTTTGTCGTGCTGATGAAGGGTAAATGGCACAAGCGCCGCCATAGTAGGTAATACGTTAAGCCCAAATTGCTCAGCAATTTTATAACCAATCGGTGTAGCACCTAATTTGGGCATAGTAAGCCCACCCGATGCAACCACTAACGACTCACAATGCAAAGTCTCTTGCTCTGTAGTAACGCTGTAACCCGACTCTGTTTTTTGAACATTAATCACTTCACTACGCAAGGCTATGTTTACACCCGCCCACTCGCATTCGGTAAGAAGTATATTAACAATATCTTGAGCACTATTATCGCAAAACAGCTGGCCTAACGTTTTATGATGGTATGCCAAACCGTGGCGGTCCACCAGCTCAATAAAGTCATGTTGTGTGTAACGGCTCAAACATGATTTAACAAAATGTGGATTACCGCATAAATAGTTTTCTGGTGCGGCGTTTTCGTTTGTAAAATTACAGCGCCCGCCACCACTGATTAAAATTTTACGACCCGGCTTTTTACCCATGTCTAGCACTGTAACATGTCGGCCTCGATATCCGGCTTGCGCCGCACACATTAATCCTGCCGCGCCCGCGCCAATTACAATTACATCTACCTGGGTCATTTATTCATCTCACTTAACAATTTGCTCGATTATAGCAAAATTTAATCGCCAGCAATGTACAGAATTAACTATTACAAATAACACAATAAATATACTTTCTACTTTTTAGAAGTATTAAAAATACAAATCAAAAAGCAATGCTTTTATCTCATTTTTGTTTTGTATGACAAATACAAAACAATGACAAACCCCTTTAAAACCCTCGTTATAACTAAATGAAATAGGGACATAATGATTTAGTATTTTAATTTTGTTAACACATAATTTACCTTTGTACCTGCATTGTGACAATCCATCACGATATAACTAATAAAAAATCTAGGGAAAATTATGACAACAAGTAAGACATTTAATAAGTGTGCATTAGCACTTACCATTAGTACGCTTTTTGCTACTGCATCAAGCATGGCTAACCCAGCACAAGCAATTGGCCCTTCAGTGGCAGATACAACGGCTAAACTTCAAAATCAAAGTGGCTTTGAAACGCAATTCATCATTAAATATAAAAATAACAATTTTGACGCACTGAGTTATTCAACTGCAGATGAAAGCCCTGTAAACATGAAAGCGCGTGCAAAAAACTTTGTTAAAAACTTTGCTTCTAAAAAAGGAAAGGTTAAAGCAAAATACATTCGCGCAATGGCACTCAATAACCACCACGTTATGCGAGCTGATAAAAAGCTTAGCGCAGCAGAAGCGCAAGAGTTTATGCAAGAAATGGTTGATTCAGGCAACGTTGAGTACATTGAAGTTGACCAAATGTTAAAACCTTTTGCGACACCTAACGATCCGCGCTATGGCGACCAGTGGCACTACTATGAGCAAGCTGGCGGTCTAAACTTACCAACGGCTTGGGACACCGCAACAGGTAGTGGTGTAGTAGTGGCTGTTCTTGATACAGGTTACCGCCCTCATGCCGATTTAAACGCTAATATTTTGCCAGGCTACGATATGATTTCTAACCTGTCAGTTGCTAATGATGGCGGCGGACGTGATAGCGATGCACGTGATCCGGGCGATGCAGTAGCAGCCGGTGAATGTGGAAATAATGGTGCGCAAGGTTCTAGCTGGCATGGTACTCACGTTGCAGGTACTGTTGCGGCCGTTACAAATAATGGTGAAGGCGTAGCCGGTGTTGCTTATGATGCGAAAGTAGTTCCAGTGCGTGTACTTGGTAAATGTGGTGGTTTAACATCTGATATTGCTGACGGCATTATTTGGGCATCTGGCGGTAACGTATCGGGCATCCCTGGAAACCCTAATCCAGCTGATGTTATTAACATGAGCTTAGGTGGCAGCGGCTCTTGTAGTTCTACAACACAAAATGCAATCAATACAGCTCGCAGCAATGGCGCTGTTGTTGTTATTGCAGCAGGTAACGACAACGATAACTCAGCTAACTACAACCCAGGTAACTGTAGTGGTGTAGTTAATGTGGCATCTGTTGGCCGAAATGGTGGCCGTGCTTATTACTCAAACTACGGTAGCAATATTGATGTTGCAGCACCAGGTGGCGCGCAAAGCTTCGCTAACGACTCTGAAGGTGTTCTGTCTACGTATAACTCAGGATCGTCTTCTCCATCGACTGATAGCTACTCATTCTCTCAAGGTACATCTATGGCGGCTCCGCACGTAGCGGGTGTAGCTGCACTTATCAAGCAAGCAAAGCCAAATGCTACACCTGATGAAATAGAGAGTATTTTAAAATCGTCTACACGCTCATTCCCTGCAACATGTAACAACTGTGGTACAGGTATTGTTGATGCAGCAGCTGCTGTTGCCGCAGCAAGTGGCGGCACAACACCACCTACAACAGGTGATAGTGAACTTGTTGATGGCGAAGCTAAAACAGGGTTAAGCGGTGGTGCTAACGCACAAGACTTTTACACAATGACCGTGCCAAGCGGAGCAACGAATGTTACGTTTACAATGAGCGGTGGCACAGGTGATGCCGATCTATACGTTCGTGCTGGAAGCCAACCAACGACATCAAGCTACGACTGTCGTCCTTACAAAGGCGGCAACAGCGAAGAGTGTTCTATCGATAATCCAACAGCAGGCACATACCATGTAATGCTTCGTGGTTACTCTGCTTATTCAGGTGTTAGTTTAGTCGGTAATATTACAGGTGCATCTTCTGGTGGCGGTTCAGGCACACCTGAAGCAGGTGGCGGTACTGTGAGTGATGTAAGTGCAAGTGCTGGTCAGTGGAAACACTACACGCTAGATGTACCTGCGGGCATGTCTACATTTACTGTAACCAGCTCTGGTGGCACGGGGGATGCTGATTTATTTGTGAAGTTTGGTAGTCAACCAACATCGTCTAGCTACGATTGTCGTCCATATAAAAACGGTAATGCTGAAACATGTACCTTCAATAACCCGCAAGCCGGTACATGGCATTTAAGTGTAAATGCTTACAGAACCTTTTCTGGTTTAACTATTAGCGGACAATACCAACCATAATAGTAAATTCATAATCTTTAGGATAGCAAAGGCCAAACTGACTGTTTGGCCTTTTTTATGAGTAAGAAGGTTTCAGCTTATTTGGGTTTAATGCTTACTCGCTTAATTAGGTGGCCTATTTTGAGGATGGAAAAGCGTGTTGATAGCTAGGCAAAAAATTGCTATTTAGTTATTCTAAATGAAGGGGGTTAACGCAGGTAGCGACACGTTTAGCCCCGCAAAATGATTAAGTATTATTGCTGATTGGTATTAGCGTCAGGTTTAGCTTTTTAAATTGATTGGTACTGTGGCTGGTTTGATATAAGTACTAGTTCAAATATATTGCTAACTCACCACCAGAAAACAAAAAACCCAGCCTAAGCTGGGTTTTTATATTCTAAAAGAACTAAAATTATTTAATTTTAGCTTCTTTAAAAACAACATGTTTACGAATCTTTGGATCAAACTTTTTGATTTCCATCTTCTCAGGCATGTTACGTTTGTTTTTGTCAGTAGTGTAGAAAAAACCAGTACCGGCAGTTGAAACTAAACGGATTTTATCGCGCATGATTCAGATCCTTAAACTTTAACGCCGCGAGCACGGATTTCAGTAAGAACCGTGTCGATGCCTTTTTTATCAATAATACGCATACCTTTAGTAGTAGTGCGTAATGTTACAAAACGTTTTTCACTTTCAACCCAAAAACGGTGTGTTTGTAGGTTAGGTAGGAAACGACGTCTAGTCGCGTTTCTCGCGTGTGAACGGTGATTACCAACCGCTGGACGCTTACCTGTAACTTGACATACTTTAGACATGTCTATATATCTCCAATAACTTCGCTCGAGCTTAATTTAATCTAAGGCCGTGTATTTCTGCCCTAGATAAATCGAAGGGCGCTCTTTATACAGCTTTTACAGGCAAAGATCAAATACTGATCTATCCAACCAGCTCATATGTAAATTTGATAGCGGCCAATTATAAAGATCGAATGCCCTTAGGGAAAGTAAAAACTGCATTTAAATTAAACTAATTTGCTAAAATGCATTAAACCGCTCATTTTTAGCACATTTCTATATTAAAGAGAGTTAAATAAGGCCTCGCTCGGCAAACGAAACGCATGTTTCACCTCCCACAATGATATGATCAAGTACGTTTATGTCTACTAATTGCAGTGCTTGCTGTAATTTATTAGTAATAAGTTTATCGGCTTGGCTAGGCTCTGCAATCCCACTTGGGTGATTATGGGCAAAAATAACGGCCGCGGCATTATTTTTCAGTGCAGCTTTAACCACCTCACGAGGGTACACACTAGCAGCATTAATTGTGCCGTAAAAAAGAATTTCATCTTTTACTAAGCGGTTTTGGCTATCAAGATAAAGCACCATAAACACTTCCTGCTGTAGCCCACGCATTTGAATCGTCAAATAATCATATACTGAGTTGGGGGAGTTAAACACGGCATCGCGTTGGCAGCGCTCCAACATATAACGCTGGCTTAATTCAAGCACCGCTTGTAATTGAACGTACTTTGCCGTTCCCAACCCTTTTTGTGAACAAAACTCATCCATACTGGCATTAAACAAGTTATGTAAGGTTTTATTTTCGTTCAGTAAGTGTTGAGCTAACTCAATCACATTCATTCCCGGGAGCCCTGTACGTAAAAATATGGCGAGAAGTTCTGCATCACTTAGCGCTTTAGCGCCTTTTTCAATGAGCTTTTCACGCGGGCGCAAAGAATTAGGCAGAGAGGTCAATTGCATTTTTCATCCTTGAGTAACAAGCTGTCTTATAAATGTAATGCAAAATTAAAATTTAGCCTGCAATTTTAAATTAAAAACTTAGCTGAACCGTAAAAGATTTGTTATTTTAGGCGCAATATTTAATAAGATTGATAGACAACCATGATGACGTTAACAAACAAAAAAATTGTATTGGGTATTAGCGGTGGAATTGCAGCTTATAAATGCGCTGAGCTTGTAAGACGATTAAAAGACCATGGTTGTGAAGTAAAGGTTGTTATGACCGAATCGGCTAAGCATTTTATTACACCACTCACAATGCAAGCCGTTAGCGGCGAAATAGCATCGGATTCATTGCTCGACCCTGCGGCCGAAGCTGCAATGGGACACATTGAGTTTGCCAAATGGGCTGACCTTATTTTAGTTGCTCCTGCAACGTGTAATATTATTGCTAAAATGGCATCTGGTATTGCAGACGATTTACTGACTACCCTACTACTTGCGACCCCAGCAAAAGTTGCCGTAGCCCCAGCCATGAACCAGCAAATGTATGCACATGCAGCAACGCAAGCAAACCTAACCACCTTAAAAGCACGTAACGTACTTATTTGGGGCCCGGGTAAAGGAGAGCAAGCCTGCGGAGATGTAGGTGCAGGACGTATGCTTGAACCACATGAGTTAGTAGCGCTGTGTGTTGAAAAGCAACCTCCTCAAATTTTAACCGGTAAAACAATTACTATAACGGCAGGCCCAACCCGTGAGCCTCTTGATCCTGTTAGGTTTATATCAAACCATAGCTCTGGAAAAATGGGTTACGCACTTGCAGAAGCGGCGTTACTACTCGGTGCTAACGTTAATTTAATTTCAGGCCCTGTAACTATTAAAGCCCCTACTGGCGTAAACCTGATAAATATAGAAAGTGCAGAGCAATTATTAAATGAAGCACTAATCTATGCACCACAGTCAGATGCGTTTATAGGCTGTGCAGCTGTTGCAGATTACAGAGCCGCAGAAGTAGCGACTCAAAAAATGAAAAAACAAGGCGACGAACTAACACTCACCTTGGTAAAAAACCCTGATGTTATTGCCGCCGTTGCTAATATTAAACATAACCGCCCATACACTGTTGGATTTGCCGCCGAAACGCAAAACGTAGAAAGCTATGCAAAAGGTAAGCTAGTCAATAAAAACCTCGATATGATTTGTGCAAACGACGTATCGCTAAGTGGCTTGGGCTTTAATTCTGACCAAAACGCGCTTACCCTATATTGGCAAAATGAACAGTTAGAATTGGCTGTAAATAGCAAAACGGAAATTGCCCTAAAAGTGATCGAACAGCTGGCTAAACATCTATAAAAAGGCTGGAAACAAACTGAATAAAACATTAACATACGTCTTTCATTTGAACAAAAAATGATTAGCGCTAGCTAAAAATAACTAATAAAAAAGGAATGTTCATGCCTGCGACAAAAAGAAGTAATCGCAAAGAGCAAATACTACAAGCACTCGCACAAATGTTAGAAACAAGCCCGGGCCAGCGTATCACCACAGCAAAATTAGCTGCAGAGGTAGGCGTATCTGAAGCGGCACTTTATCGTCACTTCCCTAGCAAAGCGCGCATGTTTGAAGGCTTGATTGAGTTTATTGAAGATACTCTTTTATCGCGCATCAACCTCATTTTAGAAAACGAAAAAGAAAGCCAAACTCGCATTTATAATATTCTACTCTTGCTTTTAACGTTCGCCGAAAAAAACCCAGGTATTACTCGTATTCTAACAGGTGATGCACTACAAGGTGAGCAAGAGCGCTTACGTGAACGCGTACAAAGCTTTTTTGAAAAATTAGAAACTCAACTTAAGCAAGTCCTCAGAGAACGAAAACTTCGTGAAGGTAAAAACTTTCAAAGTGATGAACTTACACTAGCTAACTTTTTACTTGCTTACGTTGAAGGAAAAATGAATCAATTTGTTCGCAGTGACTTTAAGACGAAGCCCAGTGTTCAGTTTGAAAAACAATGGCCTGAGCTACAAAAAATCTGGCTTTAAACTCATTTAAATTGCCAAGTTTAATCTAAATAAAACGACCAAATGGTCGTTTTATTGTTTATACCTGTTACTTATCGTCGCTACCTGCCTTTTTATCCTATCTGGTCGAAATATTAGCCAAACTCGTTACAATCAAATAATGTTAAAAAACGAGACTCAATAATGAAAACAAAGCTCACCCTACTCAGTAGCGCATTTATTACTAGCTTAGTCAGCACCGCGCCTAGTGCAAAAGATGCATTAGAATTTACAGACGTATTTAACTTCAAATCAGCCAAAGGCACACAGCTGTCTGAAGATGGCCGTATTTTATCTTTGAGTGCTACGCCATATCGCGGCAATGCGACAGGGCAAGTATACTCTTTAACAAATAACAGCTTAATAAGTGAAGTTGAACGAGGTACAAAGCCGCTTATAAACAAAGCGGCTAACTGGGTTGCTTTTACGCAAGTACCCACATTACTCGAAAAAGAAACCACCAAGAAAAAAAACACGCTTAAAAATAACTTAGTGCTAGTGAATACTGAAACAGGTGAGCAAAAAAGTTTTGAAAATGTAAAAGACTACGCATTATCAAACGATGGGGTATGGCTTGCTTATCGCTCAGATATAAAAGCAGATAAAACTGATAATGAAGAAAAAAAAACCAAGGATGAGAGTGAAGAGGAAGACAGCAGCGCCATTTCACCTGACAAAAAAGACAAGGTTTACCCGCTCGTTATTATTAATTTAAAAAACCAACAAAGTGAAACTATTGATAACGTTTTTAGTTACAGTATAAGTGCTACTAATGATCAGCTTTTGCTAAGCCAAAGTTACCCTGATGGTAACGACAACCAAATAAAGCTAATCTCACTAACATCTTTTAAAAGTGAAGTGCTAATTGATGAACCCGGTGTTGTTGCGAATAAAATAGCGTGGCACCCAATCGAAACAACCGTGGCATTTACATTGGGTAATTATGTAAACGAAGATACTCGCCGACGAAACCACTCACTACAATTATGGAAAAACGAAACACTTTTAACTATTGAATCTTCAAACAAAGAGTGGACTATAGGCAAAACTGCAAAACTAAGCTGGTCAGAAAACGGCAAACGCTTATACTTTGAAAACCGACCAAAACTTGCAGCGAAAGTAAAAGCAAAAGAATTCGTAGATGAAACCTCACTCTATGACATTGAGACCATTCGCGAGCAAAAAGGCTTGGATATTTGGCATAACAAAGACCCAGAGATAAAACCACGCGAGAAACAACAATGGAACGCGGTTAATAAGCACCGTCACTACGAAGCCGTATATCATGTAAATTCACAAGAAGTAGTTCAACTGAGTACCCCTGCAATGCCGAGTGTTGCTCTTAATACAGAGCGCGATACTTCCTTGCTGGGCTCGTCAAACACTCCCTATTTAGAAAAAATAATGTATGGCGGCTTTTTTGCAGATTACTACGCCGTAAACATCAATACAGGCAAGCAAACTCCTATTGTGACTAACAGCCCTTTTAGACCTTCTCTTTCTCCTAATGGCTTATTTTCGGCTTACTTTGCCGACAACCAAATACAACTAAAAGAATTAGCTAACAATAAGGTTACTCCGGTTACACAAGCCCTAAAAGCAATCTTTGCCGACGACAAACACGATTACCCATCAGATCAACCAGGCTATGGTTTTGCAGGCTGGATGAGCGATAGCAGCCAAGTACTTGCTTATAGCAAATATGATATTTGGGCGTTTAATGTAAACACCAAGCAAGCTAAACGCTTAACAAATGGAAAGCAGACTAATACACAGTATCGCGTCATTAAGCTTGATAGAAACCAGGTAGGCTTTAAACAAGATGAAACACTGCTAGTTACTGCTGTTAACCTTCAAACAAAGCAAAGCGAAGTGGCTAAGCTTGATTTAGAAAACACGACCATCACTAAAGTACTCAGTGGTGATAAACGTTTTGATATTGTTAAAAAAGCCAAGAAAGCAGATAAATACCTATTTACAGAACAGACTTATCATCAGTTCCCAGATTTTTATCAAACCGACTTAAGCTTTTTAAGCACACAAAAAGTAACTGATTTGAACCCTCAAACCGCAAATTTTGCTTGGGGTGAAAAACCTGAACTGATTAGCTACAAAGGCTTTGATGGTGAAGACTTGCAAGGTGTTTTAATAAAACCTGACGGTTACAAAAAAGGCGATAAAGTGCCTGTTGTCGTTTATTTTTATCGTTACATGAGCCAGCGTATGTTTGATTTTCCTAAAATGGAGTTAAATCATCGCCCTAATTTCCCAATGTTTACATCAAATGGCTACGCCATCTTTTTACCCGATATTCGTTTTGAAATAGGTCACCCGGGCAAATCGTCAACGCAAACCATGATCAACGCTACCCAAAAGTTAATAGATCTTGGTATTGCCGATCCAAACAAAATTGGCTTGCAAGGTCACTCATGGGCCGGGTACCAAAGTGCATTTATGATCACCCAAACAGATATGTTTAAAGCGGTTGTATCAGGCGCGCCGGTATCTAACATGACCAGCGCATACAGTGGCATACGCTTAAAGTCAGGCCTTGCTCGCCAGTTTCAGTACGAAACAGGGCAAAGCCGCATAGGTAAAAACTTATTTGAGGCGCCAGAGTTGTATATTGAAAACTCACCCGTATTTTTTGCTGATAAAGTAAATACGCCAATCTTAATTATGTTTGGTGACAAAGACGATGCGGTGCCTTGGCACGAAGGCGTACAGTATTATTTAGCACTTCGTCGTGCAGGCAAAGATGCGACCTTTTTACAGTACGAAGGCGAACCACATCACTTGAAAAAGTTTCCTAATCAGGTCGATTTTTCAGTCCGTATGATGCAGTACTTCGATCATTACCTAAAAGGTCAGCCTGCAGCTAAATGGATGATTGAAGGTGAAGCATTTATAAGTGAGTGAACTGAGACATTCATAAATAAACATGATAAAAGCTGATCAGAGTACTCAGACAGATAGAGGCCGATATTACTCAGTAATATCGGCCTCTAAATAGTCAATTATTTTTCCAGCAAAAAAAAAGCCGCGATAATCGCGGCTTTTTTTAAATTACTAATAATTACAAACCAGCACGGTCTTTAATTACAGGAATAAGCGCAGAACCTGCGTGATTGCCTTCAGCCCAGGCTATGTCGGCACCGTCTGACAATGAACTTTTAGATAAGTTTTTAACAATATACTCACCTGCATCTACAGCATTGCTGGCAACGGCATGACGCAATAAGTTATTACCGTTACATTGAATAGAATCATATATGTTACGAATTTTTACACGAGAGCTTTTTAACTTGCTACGTAAACGGTTTTTATCATCTGCTGCGATATACTCGCAAATAGATAGCGCTAGTTGATCATTTGCCTTTACAGGAGCTGTGTACGAAAGTGAACCTGCAGCAATAGCAGAAATAACAACTAACTTTGATAATTTAAACATTGTTGACCCTTGTTTGGTACTTTATTCCTACGTTAACTGGTTAATATTGTACCAACCTAGTTAACCTTACGCAATAATGTTAGCAGTATTTATACAAAGTTACGAATTTATAACTATGTTTATTTTTTTCGTCTGGCAGTTTAACTTGCTCTTCTTTCACTTCCCAATTTGCAATAGCTTGGTAATCGGGGAACTGTGTATCGCCTTCAACATCGAGATCAATAAAGGTTAAATATAAGCGCTCAGCTTGTGTTAAAAACTGCTGATAAACATTTCCACCACCAATAACCATCACTTCTTCAACATCACAAACCAAGCTCAGCGCGGCCTCTGGGCTTGTTACCGTTTCAATACCTTCGGCCTTATATTCAGTGTTGCGCGTAATAATAATATTGCGTCTACCAGGTAAAGGACGGCCAATAGACTCAAAAGTTTTACGACCCATGATCACAGGCTTGCCTGTAGTAACGGCTTTAAAATGTTGGAGATCTGCAGGTAAATGCCACGGCATTTTATTATCAAGACCAATAACACGGTTATTTGCCATGGCGGCAATCATTGAAATAATCACATTAAATACCTAATACTTTACTATTAAAAAACAAAAAAGGAGCCACTGCTCCTTTTTATATTTAATTAAAATTAACGTTCGTAGACTACTTCTACATCGTAATCATCTTCATCCCAGTCATCCCAATCATCATCGTCGCCTTTGGTGGCTTTTTGATGGTAGGTATCCCACTTAAATTCTATTTCTTCATCTTCAACTTGCTCAAACTTCTCTTTAGGCATGCTGTCAAGCAATGTCATAATGTCGTGTATAAGCGGTTGAGTATGCAGCTTGTTAATAGCTGAAATTTTATAGATATTTTCAGACTCACCTAGCTCTTGTGCAATCGCATCGCATAATGCTTGTGCTTCATCTTCAGGCAATAAGTCTATTTTATTAAACACTAACCAACGCGGCTTTTCTGCAAGCTTAGGACTGTATTGATGCAGTTCGTTTATAATTGCAAACGCATTATCGACTGGATTTGATCCATCCACAGGCATTACGTCAATGATGTGCAATAACACACGACAGCGCTCTAAATGCTTTAAGAAACGAATACCTAAACCAGCACCATCAGATGCACCTTCAATTAACCCTGGTATATCAGCTATTACAAATGACTTGTTAGCTTCAGGGCGCACCACACCTAAATTAGGAATAAGTGTTGTAAATGGGTAATCGGCTACTTTTGGCCTTGCTGCTGACACACTGCGGATAAACGTTGATTTACCTGCATTTGGTAAACCTAATAAGCCCACATCGGCTAATAGTAGTAGCTCTAGTTTTAAGTTACGTACTTCACCGGGGGTACCTAATGTTTTTTGACGAGGCGCTCGGTTAGTACTTGATTTAAAACGTGCATTCCCCAAGCCGTGGAAACCACCTTTTGCAACCAAAATTCGTTGACCATGTTGAGTCAAATCCCCAAGCCCTTCTTGCGTATCAACATCGGTAATACGCGTACCCACTGGCACCATTACAAATAAATCATCTGCTTTTTTACCTGTACAGTTTCGGCTACGCCCGTTTGTACCGCGCTCAGCTCTGTGAAAGCGCTCAAACTGATAATCAATCAGGGTATTTAAGTTTTCATCAGCCTGTAGATAAACACTACCACCGTCTCCACCGTCACCGCCGTCAGGCCCACCATCTGGGACATATTTTTCACGTCGGAAAGACACGATACCGCTTCCGCCGTCTCCGGCCTCTGCGCGAATTTCTACTTCATCTACAAACTTCATGATTACTCACTTTAGGGATTGGCTTGCTAATTTATACATTATATACCGAAGCCAAGCCGATTGCAGGCTTGGCTTTGGTATATATTTTTTTCTCAAAACAAAAAACCCCGCAAAGGCGGGGTTTTTTAACTACCTTACTGATTACTCAGTTACGATAGTTACGTATTTACGGTTTAAAGGACCTTTTTGTTCAAACTGAACTTTACCATCTGCTTTTGCGAAGATAGTGTGGTCTTTACCGATACCTACGTTTGTACCAGGGTGGAAACGTGTTCCACGCTGACGAACAATGATGCTACCCGCTAGAACTGATTCGCCACCAAAACGCTTAACACCTAGGCGTTTGCTTTCTGAATCGCGACCGTTACGAGTACTACCAGCTGCTTTTTTATGTGCCATTTCTAAGTACCTCTAATTAAGCGCTAATGCCAGTGATTTTAACTTCTGTGAACCATTGACGGTGGCCCATTTGCTTACGAGAATGCTTACGGCGTCTAAATTTAACAACCTTAATCTTCTCACCGCGACCATGTGAAACAACCTCAGCTGTTATCTTACCACCGTTTACGAACGGTACACCGATCTCGATCTTCTCACCATCAGCAACTAAAAGCACTGAATCAAATTCAACTGCCGCACCAGTTTCAACGTCTAATTTTTCAAGACGAATCGTTTGACCTTCAGTCACACGATGCTGTTTACCACCACTTTGGAAAACCGCGTACATAATTAACTCCGTCTGTGCACCCTCAAATCGGTGCAACTAAAATATTCTTCGATAGGGCGCGAAGTTTACGCTAACGCGAAATAACTAGCAAGCCTATTTTGTAATTAAAATGAATAAAAAGTAGCTGCTTTGAGAGCAATTCAATATTTTCTCTATTTTATATTAATTAAGCCTTTTGCCAAGCGCTTTTTAACTCTTTGTAAAAATAATCCTACTGAGCAAAATGCAACCTGTGCAGTTCATTCTTCAAACTCAAAAATCACTTTTACTGCCCAATAATTAAACAGACTTGTTATTAAATTAAGCACTTATTAAGCACTTTAAGTGGGTTTTTTAAATCAATCGTCACAAAATATCGAGCTAGTGCGTTTTTTGTTGTACAATCTGCGCCGTTCACACATAAAAATTGGCTCGGAGATCAATGGATATAAAAGCTATCCAGGCGTTAATAGAAAGCGATATGAATGACGTCAATCAACTTATACATGCGCAAATGCGCTCAGATGTGGCGTTAGTAAACCAACTTGGTTTATACATAGTTAACAGCGGCGGCAAACGCGTTCGCCCTATGTTAGCTATTCTAGCAGCCAAAGCGCTAGGATATACAGGTAAAGACCACATTACGCTTGCGACCATTGTTGAGTTTATTCACACCGCGACCTTATTACACGACGACGTTGTTGACGAGTCAAATTTGCGCCGAGGCACGCCTACAGCTAACGCTGAATTTGGTAATGCTGCAAGCGTATTAGTTGGCGACTTTATCTACACGCGCTCATTTCAGTTGATGGTCGGTTTGGGCAAAATGCAAATTATGCAAATACTTGCTGATGCAACCAATATTATTGCTGAAGGTGAAGTGCTGCAACTTATGAATTGCAACGATCCAGACACAACCGAAGCCAGCTATATGCAAGTTATTTACTCTAAAACAGCTAAGTTGTTTGAAGCTGCAACTGGGCTTGCAGCCATTATTACCGACAATGATGAAGCCACTCTCAATGCGTTAAACTTGTATGGCATGCACCTAGGCACGGCATTTCAACTTGTTGACGATGTGCTGGATTATAATGCCGATGCAGACCAGCTAGGTAAAAATATTGGTGATGATTTAGCCGAGGGAAAACCTACCCTACCGCTCATATATGCGATGCAACATGGTAACAGTGAGCAAAAACAGCTTATCCGAGACGCCATTGAGCACAGTAACGGAATGGACAATTTAGAGGCTATATTAGATGCGTTAAAGCATACCAATGCTTTAGAGTTCACAATGAAAAAAGCCGAATTAGAAGCTGATAAAGCAATTGCTTGCCTAAACTTTTTACCTGAATCTGATTACAAACACGCATTAGTCAGCTTAGCCCGCATAGCAGTGGACCGTGACCATTAATATTTAGTGGCTCGATGTAAATAAATTTAGATCAACAAAAAAGCCTGCAAATGCAGGCTTTTTTAATGCTCAATTTGGCTATTACGCCATGAAATCAACACCTTCTTTGATGTCTTTTTTCAGAGTCTCAAGCATGTCGTTTTTCGCTTTTTCTTCAAAAGCGCTAAGTTCGCCGTAAGAAAGAATTTCTTCAACGCCGTTTTTACCTAAGCGTACTGGGTGTGCAAAATACTCTGCATCACCATCTTCAACAGCAACATATGCGTAGTCTACAACTTCTTCACCTTGTAGGCCTTTAACTAAAGACATACAAAAACGTGCTGCAGCAGCACCCATTGATAATGTAGCTGAACCACCACCGGCTTTAGCATTTACTACTTCAGTACCTGCATTTTGGATACGTGGAGTAAGCGCAGCAACTTCGTCTTCAGTGAAAGTAACACCTTCAACTTGAGAAAGAAGAGGAAGAATAGTTGTGCCAGAGTGACCACCAATTACAGGTACTTTAACTGTAGCAACGTCTACACCTTTAAGTTCAGCAACAAATGCTTCTGAACGAATGACGTCAAGCGTAGTAATACCAAATACACGGCTTGCATCGTATGTGCCTGCTTTTTTAAACACTTCAGCAACAATAGGTACGGTGCCGTTTACTGGGTTAGTAATAATACCCACAAGTGCTTTAGGACAGCTAGCAACAATGCCTTCAGCTAGTGTTTTGATGATACCGGCATTTACATTAAATAAATCTGCACGATCCATACCTGGTTTACGTGGCATACCCGCTGGGATTAAAACAATGTCAGCACCTTCAAGCGCTTTGTTTAAATCGTCTGCGCCAAAACCTGCTACTTTAACATCAGTTGGGATGTGTGATAGGTCAACAGCAACACCTGGTACAACTGGTGCAACATCGTAAAGTGATAATTCAGAACCAGCCGGTAAGCCTGTTTTTAATAGTAAAGACAATGCTTGACCGATACCGCCTGCAGCACCTAATACAGCAACTTTCATTGGAATTCTCCGTCATTTGAGGTAGGAAATACTTGTGGCCCTTAAGATAATGAAATTAGCGCCTAAAAACAAATTTATCGGGCCTATTTTGCGATATTTTCGACCATAGTTGTAAACTTTGGTGGTTTATCGCATCAAACTGTCAAGTTGACTAAACAACTGCTGCATAATTATTCATTTTTGTGTAGTATTTACAGCATAAATAACAATAATGAATAAAGACTATGCAACCTCAAGATAAACAAGAAGCATTGGTAAAAGCGTTTAAGTCTCTTTTAAAAGAAGAAAACTTTGGCTCTCAGGGCGAAATAGTTGATGCTCTCAAAGAGCAAGGCTTTGATAATATAAGCCAGAGTAAAGTGTCACGCATGTTAAGTAAGTTTGGCGCTGTGCGTACCCGTAATGCTAAGCAAGAAATGGTTTACTGCCTCCCCGCTGAAATGGGAGTGCCTACAGCTAAAAGCCCATTACGCCAGTTAGTAATTGATATTATGCATAATGAAATGATGATCATTATTCGCACAAGCCCAGGTGCTGCGCAGCTTATTGCCCGCTTACTTGACTCGTTAGGAAAGGCCGATGGTGTACTCGGTACTATTGCCGGAGACGATACTATATTTATTGCTCCAGCAAAAATTTCTGAAATAGACGTAACACTTGAACGTGTACGTATTTTGTTTGATACGGTTTAAATTTGCTTTAAAAACCCAACTGAGGGGGCAAAAAAAGCTGACCCCATATCGGCTTGAGTAAAATCAAGCCAGTGGTCGTAACACTCCCCCTCACCTAAACGGCTATTCAATACAGCCTCAAATGCAGTCCCAGTGCTTGCGCAGCTTATGCATAACATCCCTTGTTCATAAACATCACCATAAGGCATACTTTGATTCAACAAAAGGGGTTGCCCTTCTTCATCTTTTAATTCACTGCGCGTGGCATGGCTCGTATTTAACGCAGGGGTTATTAACGTGTTATCTAGGCGTGTACGGCCCATTATTTGTTCTTGTTCACTGAGCGATAAATGCTGCCAAACAGTTAAGTCGTGTTTGTAGCGTTGAACATGAATATAACTTCCCTGATCTTCAAAACACCCTGGTTTATTAATTAACGCGGTTGCTCGTTTTTTTCTACCATGTGGCATATCGCCACCATAAATAAAGCCGTTAAAGTCTCGGCCATCTAAAAAGCGAAAGTTACGAATTTGCTCCACCAGCTCTACATCAGGTGCAAAAAGCTTTAAAACTTGCAGTGCAAATAAGTGATTTACATCTTCTCTATCGGAACGCACCTGCACAAACAAGTCACACGGTTGGACACTCATTTGGTGATCTGAATGATTTATATTGGGAAAGCTTTGCAGCTCACTAGGAATATATTCAGGAAGGATATGAGGCCAATATTGGGCACCAATGGCAACAACACATGACAACATTGACTCTGAAAACTGATCGTTAAACTCTTCTTCAATAGCGCTTACTTGCTTTAGTTTAGCGCGCAATGATTCGTCTTGACCATCAAACACATTAAAAAATAAATGCAAACCATGTAGGTTTGCTTCAGCACAAATCCCAGATTGCGCTTGCGCCATTGTTATTCCTCAGTTTTACAGATATAAACACAGTAAATAACATTTGATTACGATTCAAAAAAGTTCACTGTGTGGGGTTTTATTTTTATTATAACCTGCTCATTGATTTCAAATGATTGGCCATATTGCGCTGCAACTTCAAGCGTTTGCTCGGCTATGACAACTTTATAAATATGAGCAGAACCAATAAAGCGACGACTTAATATTGTAGCCCGTTTACTGAGTTTGTCACTTTGACACTCTTTCACCAGTTCAATTTGATGAGGTCGCACATATAACTCACCACTACATGAATTGTGGCTTGCTTGCGTATCAGACTCAACAGTACCAAAAGGTGTTTTATATTCAGTTGCCGTTAATGCTTGTGCGGGTAAGTATATGCCTTGACCAAGAAACTCTGCAACCACCTTTGACCTAGGCGCAGCAAAAAGCTGCTCTGGCGTGCCTTGTTGGGCAACTTTTCCACGATGCATAATGGCAAGCGTGTCTGAAAAAGCAAACGCCTCTTCTTTGGAATGGGTAACAAATACCGCTGATACTTGTTGCGCCTTAATAATGCGGCGAATATCAGCAATTAACTCAAACCTAACTTGAGTATCTATATTAGAAAAGGGCTCGTCGAGTAATAACAAACTAGGTTTGTAGGCCAATGCACGTGCAATCGCAACACGTTGCTGCTGCCCTCCGGAAAGCTGGTGAGGAAACCTATCGGCACAACCCGACAAATGCACTAACTGAAGCATTTCATCTACACGTTGTTGTTTTTCGGATTGGCTCATTTTACCTAACCCAAACGCAATGTTATCTGCTACGCTCAAATGAGGAAACAACGCGTAATCTTGAAACATCATACCTATATTTCGGTGCTCTGGTGCAATAAATGTTGATTCATCACTGACAAGTTTACCATCAATAAATACACTTCCTTGCTTAGCCTCAACTAAACCTGCAATGGCTTTTAGTGTGGTGGTTTTGCCGCAGCCACTTGCACCAAGTAAACACACAATCTCATCTTTACCCACCGTTAAATCTAAGTCTTCGATCACCTTTGTACCGTTATAGTGATAGCTTACACCTTGCAAAATTAAACTACTCATTTAACTGTGTTGCTCCATAGAACGATTAATAAAATACAAAGGGATAAATCCAACAATAACAATAAACAAAGCAGATATAGAAGCCAGCTCTAATTGCTCATCACTCACATACTGGAAAACATGCGTTGCTAGGCTTTCAAAATTAAATGGCCTCAGGAGTAAAGCTGCGGGCAGCTCTTTCATGCATTCAATAAACACTAATAACGCAGCGGTCAGTAAGCCTCGTCTTAATAAAGGTAGGTGCACTAAGCGCAAAGTTTGGCCTTGGCTTTTACCCATAGACTGGCTTGCCATATCAAGCGATGGACTAATACGCACAAAACTCGACTCTATTGCACCGTGAGCAATCGCATAAAACCGAACGACATAAGCAATCACTATAGTAAGCACACTGCCTGTTAGCAGCAGACCTATGTCTAAATTGTATGACTCTAATGCTGCATTAATGCCATTTTCTAACACGGTAAGAGGTAATAACACAGCAATGGCTAACACGGTTCCAGGTAGCGCATAACCCGTACTCGCTAGTCGCCCAGGAATAAGTGGGTACGAATGTGATGCTATGCGTTGATAAAAAACAACAAATACACCCAATGCAATTGTTATTAGACTCACAGCACCTGCCACTTTTAGGCTTTGCCATGCATAATTGAAAAACTCAGCATTCCACGCTTTCTCAAAATAGGTAATCGCGTAATTAAGTAATACCGCAATGGGGATCACAAAAGACACAAGCAAAACCACACTACAAAATGCAGTCGCTAACCAAGCCGACTTACCCTTTAAAATGTAAAGTGCCTCGCTATTTACACCCGATTGACGCTCAAATACGGCTTGATTACGACGACTAAAGCGCTCTGCCATAAGCGCTAAAAATAGCAATAACAACATAACACCTGATATTTTTGCAGCGGCAGTCAATGAGTAATACCCAAACCATGTGTCGTAAACCGCCGTTGTTAGCGTGCTAACAGCGAAATAACTAACGGTTGCAAAATCAGCCATTGTTTCCATACTGATCAGCGCAAGGGCCGCAACAATAGAGCCGCGAGATAATACAAGACTCACTTTAAAAAAACTTTTAGTTGGGGAAAGTCCCATTAATTGGCTTGCCTGTACCAATTTAAAAGACTGTTCTCTCAAAGCTGTTTTAAAAATTAAAAATAAATAGGGGTAAAGTACCAAAGCAATCATGACTATTGCACCAGGCAAAGTGCGAATATCAAAAAACCAGTAATCACTGGGTGACTGCCAGCCAAACCACTCCCTTAGAGTAATTTGCACGGGCCCAGCATAATCTAGTAAATCGGTATACACGTAGGCAATAATGTAAGTAGGCATGGCAAGAGGCAGCATGAGCGCCCATTCAAAGTGTTTTTTACCTGGGAAGTTACAGTAAGCGGTTAGCCAACCAAGTGGCAAAGCGATAACACTACTGAGTACACACACCCCTAAAATAAGTAGTACAGTATTAGCAATGTAATCCAAAAGCACCGTATCCCAAAGGTGAGTAAAAACCTCGGAGTTGCCTTGTAGCGATTCAAATAAGAGGAAAAACAACGGGGCCGACAAAACCAAGCCTGTCGACCACGCGAATAGCTGCCATTTAGACAGCTTAAATTTATAAGTCATTAAAGATCGAACTTCACCTCATCAATTAACTTTAGCGCTAACGGACGATATTTACTGATCTCATCAAGTGGTAAGCTATCTTCTTTAAAGCTTCCCCAAGATGCAACCAAACTAGATAATTGCACACCAGGCTTAACTGGGTATTCCATATTAAGCGATGCATACATGTTTTGCGCTTTATTGTCGGTCATATACTCTATGAGTTTCAAGGCATTTTCAGGGTTTTTAGCATATTTAGTAATAACAGCTCCCGATACATTGATATGCGAGCCGCGATTAATTTGATTAGGAAAGTTAATGTGCACTGCCTCTGCCCATGTTTTTTGCTCTTCGTCTTGTAACATTTTACCTAAGTAGTAACTATTACCTAACGCAAGATTGCACAGCCCTTCTTTAACAGCTTTTACCTGAGCACGGTCATTACCTTGTGGCTTACGTGCTAAATTAACCTTAACGCCCTCAAGCCATGTTTTAGTTTGCACTTCACCATGGTGAGCAATCATTGAAGCAACCAACCCTAAGTTATACGGATGTTTACCTGAACGAGTGCAAATTTGCCCTTTATATTTTGGATCAGCCAGTTCTTCGTAAGTTAGTTTTGGTAATGCGCCCAAACGATCTTTTGATGAATATACATTTCGCACGCGTTTTGTTAACGCGACCCATTGTCCATCACCATCACGAAAGGCAGAAGGTACGTTACTATCAACGTGAGTGCTATTAATTGTTTGAGTTAAATTTAAATCTTCCAATTGAATAAGTGCACTAAAATTAGACGTTAAAACTAAATCGGCTTTACTATGTTTACCTTCACGTTTTACACGCTCAATTAATCCTTTTTTAGCAAACACAACATTTGTTTTAATACCGGTTTGCTTTGTAAAATCGTCTAAAATAGGTTGTATTAAAAAAGGTTGGCGAAAAGAGTAAATATTAACAACATCATTTGCAAAGGCTGGCGCCGATGCGATAAACCCTAAAGCGATAGCGAGTGTTTTCTTCATTATTCCACCTAAATAGTAATTATTATCAATAATTCTACCGTGAACAGTTAAAAAGTGCACACCCTAAATAGCCATAAATACCAAAAAAACGTCCAAAACAGAAATACCTTGTAAGAGATATCTCACGGGTGTGCCAGCTTATAAGTAAAACGCCGATTAAAAACCTACCAAAAAAAACTTAAACCATTGATAAAATTAACCTTTATAGTATTTAACAATAATAATACATAAACTGTATCGTGTTTTTGTCCTACTTTAGTTAGGCCATTCGCCTATACTTAACCCATCAATTAAGCAATGACGCTTAACGAGTAAAAGGACAGGGATTAATTACTCGATAAACCAGTGACTGGTTATAAATGACAACACGGAGTTAGGACAGGCTCAGGATGAGCATCGCAATGGATTGTTAATAAAAGGACAGCATCAGGAAGATGCATAAAGGAGTGTAACATTGGAACGTTGCTTAACAGGATGTTGAAGGAATAAAAAGGACAGGCCTTATTAACAGGCAACACAATGGATTGATAACAACATGGAAGCACTAGGAAGTGCAAATGAAGGATTTGGTAATAGGTTTTACCACAACAGGACGTTTAGGAATAAAGGATACAAGCCCGGATTGGCTTACATTGCATAGAACTAAAAAGTAATATAGCAATAAACATGGAACAGTAAAAATTGGAGTTGATTAAGTTCAATTGCAGGATGCAAAAAATTAGAAGATTCCGCAAGCGCGCCTAGAAATAGAGCGCGCTTTTCTTTGCCCAAAATTTAATACTCATAGCCAATGCAATCGATATTAAATAGACTCCGGTCTGCCTTTATTTCGTTTTCCCATAAGATACGCATCTCGAAACTTTATAAAGTGATCTTCAAGCTTTTCAGCGGCCTCTATTTCACCAGCGAGTGCTAGCACTAAAATACCTACCTCAGCTGTACCTAACTGATGCGCATGCGGCGCAACACGTAAACGGTAGTCTGATAACTTATCAGCTGTAATAGACAATACGGGCAAGTTATCTAGATATGGGCTTTTGCGAATCATTTTTTTCGCTTCACGCCATGTGCCATCCAAAAAGATAAACAGCGGCCTTTTACCAGGCTCAATATTTACTTGTGTAATTGCCCGCCCCGCTTCTACATCTTCAGCAGGAAAAATAACCATTGGCTGATATTGCTCGTCATTAATGAGCGCTATTAGCGCATCATCTGGGTTAGTTCTATCCCATTTAAAAGCATGGTTATCAGGTATAATTTCGGCAATTAAACGCCCAGTATTCGAAGGTTTAAAACTTTCGTTATGGTACATCAATAAACACACTGCAGCATTGCATTGCGCTTTCTCTACACCTTCACAAATACAATAATGCTTTGCAATTAAGCATTGCTCACAACGTGCTAGCTTAGCGCCACGGGCATTAAATTCGCGACGAGATTCACTAATTTGCTGAGCGCGTAATACCAGTACTGAATTATGGGATGAGTGAGTCACAATGATTAATTACCTATAAATTGTTCGGCGCGTATTGTAGCTAAAAACATGATGAATAGATATCAGCTATCAGCTATCAGCTATCAGCTATCAGCTATCAGCTATCAGCTATCAGCTATCAGCTATCAGCTCAAAATAAAATGGCACTTTATCAAAGCAAGCTTTGCTTATTTTTAAAATTAACAGTTATAAAAACAAAAAACCCAAGCCGTAGCTTGGGTTTTAAAAAAGCGGTGTTAGTTAAAAGAAATTACTTCTTCTTTTTAACTGCTTTTTTATTTGGTAAATCAGTGATTGAACCTTCAAAAATTTCAGCTGCAAGGCCAATTGACTCGTTCAATGTTGGGTGAGCATGAATAGTAAGCGCTAAATCTTCACCATCTGCCCCCATTTCAATACCTAAACCGATTTCGCCAAGCATTTCGCCCGCGTTAATACCAATCATGGCACCACCGATTATACGGCCGCTTTCTTTATCAAAAATAAGCTTAGTAGAACCTTCAGTACGAGAAGATGCAATTGCACGGCCTGATGCAGCCCACGGGAATACCGCAGTTTCAATGCTTAAACCTTGCTCTTTAGCTTCTTTCTCAGTAACACCTACCCATGCAATTTCTGGGTCAGTGTAGGCAATTGAAGGAATACATTTAGGGTCGAAGAAATGCTTCTGACCAGAGATAACCTCAGCAGCAACATGACCTTCGTGAACCGCTTTATGCGCAAGCATTGGTTGGCCAACTAAGTCACCAATTGCAAAAATATTGCTTACATTAGTGCGCAACTGTTTATCAACGTTAATAAAGCCACGCTCATCTACATTTACGCCTGCTTTTTCAGCATCAAGTAAATTACCGTTAGGCGTACGACCTACTGCAACAAGTACTTTGTCGTAACGTACTGGCTCAGCTGGTGCGTTTTTGCCTTCAAATGTAACGTATAAGCCATCATCTTTCGCTTCAACACCCACAACCTTAGTTGAAAGCATAACGTTAAATTTATTGCTTACGTATTTTTGGTAAATTTTGATGATGTCTTTATCAGCTGCAGGAACTAATTGATCAGCAAATTCTACAACATCAATAGCAGAACCTAACGCGCGGTAAACAGTACCCATTTCAAGACCGATAATACCACCACCTAAAACAAGTAGTTTTTCAGGTATATCTTTAAGCTCTAATGCGCCCGTTGAGTCAATTACACGATCATCTTCTGGGATGAAAGGTAAGTTAACTGGTTTTGAACCTGCGGCAATAATCGCGTTGTCGAATGTAATAGTTGTTGTGCCGTCAGCACCTTCAACAGCTAAAGTGTTGCTACCCGTAAATTTACCATAACCTGGTACAACTTTAACTTTACGCATTTTAGCCATGCCGTCTAAGCCGCCCGTAAGCTGACCAACAACAGACTCTTTCCAAGAGCGGATTTTGTCTAAGTCAATTTGTGGTGCGCCAAAAGTAACACCATGAGATGACATTTCAGCTGCGTCATCAATTACTTTAGCTACGTGTAAAAGTGCTTTTGAAGGAATACAACCAACATTAAGACAAACACCGCCTAATGTTTCACGTGATTCTACTAGTGTAACTTCTAAGCCCAAGTCAGCAGCACGGAAAGCTGCAGAGTAACCACCCGGGCCACCGCCTAGTACAACAACTTGAGTTTTTAATTCGTTGCTCATGCTATTACCTTAATTGTTTGAACGGGACACTGCCCTAAAATTTAACTGCCATGTTTCTGCATGGGCAGAAAATCAGAGCAATTCACAAATAGTGCAAAGATTGTATCATTGCATATAGTAAAAATCCCAGCTAAAAACAACTGGCTGGGATTTGATTTTGTTTTTCTTACAAACATCAATTGAATTAAATTAGCGAGCAATTATCGCGACAGGAAAATAGCGCTATAACAAGGTAGAAATTACGCTGTATAGTTTTTCCTATATGAGTAATTTCTGACGCCGTTAACGTGCTATTTAATTCGCTAGAATGATCGCCTTTTTAATAAAATTGGTGTTACATCACTAATTGACGTATATCGCTCATGTAGCTTGCAAGTGTTGCTGTACAACGTGCTGCTAGTGCGCCATCAATCACTCGGTGATCGTACGACATAGATAACGGAACCATTAACTTAGGCTCAAACTCTTTACCGTTCCACTTAGGCTTAATCTCAGATTTAGATACACCTAAAATAGCTACCTCTGGTGCGTTAACAATCGGCGTAAATGCCGTACCGCCAATTCCACCAAGGCTTGAAATAGTAAAACAGCCGCCTTGCATGTCTGATGCAGTTAGCTTGCCTTCACGCGCTTTTTTAGACACGTCCATTAGCTCGCGAGATAACTCAATAATGCCTTTTTTGTCCACGTCTTTAAACACAGGAACAACTAAGCCATTAGGCGTATCTACTGCCACACCTATATTAATATATTTTTTAAGTATCAAGCTTTCGCCATCTTCAGATAGCGACGAGTTAAACGTTGGGAACTCTGCAAGTACTTTAGCTGCAGCTTTCATCACAAACACAAGTGGTGTAATTTTAACGCCCAGCTTCTTCTTCTCACTTAACACGTTCTGTTCTTTACGGAACGCTTCAAGACTTGTGATATCCGCTTCGTCAAACTGTGTTACATGTGGGATTTGTACCCAGTTACGGTGTAAGTTTTTACCCGATAACTTTTGGATGCGAGATAATTTTTTCTCTTCAATTTCGCCAAACTTAGCAAAATCTACTTTAGGCCAAGGAATTAAGCCCAGCTCACTACCACCGGCGTTACCTGCTGATGCTGAAACCTGACCAGACTCAACTTGCTTAACTAAGTTTTTAACATAGTTTTGCACGTCTTCTTTAACCACACGGTTTTTACGACCCGTGCCTTTTACATTAGCTAAGTTAATACCAAACTCACGCGCTAAACGACGAACAACTGGCGATGCATGTGCATACGCGCTGTTGTTTTCAAAGCTTTCATTGTTAGCTTTAGCAACAGGTGCAGCTTGTGCTGGTGCCGACTCGGGTTTTGCAGGTGCAGCCGCTGGTTTTTGCTCAGCAGGCGCAGACGCTTTTGCTGGTGCACTGCCGGCCACTTCAAAAACAAAAATAAGTGAGCCTGTTTTAACTTTATCGCCAGTAGCTACTTTAATTTCTTTTACAGTACCTGCAAATGGTGCAGGTAATTCCATAGCCGCTTTGTCGCCTTCAACGTTTAAGATAGATTGCTCTTCTTCTACGCTATCGCCAACAGCAACCATGATTTCGGTTACTTCAACTTCGTCGTCGCCAATATCTGGTACGTTTACATCTTTTGTACTTGTTGCAGAACTTTCAGCTTGCGCTGCTGGTGCAGACTCTTGCTTAGGTTCATCTGATGTAGGAGCGCTTGAACCAGCAACTTCAAAAACAAATACTAAAGAACCCGTTTTAACTGTATCGCCAGTAGCTACTTTAATTTCTTTTACAGTACCTGCAAACGGTGCAGGCACTTCCATAGCCGCTTTGTCACCTTCAACGTTTAAGATAGATTGCTCTTCTTCTACACTGTCGCCAACAGCAACCATGATTTCGGTTACTTCAACTTCATCATCACCAATATCTGGTACGGTTACTTCTTTAGTTGAAGAACCTGAAGCTTGAGCTGGTGCTGTTGATTCAGCAGGTGCTTCTGGTGCTGCATCAGCACCAGCGCTTTCGCCTTCAAATATAAACACTAAAGAGCCCGTTGTTACCGTGTCGCCAACATTTACTTTAATTTCTTTTACAGTACCCGCTTGCGCAGCAGGCACTTCCATTGAAGCTTTATCGCCTTCAACAGTCAGTAAAGATTGGTCAACATCTACTTTGTCACCAACGCTTACTAAGATTTCGGTTACTTCTACGTCATCGCCACCGATATCTGGAACATTAATTTCAATACTCATTGCAAACCTCTTATGCGTACAGTGGGTTTAGTTTATTGGTGTCGATATCGAACTTCTTAAGTGCGTCAACAACCACAGACTTTTCAACTTCACCGCGTTTAGCAAGTTCAGATAACGTTGCAACAACAACGTAGCTTGCGTTAACTTCAAAGTGACGACGTAAGTTTTCACGACTATCAGAACGTCCGTAACCATCTGTACCCAACACTTTATAGTTATTGCTAGGAATAAATGAACGGGCTTGCTCTGCGTAGTTTTTCATGTAATCGGTAGCGGCAACAGTTACTGAGTCGTTTAATACGCTCGTAATGTAAGCTGTTTTTTGCTCGCTTTCTGGGTTAAGCATGTTGAAACGCTCAACATCTTGACCATCACGGGTAAGCTCATTGAATGACGTTACAGAGTAAACGTCTGATGCAATACCGTAATCGTCACTTAAAATGGCCGCTGCTTTGCGTACTTCCGTCATGATAGTACCTGAGCTTAATAGCTGTACATTGGCTTTTTTACCTTCGTAGCTTTCAAGCTTGTAAATACCTTTACGAATACCTTCTTCAGCGCCTTCTGGCATTGCTGGCTGATGGTAGTTTTCGTTCATAAGCGTTAGGTAGTAGTAAATGTTTTCTTGGTTTTCACCGTACATACGACGAATACCATCTTGAACAATGACTGCTACTTCAAATGCGTACGTTGGGTCGTAAGAAATACAGTTAGGAACCGTATTTGCAAGAATATGGCTGTGGCCATCTTCATGCTGCAGGCCTTCACCATTTAGCGTAGTACGACCGGCAGTAGCACCTAATAAGAAACCACGTGCTTGTTGGTCACCCGCCATCCATGCCATGTCGCCAACACGTTGGAAACCGAACATAGAATAGTAAATGTAGAACGGGATCATTGGTAAATCGTTCGTGCTGTATGATGTTGCAGCAGCCACCCATGACGACATTGCACCTAGCTCGTTAATACCTTCTTGAAGTACCTGCCCTGATGTTGCTTCTTTGTAGTAAGAAACAATATCACGGTCTTGAGGGGTGTAGTTTTGACCATGCGGGTTGTAAATACCAATCTGGCGGAATAAACCTTCCATACCAAAGGTACGCGCTTCATCGGCAATAATAGGAACAATATTTTTACCAATGCCTTTATCTTTTAATAGAATATTAAGTGCACGAACAAAGCCCATTGTGGTTGAAATATCACGTTTTTGCTCTTCAAGTAATGGCTTAAACGCTTCGACTTCTGGCAACTGTAACTTCTCAGAAAATTCTGCAATACGCGTTGGTGTATAACCTTTTAAGTCTTTACGACGAGCATGCAAGTACTTGTACTCTTCAGAGCTTTCATCAAGCTCTAGGTAAGGTAAGTCTTTAATTGCTTCTTCAGAGACTAAATCTTGTAGGCCTAAACGGTCACGTAAGTGTTCAACATGGCTCATGTCCATTTTTTTCACTTGGTGCGCAATGTTTTTACCTTCAGCTGCTTCACCCATGCCGTAACCTTTTACCGTTTTAGCTAGGATCACAGTAGGACGGTCGTTAGTTTGCTCGGCCTTTTTGAATGCTGCGTAAAGTTTTGATGGCTCATGACCACCACGCTTAAGTGCAAAAATTTCGTCATCGGTCATATCTGCAACAAGGGCTGCTGTTTCTGGATAACGACCAAAGAAATGCTCACGAACGTACGCGCCATCTTTTGCTTTGTATGTTTGGTAATCGCCGTCAATAGTTTCGTTCATTAACTGCAGTAATTTACCTGTTGTATCTTTAGCAAGCAGAATATCCCAGCCGCTTCCCCATACAACCTTAATTACGTTCCAACCAGCGCCTTTAAATAGGCCTTCTAGTTCTTGAATAATTTTACCATTACCCATTACTGGGCCATCTAAACGCTGTAAGTTACAGTTAATTAAGTAACATAAGTTGTCTAGCTTTTCACGAGCAGCAAACGAGATTGCACCACGTGATTCTGGCTCATCCATTTCACCGTCACCTAAAAACGCATATACACGTTGGTTTTTAGTGTCTTTTAAGCCACGGCCGTCTAAATATTTTAAGAAACGCGCTTGGTAAATAGATGCAATTGGGCCTAAACCCATTGATACTGTAGGGAACTGCCAAAATTCAGGCATTAATTTAGGGTGTGGGTACGACGGTAAACCTTTACCATCAACTTCTTGGCGGAAGTTATCTAGTTGAGCAGCGCTTAAACGCCCTTCAACAAATGCACGAGCATAAATACCCGGAGAAATATGGCCTTGGTAATAAACTAAGTCGCCACCGTCTACGTCGTTTGGTGCTTTGAAGAAGTGGTTAAAACACACTTCGTAAAAAGCAGCTGACGATTGGTAAGACGCCATATGGCCGCCTAAGTCGAGATCTTTTTTAGATGCACGCAGAACGATCATAATCGCGTTCCAACGAATAATTGAACGAATACGACGTTCAAGATTCACATCACCTGGGTAAGCAGGCTCTTGATCTACAGGAATAGTATTAACGTAGTTCGTGGTAATACCCGTTGGCATATCAACGCCGTCTAAGCGGGCTTGCTCTAATACTTGCTCAAGTAAGTACTGAGCTCGTTCAACACCTTCTTCGCGCACAACTGATTCAAGAGCTTGTAACCACTCTTGTGTTTCTAGCGCGTCTACGTCAATTTTATTGACTTCAGACATATGGAGGTTTCCTTATGTTTAAAATACGAATGTTGTTAATTTAATACAACTGATACTTAACTTAGTGTGTTCAAGTAATAGAGTATTAGCTTAATTTTGTTTGGTGCGTCTTAAACTACGTTCAATTCGCGAATATTCTTTGCCCGCTTCAAGCAATGCTTCTTCAATAAACGCTAAATGCGCATTACTTGCTAAACGAGCTTGCTCTGGATTGCCGTCAATAACCGCATCCATTAACAAACGCCTGTGCTGAGCTAACTGACTGCTAATATCTGGCTTTTCTAATAAAACCGTTAAATTTTGCAATACATTTTGTTCAAGCAGCGCTTGCATACCTCTAACCAAGTGCAATAACACAACATTATGTGAGGCTTCAGCCACACTAAAATGAAAGGCATTAATTGCTTTTGCTTTTTGCTGTAAGTCATCTTGCGATAGCGCAATTTGATCAAAGCTTTGTTTTACTTTAGTAAAATCATTACTCGTTCCTCGTAGTGCTGCATAGTAAGCAGCAATACCTTCTAATGCATGACGAAATTCGAGTAAATCAAATTGTGATTCAGGGTGTTTACTTATTAGCTCAAATAATGGATCAGTTAGCCCTTCTTCAAGCTGATTTTTTACAAACGTGCCACCGCCTTGACGACGCGTAACGAGCCCTTTTGCCTCTAACTTTTGGATGGCCTCGCGCAGCGAAGGACGAGACACTTCAAACTGTTTTGCTAGTTCACGCTCTGGAGGCAGCTTTTCTCCTGGTGCTAACGAGCCCTCAAGAATCATATTCTCGAGTTGCTGTAAAATAACATCAGATAATTTTGCTGCTTTAATCTTTAAAGACATGAATCAACGTCCGCGTTGTATAAATACCAAGCCCTAAAATTGGGGCTTAAAGTTATAAGATTTACCCAAAAGGTAAATTGGTCATACCAAGAATTTGCAATACGTTATCAAAAACCCATATAGCTGTCAATTTACTGGTTACTTGCACGGGGATATTAGCGTAACGCATTTTGAACGAAGATCAAACAATACACAATATAGCTTAATTTTGAGTAACTGATAAGGTAGCCATTCAAATGGTCTGACCAGATAAGTTTAGAGTTTTAGCTCTATTTTAAAGGAGGGGCTAATCGCAATGTTTAAGTAAGAAAGATAACCAAAAGGCAAAGCACTTTGGGGTAAATAAGTGCTTTGCTTTTAAATTGGCTGTAAAAATAAATAAGGTGTTAAGACAAACCACCAAACAGGGTAAGTAATGCAATTAAAACTAAATAAAAGAGCACATTACGCTTAACTAATTTAATCATACACGTTACCTCGTAAGTGCAACCATAATAACGCTTTTCTACTTGCTCTGCTGCAAGCGCAGTATAGGTGACGACCTTTCGGTTAGGGCTTGAAAAATCAAGCGCATAATGTAACCAGCAGCTAGTGCCTTTATTAAAGTTACCAATCACTAAATAACCAAAACTCGCTATACGTGCGGGTAACCAATCCAACCAAAAAAGTAGTTTATGTATTAGCTTAAAATGTTTAGCAAATATGACTTTGTGGTTGTCTCGGACTAAATCAGCAAAGGTACGCACAAGAGCATATAAAACAGCGCCTGGTGCACCCAAAACCACAAACCAAAAAATAACCGCACAGTAAAATCTAAAGTTTACCCAAGCAAGCGTTTGCCCAAAGGTTTCACCGCCTTGTGGATCTTCAGTGCGTTTTTGCCCCATTTGCAATGCATATGAAGAGGCTGCAGTACCATCATCTCGTGTGAGTGCGTTTAGATAGGCTTTATATAAAGCACGCTGCTTTGCACAGCCAAAACAAATAAGTAAAACAGCAATATTAATAGCCAGCTCCCACAACACAAAGTTTGACAAGCTATAAATGCATGCCATGGCTACTACAGGTAAAAATAGCCAAATTAAAAAGCCAATTGCCGAACTAAATAAACCATTACGGGCAAGTAAGCGGTTGGAGCGCTTTAAATAGCCATTGGCGTAATAGCTTATTTGCCAATAGTTAGACCGTGCCCCTAAACGCTCTAAAATTAACGCTAAAATAATAGATACTAAAATCATGACAGTGACTCTCTCAACTTGGTTGCTCAAGCATATTTAAAAATAATGGCCAGTTAAAGCTAAGGCCGGGGTCTGTTTTACGACCAGATGCAATATCGCAGTGCCCCACAATACGCGAAGGGGTAATTTTTGGATAGCGCTGCATTATAGATTTACTTAAATGACATAACGAGGCGTACTGAGCGCTGGTATAAGCCGTTGTATCGGTGCCTTCAAGCTCAATACCAATACTATAATTATTGCATGCAGTTTGCCCTGCAAATTCAGATACGCCCGCATGCCAAGCCCGCTTACTAAATGGCACGTATTGGACCACCTCACCAGTGCGTTTAATAAAGGAATGTGCTGAGACGCGCAGCCCTTTTAAATCACTAAAGCTTTGATGAGCATTGCAGTCAATACACCCCATAAATAAATCATCCACAAAGGGGGTACCAAACTGCCCTGCTGGTAATGAAATATTATGAATGACCAACAAGGTAATATCTGTGTGTTCAGGGCGCTCATCATAGTGAGTACATGCTCGCTGAGTTGCAGCTTTTAAAACCCCATTTAAATCTATTGCCATTACATTATTACCAAACTATTCATAACCTTGATGCTAAAGGATTTGTAAAAATAATGATAGTGACTAAGCCCCGCCTAAATAGGTAAGCAATTAAAAGTGGCTTACATTTTACTATTAAAGTCCTAAGCTATACGCTAATAATTAAAAGCGCTTCTATTCATTATTTAAACATAGTAAAATTTTCTTTAATTTATTAATGCTTATGAGCTTTTAGCCATGTCTATTTCGCACACTTTACTTAGTCAACTTGTTACCCTTGCGCTCGACGAAGACTTAAACTACCAAACCGCAGCCGATGGTGACATAACCGCTCAGCTTATCCCACAAAACGAGCAAGCTAGTGCAAAAGTTATAACTCGTGAAGATTGCATATTTTGTGGAAAAGACATCATAATTGAAGTATTTAAGCAAGTGGACCCAACAGTACAAGTATCAGTACTTGTTAGCGATGGCGACTTTGTAACGGCCAACAGCCCCCTGTTTACAGCAAAAGGTTCAGCCCGCGCAATTTTAACGGCAGAGCGAACCGCTCTTAACTTTGTACAAACTTTATCTGGCACAGCAACCACCACAGCGCATTATGTAAAAGAACTCAGCGGCACAACGACCCAGCTACTCGATACCCGCAAAACTATTCCGGGGCTCAGAGCCTTACAAAAATATGCAGTAAAATGCGGCGGTGGCGCAAACCACCGCATAGGATTATTTGATGCGTTTTTAATTAAAGAAAACCACATAGCAGCCTGCGGCGGTATAGATAAAGCCGTTACTCAGGCCAAACTAAACCACCCGAGTAAACCGGTTGAAGTTGAGGTTGAATCACTTCAAGAGCTAAAGCAAGCCATAGACGCAGGCGCCGATATTATCATGCTTGATAACTTTAGCGTTGAGCAAATTAAGCAAGCAGTTATTTTAACTGACAAACGCGCTAAATTAGAAGTATCTGGCAATATGACGTTAGCAACACTCAAAACCTATTCTCAAGCGGGAGTTGACTTTATATCCAGCGGCGCATTAACAAAAAACTTACAATCAATCGATTTATCGATGCGGTTTGAATAATATATAGCCAATATAATAATTTAGTTCTACATTTAATGAATGCTAAAGCGTTGACAAGTTAAAACAAAAGTAATTTAATAGTTAAAAATAACTAGTTGTAACAACTTGTTAAATTAATTAGCTGTTTTAGGAAAAGTAACGTGCTATTAACTAAAATAAAATGATACACTTGTATTGTTTTATTATAAAAGCTCGTCATAAATAATGAGTTATTAACGTTTAAATTAAAGTTAATAAGCAACTTATGTTATTTATTCCTACACTTTTATTGGCTGCTGGTAGACTTTATTTGCATCCAATTTATAAATAGCAAGTTACATATAAAATATAATGAATTCACACCTAGCTTTTGTATTTCATACCCTAAAGCTAAAGTGCAAATGTAGCGCGGATAATCTCATTCAAACCGAGAGATAGCGCAAAAAGTTTATTTTAAGCAAAACTGTAAAGTAAATCAGTTAAATTAAGCTCGGCATAATGCCAATTAAGTGATTTAACTTACACAATCTATCCTTTAGGAGAGGAAACATGAAAACAATGACTCAAAAACAACAGGGTTTCACCCTAATTGAATTAATGATTGTAGTAGCAATCATCGGTATTCTTGCTGCGGTAGCATTGCCAGCGTATTCTAATTATCAGGCAACATCCAAGTTGACTGCTGGTTTAGCTGAAATTTCAGCAGGAAAAACAGGTTATGAAATTGCGGTAAATAATGGTGAAACAGCGACTCTTGCAGCTGCTGGACTAATATCACAAACTCAAAATTGTGATATTGATGTAGACACAACCGTTACTGGGATTAGCTGCAAAGTAAGAAATGCTCCAACACAAGTTGACGGCGCGGTAATCTCTCTAACTAGATCTTCTGCAGGAGCTTGGACTTGCTCTATTTCAGACATAACAGGTGATGCAAGCTTAGCTCCGAAAAGCTGTCCTGCAGCAGCTAGTACTGGAACTGGAACTGGAACTGGTACTGGTACTGGTAGTTAAAAATACATAATCACTTATTAAAGACGCTCATTTGAGCGTCTTTTTTGCCAAAATAGTACAAATATGTAAAATTTAGTAGTCCAAATATCGAGTAGAGTGTTCTTTATGGCAAAAAAACAACAAGATAAAGGCCTCGATACATTTCAGTGGGTCGGTGTAAGTGCCCGAGGGAAGAAACTTGAAGGAGAACTCACAGGTAATAGCATTGCACTTGTAAAAGCACAATTACGTAAGCAGGGTATTACGCCATCAAAAGTAAAGCGTAAGCCAAAGCCTTTATTTGGCATTCAAAGTGTTCAAAAAATCACCCCTAAAGATATAGCGCTTGTTACCCGCCAAATTGCCACCATGCTAATGGCGGGTGTACCGCTTATACAAGCTATTGAAATGATTGGCTCTGGTTCAACCAATAAAAGTGTTGGTAAACTAATGGAAACCATAGGCGATGAAGTAAAAGCAGGTCAGCCTTTATCGCAAGCACTTAGAAAACACCCTCGTTATTTTGACGACTTATATTGTGATTTAGTGGCGTCGGGCGAGCAATCCGGTGCACTCGATAAAATATTTGACCGTGTTGCGTTATACAAAGAAAAATCGGAAGCGCTTAAATCAAAAATAAAAAAAGCAATGTTTTACCCAATATCTGTATTAGTAATAGCAGGTATTGTAACTTCTATTTTGCTAATATTTGTAGTGCCACAGTTTCAAGATATATTCTCAGGCTTTGGCGCTGAACTCCCAGCATTTACTTTATTTGTAATCAGTATATCTGAATTTATGCAAGAGTATTGGTGGATGATTTTAATTGCAATTGTTGGTTTTGGTTATGCATTTAAAGAAGCTAAGCTCAGAAGCTTAAAGCTCAGAGATGCAACCGATAGAGCCATATTAAAACTCCCTGTTATTGGCACGATTTTAAACAAAGCCGCTGTTGCCCGTTATGCGCGTACACTTTCAACCACTTTTGCGGCAGGTGTACCCCTTGTTGATGCGCTTGACTCTGCTGCAGGTGCCTCGGGTAACGCAGTGTACCGTTATGCTATTTTAGATATTAAAGCCGAGGTAAGCTCGGGTAACCAAATGAACTGGGCTATGCGTAACTCTAAAATATTCCCTGATATGGTGATTCAAATGGTGGCCATTGGTGAAGAATCTGGCTCACTCGATGGCATGTTGGCTAAAGTAGCGACTATTTACGAGCAAGAGGTTGACGATGCGGTTGATGGCCTTTCAAGCCTGTTAGAACCACTTATTATGGCGGTACTTGGTGTGCTTGTTGGTGGGTTAATTGTGGCTATGTACTTACCAATTTTCCAGTTAGGCTCTGTAATTTAATTAATAAAAATTTACAGGAATTAAAGAGAGCCTTGTTTTTATAAGGTTGGCGGCTAACGTCTTCTCATTGATTCTCTATCACTTTTTTTTAAAGCAGTTTTCAGGTTTATAATGCAAAGTATTATTGAAGTAATGCAAAGCCAACTCTGGTTTTATTTAACCACTGTTGGCTTAGTTAGTTTATGTGTAGGCAGTTTTTTAAACGTTGTTATTTACCGTTTGCCACTTATGATGCAACGTGAATGGCAAAGCGAGTGTAGGCTATTATTAGGTGACGAGCTAAATACCAATACACCTAAACCCAAAAATACCAGCGAGCCTTTAAATCTTGTAAAACCCAACTCTACCTGCCCTAAATGCAAAACGGCCATTAAGCCTTGGCAGAATATACCCGTTATTAGTTGGGTCTTACTAAAAGGTAAATGCGCAAGCTGTAGTCACCCTATCTCTATTCGTTACCCTGCGGTTGAGGCTATTACGGCTCTATTAAGCTTAGTGGTTGCTTATACCTTTGGCGCAACAGAACAAGCATTATTATACATAGTGATCACGTGGGCACTTGTGGCACTGACCTTTATTGATATAGATCACATGTTACTGCCCGATCAGCTAACTTTGCCGCTTGTTTGGCTGGCACTTATTGCCGCCGTTGCCGGAATTACAATTACGCCAACTAATGCCATTATGGGTGCCGCCTTTGGTTATTTAAGCTTGTGGAGTGTTTTTTGGTTATTTAAACTGTTAACAGGCAAGGAAGGCATGGGCTATGGCGACTTTAAACTTTTAGCTTTATTTGGTGCACTATTGGGCTGGCAATCGTTACTCACCATAATACTGCTTTCAAGTGTTGTTGGCGCCATTATTGGTATCGCTTTGTTAAGTATTCAGGGTAAAGACAAAGCAACCCCCATCCCATTTGGGCCCTACCTAGCAATTGCTGGTTGGATCACGTTACTGTGGGGTAACCAATTGCAAAACGCGTATTTTAACTTAATTGGTTACTAACTTGAGTGCGCACTAAAATGAGCAAATCTGATATTAAAACATCACCTTGGGTTCTTGGCTTAACAGGCGGTATAGGCTGTGGCAAAACAGCGGTAAGTAATATGTTTGAGCAACTGGGTATAACAATAGTTGATGCCGACATTATTGCGCGCCAAGTTGTGAAGCCTAAAAGCGATGGTTTAAATGCCATTGTGAGTAAATTTGGTCAAGGTATTTTATTGAGCGATGGCACACTCAACAGAAGCGCTCTGCGTGAACGTATTTTTACTAACAATGCAGACAAAGAATGGCTAAACACTCTATTACATCCACTTATTAGAAACAAAATACATAACGATATTACTACCGCTAAAAGTGCATACGTTGTTCTTGTAGCGCCACTTTTGTTTGAAAACGGCCTTGATAAACTGTGTAATCGAACGCTACTGATTGATATACCTCAAAGTGTGCAAATAGAGCGCACGGCTTCGCGTGATAATGTAAGTGTTGAGCAAGTAAAAGCGATTATTGCAGCGCAAATGTCACGCGAAGACAAACAAAAAAAAGCAGATGATATTTTAAATAACGACCGCGCACTTAACGACGTTAACCACGACTTATTAACGCTTCATAAAAGTTATCTACACATGGCACAAATGCCAGCAACTTAAATTGTAAAACCGAATCAAAACAAACTAATCTCCTATATTAATTAATAAATTTAGCCTAGATTGTGAAGAGTAATGTAATCCCCTTCTTTTTTCTGATAAATTACTCTCTCTGAAGGATTAAAAAGGTGCGCAATGAATATTAACTCACCGTTATTAAGAAAGTTTCTTACGCTTGGGCGTATTGATGCCGATACGGTAAAAGCAAAGCAGCAAGAGTTTGCCTCAACAGCTGAACTGATTTCTAAATGCGGAAAAATAGACAGTAAAGAGTTAGCAGAGCAATGTATTGATTTGTTCCGTGTTCCCTATTTTGATTTAAAAGACTTTGACCCTGCGTCTATTCCTGCCGACCTTGTAAAAGAAAAACTGATCCGCAAGCACCATATTTTACCGTTGGTCCAAAAAGGCCGAAAGGTTTATGTGGCAGCCTCTGATCCAACCGATTACGGCGCATTCGAAAACTTTGAATTTAGTACCGGCTTTTCATGCGAAATTGTCGTTGTTGATTATATTCAGCTCGATAATAAAATTGAGCAATTGCTAGACGCAACCGGCAGCTTAGATTTAAGCGATGATGAGTTTAAAGAATTTGCCGACCTTGACACAGAAAACCAAAAAGAATCTACACCACAAGATGATGATAAAGACGATGCGCCTATTATTGTTTACATTAACAAAATTTTAATGGACGCGATAAAAAAAGGTGCATCGGATCTACATTTTGAACCTTACGAGCACAAGTACCGCATTCGTTTTCGTATTGATGGCATTTTACACGAAGTAGCAAGCCCACCTAATACATTAGCAACTAAGCTTTCTGCTCGTATTAAAGTAATGTCGCGACTTGATATTGCCGAAAAGCGCAAACCACAAGATGGCCGAATCAAATTAAAAATTACTGAGCGAAAAAGTATCGATTTTCGTGTCAGTACGATGCCAACGCTGTGGGGCGAAAAAATAGTAATGCGTATTCTTGATTCATCAAGCGCTATGCTAGGCATTGATGTACTTGGTTACGAAGAAGAACAGAAAAAGCTATACATGGATGCACTTGGTCAACCACAAGGTATGATACTGGTTACAGGCCCAACCGGGTCAGGTAAAACGGTATCGCTTTATACGGGTTTAAACATACTAAACCAACCTGAGCGAAACATTAGTACCGCTGAGGATCCGGTTGAAATAAACCTGGAGGGAATAAACCAAGTACAAATTAACCCTAAAGCCGACATGACGTTTGCTAATGCGCTACGTGCGTTTTTACGTCAAGATCCCGACGTGGTAATGGTGGGTGAAATACGTGACCTTGAAACCGCAGAAATTTCAATAAAAGCAGCGCAAACGGGTCACTTGGTTTTATCTACGTTGCATACTAATTCAGCACCAGAAACCATTACCCGACTATTAAATATGGGCGTTCCCGCTTATAACGTAGCCAGCTCTATTAGTTTGATTATTGCACAGCGCTTAGCACGTCGTTTATGCCCAAAATGTAAAACGCCAGAGCAATTGCCAAGTGAAGAGCTATCTCGCCAAGGGTTTAGCACAGCGCAAATTGACGATATGACTCTATATGCACCTAAAGGCTGTGATAGCTGTACCGATGGTTACAAAGGCCGTGTCGGTATTTACGAAGTGATGCAAATTACACCAGAAATTGCACAAATAATTATGCGCGGCGGTAACTCATTAGAAATCGCTGAGGTATCATTAAAAGCCGGTTTTAATAATTTACGCCTATCGGGTTTACGTAAAGCCGCTGATGGTTTAACGTCACTTGCAGAAATAAACCGCGTAACCAATATGTAAAGCTATTTAGCGCTTTTTATTTTATAGCGAGCGCTAATGACTAACCTAAGCTCTGGAAATAAATAAGTTTAACCAGTCCTTAGGCTAAGAAAAATGTAGAGAGTAAAACATGCCTACTGTTGTAAACTGTCCAACCTGTAAAACAAATGTAGAGTGGTCTGAGCAAAACCCTCATCGCCCATTTTGTTCTAAGCGTTGCCAACTCATTGATCTAGGTGAATGGTCGTTTGAAAATAATAAAATTTCAGCGCCCATTACATCAGCAGATCAAATAAACCAAGACATGATTGAAGACATAGAAGCCATGATGGCCAAAAACGAAGATGACTTTTTTAAGTAATGTCATAAAGTATCTATAAAAACAAAAGCCAGCTAATTGCTGGCTTTTTAGTGCTTAAGCTAAAATATAAGGTTGTGACAACCTATATTTTGGCAAATTAACCTCTTTGCTTCCGGTGCTTTTTGCCCATACGCTTTTGCATTTTAGCAAACTTCTCTTGCTGCTCAGCGTTAAGTACCTGCATTACTTGGTGCTGCGTTTTTAGCTTAATTAAACCAAACTCTTCGCCTTTACTTTGGCTTGCATTCAATAGCTCTTTAGCTGCATTTTCATCAAATGTTGCAGCGCTAAGTAATGCATCCATTTTGGCTTTATGCGTTTCACGCATTTCTTTAAGTGCTTCTTTATCGCCGCCTCTTAAGGCTTTCATTTGCGTTTTTTGTGCTTCAAAAATAGCTTTAAGCTTAGTTTGCTGCTCGTCGGTTAAATCAAGCTTGTTGGCGCCGCGCTCAGAGAGTAAAAAACGCGCTTGAGAGTGGCCTTGCTTATCATGCATGCCGCCTTTAGCTAATACGCTGCCTGCGCCAAGAGTGGCTGTTGCTAGGCCACAAATAAGTACTAATTTTGAAAGTGTATTTACTTTAGTCATAATCATCACCTTAACTGTTGGGTTGGTTGTGGTTAGCTGTCGTTGTGACTGCTTAGCCTGTGAGTTAACTATAACTAACTCAACGCAAAGTAACGCAAAGCAGTGTAAAGGTTGTGTAAAGATTCACTTTTGACCAATTAAGGGCGTAAAATAAAGAAATGACATATTACCTAAGGGTTTGTAAATGAAACTATTAATGATTGACGATGATACGGGTCTTTGTGAATTACTAAGCGAATACCTTTCTACCCAAGGGTTTGAAGTACAGAGCGTACACGACGGCGCACAAGGCCTAAAGCTGGCACAAAACAACGAGTATGCATTAATATTGCTTGACGTAATGCTACCTACTTTAGATGGTTTTGAAGTACTAAAACAGCTTAGGCAAACAAAACTTACGCCCGTTATTATGCTTACTGCGAAAGGGGAAGACTTTGACCGTATTTTTGGATTAGAGCTTGGCGCTGACGACTATATACCAAAGCCGTTTAATCACAGAGAGTTACTAGCCCGCGTAAAAGCAATTACTCGCCGCATTGAACATATAAATAGTTTAGGTGTTACTAACACAAATAAGCTGCTTGTGAATGGGGTGACGATAAACCTTGGGGCAAGGGAAGCATTAATAAATGAGCACACGCTCACGCTTACTGGCACAGAGTACGAAATACTCGCGCTTTTATGTAAAAATGCTAGCGAAGTTGTTAGTAAAGAACAAATAAGTGAAGAGGTATTAGGCAGACGTTTAGCATCGTTCGACCGCTCTATTGATATGCATGTTAGTAATATCCGGAAAAAAATAGCAGAGCACATCAAAACCGAACGAATTAAAACAATGAGAGGCACGGGTTATGTTTTCATTCAAGGCGAATAAGCCCTGCGCTTTTTATTGGCTTAAGCACCCTCAGCATTACTTATTTTTTAAAATATTTACATGGTTTTGGGTGACTATAATCGGCACTGTTACCGCGCTTATTTTTTTTAGTAATATAGGCGCTCTTAACTTAGTGAGTAACGAGCCATTACAAGGGCCAATAGAAAAAAACTTAGCCTATACCGCTAAAAGCATAGAACGCTCTGCATTTAAGCATAAGCGTTCGCTTAATAGTATTCTTTCACATCCACGACTTTCTAAACGTAAGCTATTATATTTAAGCGCTGAGCAATCTGAAGACTCGCTAACTAATAAAACCGTTCCAGCAAATATAGATTTAAGCTTGCTTAATTTTACAAAAAACATGCCGCCACAAGTTGTGTTTACAGAGCAATACCAAGCATTTGGCCCTGTTCAATTAACACTACCCGAAGGCACTTTTTATTTATATGAAATAGACATAAACAATCAGCCTCCTTTATTTATACGCTTAAAGCTAATGCCTGGCTGGATAAAAATATCAATTGCTATTAGCGCGTCTTTAATTTTAAGCTTTTTGTTTAGCCGCAATTTAATAGCGCCTATAAATAGCTTAAAAAAAGCGGCTGTAAAACTATCTTCTGGTGACTTAAGCGCACGCGCTTCTATTTCAGCAAACCGAAAAGACGAATTGGGTGTTCTTGGCCGTGACTTTAACAGCATGGCAAACCAATTAGAGCTGCTAATAAGCTCACAAAAACGTTTGCTCGCCGATATATCTCATGAATTGCGATCCCCTCTTACTCGATTAAAAATGGCAACAGGGTTAGCACAAATGCAAGCAAACGAAGCAAGTCAGCCGTACTTAGTAAGAATAGAAAAAGAAGCGAACCAGCTCGACAAAATGATTGCTGACGTTTTGCAAGTCTCTCGTTTAGAGGCGAAAAGCCAAACTCTTTCGCTGCAAAAACAATCGCTACAAGTTATTGTTGAACACGTATTGAACGATGCACAGTTTGAAGCAAAGCAATGTAATAAACAGCTCACAATATCTGGCGATACAAAAGTAACCATTAACTGCGATGAGGCCCTGATTGCCAGCGCGCTTGAAAACCTACTGCGTAATGCCATTAAATATGCAAATAACACCATAAATGTAACGTTATCGCACGCAGATACCGTACATATTGAAATATGTGATGATGGCCCTGGTGTACCAAATAACCAGCTTGATAAGCTATGTGAGCCGTTTTTTAGGCAATCTGATGCAAGAGATAGAGTCAGTGGCGGAACCGGTTTAGGCTTAGCTATCGCAAAAAATGCAATTACAGCTCATAATGGCACCTTAGTTTTATCTAATAAAGATCAGGGCGGCTTGTGTGCTAATATCACACTGCCAATAATCAAAGAGTAAACCATGTTTTATAGTAGTGAGCGCGAGCTTAAAGGTAACCAATCAGCCATTAATGATTTTTATCAAAATACATTAGTTAAAGCGTATTTAAATACGCCTAATGGGCAGTTATTTTACGCGCATGCCCAGCCGGATAAAGCTCATGTTGCCATAGTTGTTAGCTCGGGCAGAATCGAAGGGCTCGATAAATACAAAGAGTTATTATGGGAGCTTTACACTAATAATTTTGCTGTATTCATTGTTGACCACCAAGGACAAGGTCGCTCTTACCGCTATTTAAAAAATAAACATAAAGGCTATGTAAATAATTTTGGTGACTACAGTGCCGATCTTAATTTATTTAACACTCAAATAGTCGACACCGTTTGGCAAGGTAAAAAGCTATTAGTGAGCCACTCGATGGGAGGTGCTATTGCATTTGATTATTTGGCAAACTATGAGCATAGTTTTAGCGGTGCGTTTTTATCAGCTCCCATGTTTGATATACACACCAAAGGGATCCCAAAGCCTTTAGCCCGAATAATTGCAAGTAATGCCGTACGCCTTGGTTTTCAGTTTAGCTATGCACTTGGGCAAACCGATTATATCCCTGAGGAATTTCCTTTAAACGTATTAACAAGCTGCGAATTACGCTATAGCTTATTTAGGCAAACTTATAACGAGGAGCCTTTATTGCAACTTGGCGGGGTTACCTATGGGTGGCTACACTCTACCTTTACTTTTTTAGCCTCAATAGATGAGCTCAATGTTGATATTCCAGTTTATATTGCCAGCGCTAAAAACGATGTGGTTGTCGATAATGAAGCGCACTATAGACTGGCCAATAAGCACGCAAATATTACCCTAGAAAGCTTTGCTGACGCTAAACATGAACTATTTTTTGAATGTGATGAAATACGCCAGCCAGTGCTTAACAGCTTGTATCAGTTTTGTGAGTCGGTGACGGCTTAGTCAGAACCGACAGCGGATCGAGGTGGATTAATATATCAACCTCTGATTCAAAACGAGCACCTATCATCGCTTCAACTTCATCGGCCACAGTATGAGCTCGGATCAGGCTTAAATGGTCATCAAGCTCTAAATGCATTTGAATAAACTTAATTTTACCACCTTGGCGAGTACGAATTCCGTGTACACCATGCACGTCGGTATGCTCTTTAGCAATATCAAAAATACTTTGCTTTTCATCGTCGGGGAGTTCTTTATCCATTAAATGATCGGCACTATCTCTGGCAATATCCCAACTGTTATACAGTAGGTAGCCTGCGACCCCTATTGCAAAAATAGGATCGGCATACATCATTCCGTAATAAGATAAAGCAATCGCAATTAAAACGGCGGCATTTAAAATCAAATCACCTTTGTAGTGCACCGAATCTGCTTTTATAGCAATAGACTCTGTATGTTTAATTACTTTGGTTTGCACAAAAACAATCACCAAAGTACAAGCAATAGCAAAAGCACTTACCCATACACCTAATAATGAATGTGTAAGCTCTATAGGATTAAATAAACGCTCTATACCATGGAATGCCAGTAAACAGCCCGAACCTGCTATAAACGCAGCTTGCCCAAGCCCTGCTAATGCCTCGGCTTTACCGTGACCAAACCGGTGATCATCGTCGGCAGGACGCAGTGCGTAACCCAAAACTAAGAAGCTCATGAATGTAGCGGTAATGTCCATTAATGAGTCTGTTAACGAGCCAAGCATTGAAGCTGAGCCTGAAGCAAGCCAAGCCCACGCTTTTGCTGCAATCATTAAACTCACCATTACAATAGTAATAATGCTAGAAGCTTTAACCCAAAATTCGTAACTGCGGTTATGCACGTTTTTATCCGCTAATAAGAGTATTCATGCTGTGAGTATATCATTTTTTTTAAGGGTTTCGTGTATACTGCTTCCGTCAAATACCGTTAATTAAAAAGGCTAATTATGCTGGATATTGTTTTATACCAACCTGAAATTCCACCTAACACGGGGAATATTATCCGCCTTTGTGCGAATACCGGTTTTTCGTTGCATTTAATTGAGCCTTTAGGGTTTGAGTGGGACGATAAACGTGTAAAGCGTGCAGGCCTTGATTACCATGAGTTCAGTCATGTTCAGCGCCATGCATCATTTGAAGCCTACCTTGAAAAATGTAAACCCAAAAAGGTATATGCGTGTACGACTAAAGGTAGCCAATTTCATCATGAAGCACGTTATGAAGCAGGCGACTGCCTAGTATTTGGACCTGAAACACGCGGCCTTCCCGATGAGATGATTCAAGCGCTACCAAACGATCAGCGCGTGCGTATTCCAATGCAACCCAATAGCCGAAGCATGAACCTATCAAACGCGGTAGCGGTATTTGTTTACGAATCATGGCGACAGCTGGGCTTTCCAAACGCGCAGTAATACCTGCTTTATTAAAGCAAACAAAAAACCGACATTACGTCGGTTTTTTAGTTTTACTCACAATGATGAAAGCTATTCTGAGCGTTGCTCTCTTCCTAGCAATGCCATAGCAGCGGCTTTCATGTCTTTATTTTCATAAAGTACTTTATAGATTTGTTCAGTGATAGGCATTTCAACGCCTGCACGCTGGGCAAGTAAATACACTTCTTTGGTGTTTCTAAAGCCTTCTACCACTTGGCCTATCGACTCAATAGCGGCTTCAACACTTTCACCTTTACCCAGTGCTAGACCAAAACGACGATTACGCGATTGGTTATCAGTACAGGTTAAAATTAAGTCACCCAAACCCGCCATCCCCATAAAGGTTTCTGGCTTAGCTCCAAGTGCACAACCTAACCGAGTCAGTTCAGCAAGGCCTCGAGTGATCAAGGCTGTGCGAGCATTCGCTCCAAAACCTACGCCATCAGAAATACCCGCGCCAATAGCAATTACATTTTTAACCGCACCGCCCAGTTGGATACCAATAAAGTCATCATTGTTGTACACACGAAACGAGCGACCACAATGCAGTAAATCGGCGAGCTGCTGTGCAAACTCAGGTGAAGTAGACGAAACAGAAATAGCTGTTGGTGAACCCATTGCCATTTCTTTAGCAAATGTAGGACCCGAAAGTACCGCAAGCGCCATTTCATCACCCAACTCTTGCTGTGCAACTTCTTGTAATAAGCGCCCCGTATTGGGCTCAAGGCCCTTAGTCGCCCATGCTACTTTTGCATCGGCTTGCAACGCAGGCTTTATCTGCGCAAGCGTGTCGCCAAATGCATGGCTAGGCACAACAACGAGCACAATAGCACTGCATGCAACTGCACGTTGTAAATCGGCTTCTAGTTTTAGCGTTTCTGGGAATGGTGCGTCAGGTAAGTAACGTTGATTTTTCCGCTCAGCTGCAAGCGTGGCAACGTCGTCGCTATTGCGTCCCCAAAGCGTCACATTATGACCATTTCGGGCTAAACAAATAGCAAGGGCGGTGCCATAAGACCCCGCCCCTAATACAGTAACAGCTGAAGTTGCTGTACTCATAAGTTATGCGTCTGCTGTAACCTGGTCAGCTTGCGTAGTACGTTGTTGCATGTACTGTGCAAATAACGCGTCAAAATTTACTGGCGCAAGGTTCAGCTGTGGGAAAGTGCCACGGTTAACTAGGTTAGATACTGCTTCACGTGCATATGGGAACAATACGTTAGGACAAAATGCACCTAGCATATGAGCAAGCTGTACTTCTTCAACCTCAGCAATAGTAAAAATACCCGCTTGTTGAATTTCACATAAAAACGCAGTTTCTTCGCCAATTGATGCTGTAACCGTTAATGCTAAAACAACTTCAAATACACCTTCGTCTAACTTGTTAGAGCGAGTATCTAGGTCTAGCTTAACTTCTGGCGTCCATTCTTTTTGAAAAATCGCCGGAGAGTTTGGCGTTTCAAACGACACGTCTTTAGTGTAAATACGTTGAATAGTAAATTGTGCGCCTGCGTCTTGTGCCGCTGCTGCGTTTTGAGTTTCTTCGTTCATTGTTATTCCTAACTTGTTCGTTATTATAATTAAATTAAGCGTGTAGCTTAGCGTCAAGTTTGCCTTGCGCTTCAATAGCCATCATGTCGTCACAGCCACCGATATGTTCATCATTAATAAAAATTTGCGGTACAGTGCTTGCGCCACCTGCTTTAGTGATCATTTCATCACGAAGCTCAGGTTGTACACCAATATCATAATTAGTGAACTCAACGCCTTTGCTTTTTAAAAGCGCCATAGCGCGCTGACAAAATGGACAATATGCCTTGGTGTATAAAACAACGTTACTCATAATAAATCCTCTATCGGTCTAGCTAAATGTGATTAGCGACCTGTTATCGTTGGTAAGCTAGCAGATTGCCATGCACCCATTCCGCCTGCTAATACATAAACCTGCTCAAAACCGGCTTTATGCATTGCTGTAGCAGTACCTTGGGCTGTCATACCTGTAGTACATACTAATATAATGGGTTTAGTCTTGTACTTTTCAAGGGCTGAAAAGTCAGATTTTTTTGCATTTTCAGGGCTTAAATGTTCAGCACCCGAAATACGACCAGACGTAAACTCTTTTTGTGCACGCATATCGACTACTTGACCGTCTTCACGATTAATAAGTAGCGTTAGCTGCTGAGGGTTTATTTGACGGATAGCTGAAAACTTACTTTTTATCCAACCACTGACAATAAGAAAAACAATACCAACCCAAGCTAGGCTTAAAATAGGGTGATTGCTTATAAATTCAATATATTGATCCATTCGACTTCCACTATAAATTACATCCCAAAACGCAATGTTTTAGACATTTTAGACTTTAGCCACGCAAGTATACCCAAACCAACTTAAAATGCGAGTTTACACAGAGTTTAAAAGTACTAAAAACACCCCATATAAAGGTTATTAACCGCACATCGTCATCAATACGATATTCAATTAAGTGAAAAAATTTAATATGCTGTTTTGTATGCTGATTCAAGTAACAAAACACGGTATGCTAAAGCTAAACAGGTGCTAACTTTTAGGAGTGACTATGACTGAACATAAAAAACCACTGGTATTAATGATTTTAGACGGTTGGGGATATCGTGAAGACGAGCAAAGCAACGCAATACTCGCTGCAAACACCCCAGTATTAGACGATTTATGGGCGACTCGCCCTCGCACGTTAATTTCAGCGTCTGGTTTTGATGTAGGTCTCCCTGATGGACAAATGGGTAACTCTGAGGTTGGGCACGTAAACTTAGGGGCTGGTCGTATCGTGTATCAAGACTTTACTCGGATCACCAAAGCGATAAATGACGGTGAATTTGACTCAACCCCTGCACTTGTTGAAAATATTGATAAAGCAGTAAACGCTGGTAAAGCTGTTCATGTTATGGGGCTATTGAGCCCGGGTGGCGTTCATAGCCATGAAGACCATATTGTTGCAACCATAGAGCTGGCTGCTAAACGCGGTGCTAAGGAACTCTATTTTCATGCATTTTTAGATGGTCGTGATACACCACCGCGCAGTGCCAAAGCATCTATTGAGCGTATAGAATCGTTATTCGCAAAACTTAATTGTGGACGATTAGCAACACTCGTTGGTCGTTATTATGCAATGGATAGAGATAACCGCTGGAATCGTGTAGAAAAAGCCTATGATGTAATGACCTCTGGCATTGGAGAATTTAACTACGCCAATGGCGTAAACGCATTAAATGCAGCGTATGAGCGCGATGAAAACGACGAGTTTGTTGCTCCTACAACTATTACACCAGAAGGTACCGAAGCGGCGCAGATTAATGATGGCGACACCGTTATTTTTGCAAACTTTAGGGCAGACCGAGCACGTGAAATTACACGCGCCTTTGTAGAGCCTGAGTTTGACGGCTTTACCAAGAAAAAATCTCCGGCTCTTAGCGCATTTGTCATGATGACAGAATATGCGGCCGATATAGACGCACCCGTTGCATTTGGCCCAACTCCTCTTACTAACGTATTAGGGGAATGGCTTGAAAAGCAAGGTAAAACGCAATTACGTATTTCTGAAACAGAAAAATACGCACACGTTACCTTCTTTTTTAGTGGCGGACGAGAAGACGAATTTGAAGGTGAAACGCGTGAATTAATCCCTTCACCACAAGTAGCAACCTACGATTTACAACCTGAAATGAACTCAGAAATGCTGACCGACAAACTCGTAGAAGCTATTAAAAGTGGGAAATACGACGCCATTATATGTAACTACCCTAATGGCGATATGGTTGGCCACTCAGGTGTATTTGATGCCGCCGTAAAAGCCTGTGAAGCCGTTGACGCATGTATTGGCCGTGTAGTTGATGCATTAAATGAATTTGGCGGTGAAGCGCTGATCACGGCCGATCATGGTAATGCAGAACAAATGGCTAACCTTAAAACGGGCCAAGCACATACCGCGCATACAAGTGAACCGGTGCCATTTATTTATGTTGGTCGCGATGCTACACCATCAGAGGGTAAAGCATTAAGTGATGTTGCCCCTACTATGCTGCACTTAATGGGCATGGAGCAGCCAAGTGAAATGACTGGCACGCCCATCATGACGTTGAAATAACCCATGATTAAACGTGTTAACCGATACTTTAAGTGCGGCTTAATACTCGCCTCATTGGTGACTGCATCAGCAGTTGCCAATGAAGATCGCACTAAAAAAGATCTCTCGCAGGTGAAACAAGCACTTGAACAAAGCCAATCTGAGTATAATCAACAACGAAAAAAAATATCTCAACTTCAAAAAAACCTTAAAAGCCATGAGCTTGAAATAGCTAAAAACGCTAAAGCACTCAACATGGCTGAGCAGTCTGTTAAAGAAACCCAGCAACAGCAAAATCAACAACAAAAAAAAGCTGATGAGCTAGATAAAAAACATATCGAATTTCAACGTATTTTAGGGGCGCAGTTAAAAAGTGCTTACATGGCAGGTGGTGATGACTACTCTAAAATGTTACTGAATCAAGAAAACACAGCGCAATTTGAGCGCACACTGAGCTATTATAATTACCTCAACAAAGCACGAATTGAACAGATAGAAGAATTAAAAGAACTTAAACAACAAATCACGTTAAACCAAATTGCCCTAAATAAAACAAAAGAAAAGCTATTCGCTTTGTACGATGAGCAAAAAAGACGTCAAACAGCCTTAGTAAATGCACAAAGTGAACGCCAGGCAAACCTCAGGAACCTCCAAGCTCAGCTTACAAGTACTAAAAGCTCAATCGATTATTTAAAAGAAAATCAGCAAATATTGGTTACCACTATTGAAGAACTTGAAAAAGAAAAAACAGAAAAAATAGAATTACTTGGTCTTAATAAAAATAAAGGGAAATTAAACTGGCCGAGTAAAGGGAAATTACAGCACACATTTGGCCAACGAAAGCATGGCGGCATTGACTGGAAAGGCGTGCTTATAGGTGCAAAAGAAGGTACCAATGTAAATAGTGTCCACAATGGGCAAGTTGTATTTGCAGATTGGTTAAAAGGTTATGGCTGGGTAATTGTAGTCGATCATGGTGAAGGCTTTATGAGCTTGTATGGCCATGCCCAAACGCTACTAAGAGACGTAGGTGACATGGTACGACAAGGTGAAACATTAGCGTTGGTTGGTCAAAGCGGCGGGCAGGCAAGTTCTGGTCTATACTTTGAAATACGACACAAAGGACGCGCAGTAAATCCCGTAAAATGGTGCAGACGAATTTAATTGACTAAACCGCTGCTCCGCTGAGGAGCAGCTGATGAAAAACAATAATGTAATACCCGCATTTAAAAAAGCAGGCTATGTTTCCAGCCTGCTTTTATTCACTTTTATTTTAGTATTTAACAGTGCACTCGCAAGCTCAGTAAAAAATCTAAAAAGCCAACAAATCGATGAAATTTTATTTAACATACACGCTTATTATGTTGACGATTTAGATCTACAAAACAGCCATTATGTACAATACAACAACAAACAATTTGAGCGCTTATACTCAAAGCTAGACCCCTACTCTAAATACTTAAATCAACACGAGTTAGACGCCTTATTTGACAATACCAATGGCCGCTACACAGGCATTGGTATTGAGGTTAAAAAAGTTAATAAAGATATAAAAATTGTCAATGTGGTGAGTAACTCTCCAGCCAAAAAAGCCGGAATATTAGCAAACGATATTATTGTAAGTGTTAATCAAGAGGCGGTAAGCACTCTTGGCGTTGAAGAGGTAGCCGCTTTAATAAAAAAAAATCAATTTACAACGATTAACCTCACTGTTAGGCGCAATGAAAGCCCAGACCTTGTGTCGTTTAACGTAGCTCGTACGCAAATACAACTAGAAAGTGTAACCAGTAAAATTTTAGAGTCAGGCATTGGCTACTTAGCTATCAATAGTTTTTCTAATCACACGCTACATGAAGTAGCACTGCAAATTGCAGCAATGCAAAATAATTACGATTCCCCATTATTAGGACTTGTTATTGATTTACGTGATAACCCCGGTGGCACGTTAAAAAGTGCGATTGCGGTCTCGGATCTTTTTTTACAAAGTGGAACAATAGTTACAACTAAGGGCCGATACTTTGACGCTAACCAAGCCTTTTATGCTAAACGGGGCGACATACTCAAAGGCGCCCCAATTGTTGTACTTATTAACGAAAACTCAGCTTCTGCGGCCGAAATTTTAGCCGGCGCCTTAAAAGACAACCACAGAGCAAAAGTGGTTGGAAGCCAATCGTTTGGGAAAGGGTCGGTGCAATCACTTATACCACTAGGGAATGGTAACACTGCATTAAAGCTCACCACCGCAAAGTATTTTACCCCTTCTGGTAAATCAATTGATGGCGTTGGAATAACACCCGATGTGACGATTAATCAAACAATACTTCCACAAAACAATAAAGCCGTTATAATAAAAAATGAGCAAGCAAAAAATAACCAAAACCAGCTTGTTAATACCTTAGCTGATTTACAATTAGTTAAAGCGAAACAATTACTCAGCATGCAGTAACAGTTAAATTCTGGCATTTACTGAGAAAAAGATAATAAAAATTATAAACGTGAATACTATTAACAAAAACATACGAATGTGGCTTTTTATCAGCATATGTATTGCTTGCTTTAGCGCTAACGCCAACGCTAAACAAATAGCGATAGTCATTGATGATATAGGCTACCACCAAAGAGACTTAGAGTTTTTAACCTTACCTGGGCAATTGACCTATTCAATTTTGCCCCACACACCCTATTCACAAATTTTTGCAACACGTGCTAGCAAAGCAAATAAAGAGTTACTTTTACATGTGCCTATGCAGGCGCTAAACGGCAAAGCGCTTGGGCCAGGTGCGCTAACCCTTGATATGGACAAAGCTCAACTACAACAAACCCTAGGAACAGCACTAGCAAGTTTGCCGCAGGTCAGAGGCGTGAATAATCACATGGGCTCGGCATTAACTCAGCAAAGCCAAGCCATGAAATGGACAATGGAAGTACTAAAAAAGCGTCAGTTATACTTTTTAGATAGCCGGACAACAGGCCAAAGCCAAGCACAAAATGCCGCCAATTTTTTTGGGGTCGAAAATGTTAGTCGTCATGTTTTTTTAGACAACATAACAACTACAGATCAGCTTCAGCTTAGGCTCGATGAACTAAAACAAAAAGCAACTAAACACAACTTTGCTATTGCCATTGCCCACCCCTACCCAGAGACGATAGATTTTTTGCGTAAAGCACTGCCAGAGCTGAGCCAACAAGGCTATGAATTAGTGCCAGTTTCTCAGTTAGTACAACGCAAATACATTCAGTTAGCGCAGGCTCAAGGAAAAACAATTAGCGCGCGATAATTAAATCAAATAAGGTATTTGTCTCTTATGCTTTATAATACCCATCCGCAATGATACTTAATCATTTTGCGGAACTAAATGTGTCGCTAACTGCGTGAAAAAATTCTCATTTAGAACAAATAAATAGCAATTTTTCTGCCTAGCTATCAACACGTTTTCCGGCCCCATAAGTGAATCGGCATGATATTTGTGTACATTATTAATTTTCAACAAAAAAGCCCTGCATTTTCATGCAGGGCTTTTAAAATGCTACGCTTTTAGAACGTATCAACTCATAGCGCTTTGAAGCTTTTTCATTGCTGTTTTTTCAAGCTGACGAACACGCTCAGCTGATACGCTGTATTTCTCAGCAAGCTCTTGCAGTGTTGCTTTATCGTCTGACAACCAACGAGCACTAACTATATCTTGTGAACGCTCATCAAGTGTTTTAAGTGCGCTGAACAAACGAGTATGTGATTGTTCTTGCCATTGCTGTTGTTCAATGTCATCTGCTAAATCAGCAGAACCATCTGTTAAATATTGTACCGGTGAATAAGTGCTTGTTGGGGCGTCATCGTTATCGTCACCCGTTAAATCAAACCCCATATCTTGACCGCTCATGCGAGATTCCATTTCACGCACTTCTTTTTCACTTACACCCAGCTCACTAGCAACCGTGCTAACCTCTGCTTGGTTAAACCAGCCTAGACGCTTTTTATTTTTACGAAGATTAAAAAATAATTTACGCTGTGCTTTAGTTGTAGCTACTTTAACAATACGCCAATTCTTCAGAACAAATTCGTGTATTTCAGCTTTAATCCAGTGCACTGCAAATGAGACTAAACGAACACCCACGCTTGGGTCGAAACGTTTAACCGCTTTCATCAGGCCTATATTACCTTCTTGAATAAGGTCAGCTTGTGGTAAACCGTATCCCGAGTAGCTTTTTGCTATATGCGCTACAAAACGTAAATGCGACATAATGAGTTGCTTTGCAGCACTAAGATCGCCTTCTTCCTGAAGCTTTTTAGCAAGTTCTTGCTCTTCTTCAACTTTAAGCATAGGTATAGTGCTCACCGCTTGAAGATAGCCATCCATGCTTGCGCTTTGTTGTCCAACTGTAAGTGCCATTGCGTATAAATCTTTACTCATTTTTCACCTCGGTGATAAATATTTGAAACCATCTTAGCACTCTTTCTCTAAGAGTGCTAACCCCAATTTAAAACTTTTTTAAAGCATAAATCAAGCGGTTTTTTAGCGTTATTAAAGTCTACTATAAGCGACTGAATAAGCGATGAATTAAGGGATTGCAGGTGGTTAACGTGAGTTTTTCACCTTATTTACAATTCATGCCAAATATGGAGGGTAGTAGATAAATGTGACAGTTTATATAGAGGCTGTACAACCCAACTAGTTAGCATACGCGCTAAGCACTGAGTTAGTTCACTTATATAAGTTTGTGTAGATGAGGAAGAGAGCAACACACTCATAAAGTTAAATGTCTATTCAAAAAAGTTTCACTTTAAAGTGAATAAAACATCAATAGCATAACCTATATAGCTCGCTTAATTAGCAACGAGCTATGCAGGTACCTATTACACTTTGTCTGGCTCTATTTCTTTAATGTATCTATTTACAGATAAGTAAGAGCCAACAAATCCCAAGCTTGTAGCAAGTAAAACCAAAAAGCCAAATTCGCTAAGCGTTAAACCAATGAGTAAAAAGTTAGTTTGATACACACCAGCCACGCTATTTACGGCTGAAGAAAGCCACCACATCATTAGCGCAACGGATATAAAAGCAAACAATCCACCAATAACGCCATACCAAATACCGGTCCATAAAAATGGCGCGTGTATAAATGTATTTGTAGCACCTACAAGCTTCATTACTTGTATTTCTTCTTTTTTGTCCATGATAGATAAGCGAATAGTGTTACCTATTATGAGCGTTACAGACGTTAATAATAACAAGGTAATGGTTATTACACTTTCTTTTAGCAAGCCAAGTAGTGCATTTAAGCGCTCTAACCAGGCTATATCAAGCTTGCCAAAATCAACCTCACGCTCCGCTTCTAACTTAGTTAAAAGCACTTTTGCAGCATTAGGCTGGCTGTGCCGCTTGGTGGGTGTGACTAGCACAACATCGGGTAATGGATTGCTATCTAGATATTCTAGCGCTTGCCCAAAACCTGACACTTCCTGAAACTCTTTTAATGCTTGCTGCTTAGAAATGAACGTTACGCTCTCTACTTCAGGGTATAAGGCTAAGCGCTTAACTAACGTTGCTGTTTCTTGTTCCGTCATTGTTTGTTTTACAAATAACGATATTTCACTGGCCTCTTCAAAGCCACTGCTTACTTGCTGCACGTTTTTAACCACTAAGTAAAGTGTGGCAGGAAGCGTTAAGCTTAATCCAAGTACCGCAATTGTCATCATAGATGCCAGTGGTGTTCGCCACATTTCACCCAGACTATGAATCCCTTGACGGAAAATATTAACGATAAAAAAATAGCCATTTGAAATAAATGATTTTTTTTGTTTTTCGTTTTTGTTTTGGCGGCTTTTAAACAATAAACTCATAATGCCCCCTGCGCTAATGGATCTTCAAGCATTCTGCCATCCTTTAACGTTAAGCTCCTATACTTCATGCGCGCAACAAGCCCTAAGTCATGGGTAGCAATAAGTACGGTTGTGCCGTGTTTATTAAAGTCTTCAAATAATTTAAGTATTTCCATAGACAGTTCAGGATCTAGGTTACCCGTTGGCTCATCAGCAAGTAAAATTGGCGGAGAATTAACAATAGCACGTGCAATACCAACTCGCTGTTGCTCACCACCTGACAACATAGATGGGTGACATTTAACCTTATCGATTAAACCCACTTTATCGAGCGCACCATGAACACGCTTTGCAATTTGATTACGGTGAGTACCTTCAATGATCAACGGTAGCGCAACATTATCAAATACAGTGTATCGCTCTAGTAATCGATGATTTTGAAAAATAATACCAATATCTCGTCGTGCATAAGGAATTTGACGCGAATTAACTTTATTCAAATCAATACCATTAATAAACACATTACCGGCAGAAGGGCGTTCCATTAAACTAATTAATTTTAAAAGCGTACTTTTACCTGCGCCACTGTGACCTGTTAAAAAGGCAAGTTCGCCGGGCTTGATATGAAAATTAACTTTTTCGAGGGCTCGATGCCCACCTGGATAGGTTTTACTTACTTGCTGAAAGTTTATCATTTTTTATTATGCCAACCTCATTAAAGTGTTAATGCAATTGGTATTCCTTGCAATTAAAAAGGGAGCAAGCTCCCTTCTTGGTAAATTAAACGTCGTCCTCATCTTGGCTAAATAATGCATCAATAAAGTCATCGCTCTTGAAAGAACGTAAATCATCAATACCTTCACCAACACCAATATAACGAATTGGAATGTTAAACTTATCCGCTACTGCAAAAATAACCCCACCTTTTGCTGTACCATCAAGTTTTGACAAAGTAATACCCGTTAAACCTACACATTGGTTAAACAAGTTTACTTGGCTAATCGCATTTTGCCCTGTGCCAGCATCTATTGTTAGCATAACTTCATGCGGTGCATCAGGATCTATTTTTTTCATTACGCGAGCTATTTTTTCAAGCTCTTGCATTAAATTATCTTTATTTTGCAGACGGCCAGCTGTATCAGCAATTAACACATCAACATTACGCGCCTTTGCAGCCTGAAAAGCATCAAATACCACCGATGCACTATCGGCTCCGGTGTGCTGTGCTATAACCGGGATGCTGTTACGCTCACCCCATACTTGAAGTTGCTCAACCGCAGCGGCTCTAAAAGTGTCGCCCGCAGCAAGCATGACCGACTTACCTTCATTTTGAAACTGTTTTGCCAACTTACCAATGGTCGTTGTTTTACCAACACCGTTTACACCTACCATTAAAATCACAAACGGTTTTTTTTCTGCGGGTATTATTAATGGCTGCTCAGCAGTCTTGAGCATGCTGGCCATCTCTTGCTTCATTAATTCATACAGTGCATCGCCGTCTTTCAGCTGCTTTCTATTTGCACCATCCGTTAATCTATCGATTAACTTCATGGTCGTATCAACACCTAAATCAGCCGTTAATAATTGAGTTTCAAGCTCTTCAAAAAGGTCATCGTCTATTTTTTTACCGCTAAAAATAGATGAAAAGCCAGCGCCTATATTAACGCGAGTTTTTATTAACCCTTTTTTAAGACGAGAGAAAAACCCTTCTTTTTTAGGTTTTTCTTCTTGCTTGCTCTTTTCTGCTTGCTTAGCTTTTTCTGAAGCAAGGCGCTCTTGCTCTAAACGTTGCGCCTCTGCTTGCTCTGCAGCTATACGTTCTTGTTCTACACGCTGGGCTTCTGCTTGCTCAGCTGCAATACGCTCTTGCTCTAAACGCTGCGCTTCTGCTTGCTCTGCTGCAACACGTTCTTGTTCTAAACGCTGCGCTTCTGCTTGCTCTGCAAGGCGATTTTGCAGCTCCACTCTCTGCTGCTCGGCTTCCGCCTGTTCTTTTGCTAGCAGTTCAGCATTTGCTTGTTCTATTGCTAATTTTTCAGCTTGCTCTACAGCAACACGCTCTTGTTCGGCTTTTTCAGCGACAACGCGTTCTTCTTCTAAGCGTTTAGCTTCCTGCTCTGCTAAAGCTTGTTGTTTATCAGCCTCTGCTTTTTGTTCGGCTTGTTTCTTATCTGACTTACCAAAGCCGAGCCAAGACATTAATTTACTTTTTTTTGCCATACTTGCTAATAACCACTTATAAAAATCTGATAAACTAAAATTTGAAAATAGCTTGGAAGAGCCAACATACTTTGCCAGCCAAACAACCATTCAAAACATAAGTGTTCAATAGTAACACTTTTAATGCGGTTGAAAAATGAAGCTATACGTAATCTACTACAATATTATCTGAGCTAGATCCCAGATACCATTTTTTAGTGAGCTAAATGAGAAATAAAACAACTAAAAATAAAGCAATTAGCAAATCTACTGATGGCTTTATTAGAGTGATAAGTGGGCAATTTCGGGGCCGTAAGCTTCCAGTAAAAGACGTACAAGGCTTACGCCCCACAACCGACAGAATCAAAGAAACGGTATTTAACTGGTTGATGCAAGACACGCGCGACGCAAATGTTCTCGATTGTTTTGCAGGATCAGGGGGATTAGGATTTGAAGCACTTTCACGGTTTGCAAGCAACGCTACATTTTTAGAACTTGACCCAAGTGCAGCAAAGCAACTAGAGCAGAATATCTCAACGCTAAAACTGATCAATGCGCAGGTAAAACATACAAACTCACTTTCATTTTTAGAACAAAAAAATATTAACACGCCATTTGATTTGGTTTTTGTTGACCCGCCTTTTCGCAAAAATTTAGCCCAAACTAGCTGTAACTTATTAGAAATAAATAACTGGCTTAACGAAGATGCGCTTATTTATGTTGAAGTTGAGAGCGATCTAAATACATTCAACATCCCAACTAACTGGCTGTTAATTAAAGAAAAAAAATCTGGACAAGTGTTTAGCAGGCTCTACCGTCGCCAAACAAATTAAGACTGTTTAACGCTATGGGTTTCTGTTAATATTATCCTTTACATGTGGTGTTGCTTCGGATTACAATACCGCACCATTTTTGAACCACTTGATCAATGTTTGATCAACTTGAGCAACGCTCATAATTTAGGTAGGTGAATTTTTAATGCCAGTAATTAAAGTAAGAGAGAACGAACCGTTTGACGTAGCACTTCGTCGCTTCAAGCGTTCATGTGAAAAAGCAGGTATCCTTTCAGAAGTTCGTCGTCGCGAGCACTATGAAAAGCCAACAGCTGAGCGTAAGCGTAAAAAAGCTGCAGCAGTTAAGCGTCACATGAAAAAACTTTCTCGTGATAACGCTCGTCGCGTTAAATTATACTAATACATTTGGTCTTGTATAAATGAGCCTTTTAATAACGCTAAAAGATGCGCAAAAAGATGCGATGAGAGCTAAAGACAGACAACGTCTTAACCCTATTCGCATGGTACTTGCTGCAATCAAGCAACGTGAGATTGACGAGCAGATAACACTAGACGACGCAGGTATTACCTCCGTTATAGTAAAGCTTGTTAAACAGCGTCGCGACTCTTACACTCAGTATAAAGATGCTGGGCGTGATGATTTAGCTGAAATTGAAGCCAATGAAATAACAGCACTTGAAGCCTTCTTACCTCAACAATTGAGCGAAGAAGAAATCATAGCTCTCATTGACGCGGCTATTGCTGATACTAACGCAGCAGGTATGCAAGACATGGGTAAAGTGATGGGTATAATCAAAAGCAAAGCTGAAGGTCGCGCCGATATGGGCAAGATCTCTGGTTTAATTAAGCAAAGATTAACTGCTTAACACTCCCTATACGTAAAGTATAATTGAAGTAAACCGAGCCTTGCGCTCGGTTTCTTTGTTTTTACGTCACTAAAAAGTAAACTTTAGGCCTATATTCAAAAAATGAAATTATTCATACTGACTCTATTTATTTAGCCGTCATTTTGCTAAGTTAAGGTCCAATTGTTTATACCTCACTAGTATAAATTGTGAGTTTCACTTTCGTTATTCTTCTTAATATTTCAGGACTGTATTTTACTAATGGCTGGAAAGATCCCACGAAGTTTTATAGATGATTTACTTGCCAGAACCGATATTGTCGATCTGATAGACTCCAAAGTTGGCCTAAAAAAAGCCGGCAAGGACTATCAGGCATGTTGCCCTTTTCATAACGAAAAATCACCTTCATTTACTGTATCGCAAGATAAACAGTTTTATCATTGCTTTGGCTGTGGCGCTAACGGGAATGCGATTTCGTTTGTTATGGAGTACGAAAAGCTTGAGTTTGTTGATGCTATTGAAGAAATAGCCAGTATGCTTAACTTAGACGTGCCTCGCGAACAAGGGGGTAGTTCGGCGCCAGAACGTACCGCAGCGCAAAAACGCTCAGATTACGATTTGATGCTTCATACAGCTCGCTTTTATCAGCACCAACTTAAGCACCACGCTAACTCGGCCGCAGTCATTGACTATGTTAAAGGTAGAGGACTGAGTGGCGAAACCGTTAAAAAGTTTATGGTTGGCTACGCCCCTAGCGAATGGGATGGTTTATGTTTGCAACTTGGTCGTAATAAAGAACAAAAAGAGCAACTCGTAGAATTAAAGCTCGCCTCAGAAAAAACACCCGGCAGGCAGTTCGACTTTTTCCGCGACCGCTTAATGTTTCCTATTCGTGATAAACGCGGCAGAGTAGTCGCTTTTGGCGGACGCGTTATGCAAGCTGATCAAGGCCCTAAATATTTAAACTCTCCAGAAACCCGAATTTTTCATAAAGGGTTTGAACTTTACGGTCTTTATGAAGCAAAACAAGCGCACAAAAAGTTAGAGCACATTCTTATTGTAGAAGGCTACATGGATGTTGTTGCACTTGCAGAAAAAGAGATTGAATACGCCGTTGCAGCACTGGGAACAGCAACAACAAGCGAGCACATGCATACCTTATTCAGAACAACCGATAAGGTCATTTGTTGTTATGATGGCGACCGAGCTGGACGCGACGCAGCTTGGCGAGCACTTGAAAATGCACTCCCCTATTTAAATGACGGTAAAGCATTAAATTTTGTATTTTTACCTGACGGAGAAGACCCCGATTCATTAGTGCAAAAAGAAGGTAAAGATGCATTCGAACAGCGTTTAAGTGAGGCCGATGACTTTACTAAAGTTATGTTTAATAAATTAAGCCAAGAAATTGATTTAACATTAGATTCAGGTAAAGCAAAATTACTTAGTGCAGCGTTGCCACTCATTGAAAAAATTCCGAGTGAATTTTATCAAGAAAACATTTTAGAGCAATTAGGCCGATTAATTGGGCGCACGCGTGAACAACTTAATAACCGCTTAAAAACACCAAAACAACAGCACGCTATTGAGCGAAAATTTAAAATAACCCCGATGCGACAGGCTATCGGTATTTTAGTTCAACATCCCAACTTAGCTAAAAGCGTTCCTTATTTACCAGAACTTGCACAAATGAACATTGCAGGTATTGGTTTATTGCTTCGCTTGCAGCAACAAGCACTTGAAAAAGAGAATATCACTACGGCTCAGCTACTCGAGTTTTTTAGAGATACTGACGATTATGAGCCTCTTATTAAGCTCGCTACTTGGCAACATGAAATAAATGAAGAGCGTTTAGAGACTGTTTTTAAAAATACTTTTAAATTTATTGAAGATCAGTGTTTAAATTATCGACTAGAGACCCTATTAATAAAGGACAAGACACAAGGTCTAAATAGCGACGAAAGGCTAGAATGTCATTTACTAATGACAGCGTTAAAAGCGACTAACAGCTAGTCAGATCTAGTTTTGGATGTTATACTGTGCTATTCACTGCGTCACATTGTTCTGGTTGGCATTAATGTAAACCAAGTGATGGCGCCTGTTGTATCAACTTATCAGAGTGGAAGAAACAATCTCTATGGATCCAACTCCTCAGTCACAATTAAAACTTCTGATTCAAAAAGGTAAAGAGCAAGGCTACTTAACTTTTGCAGAAGTAAATGATCACCTTCCACAAGACATAATTGACTCAGATCAAGTAGAAGATATCATAAGCATGATTAATGACATGGGTATTAAGGTTAGCGAAAATGCGCCTGATGCCGATGAATTAATGATGCAAGAAACAACGACAGACGAAGACGCAGCTGAAGCTGCCGCTGCTGCACTTGCTACGGTAGAAAAAGAAATTGGCCGCACTACCGATCCCGTTCGCATGTACATGCGCGAAATGGGCACCGTTGAACTTCTTACACGCGAAGGCGAAATTGTAATCGCTAAGCGTATTGAAGAAGGGATCAACCAAGTACAAATTTCGGTTGCTGAATACCCTGAAGCAATCACTTACCTACTAGAGCAGTGGGATAAGTTTGAAGCAGAAGAAATGCGTTTAAGCGATATCATCGTAGGATTCATTGATCCAAACGAAGACGAAGCGCCAATTTCAGCAACTAACATTGGTTCAGAATTAAGTGAAAAACAACTTGATGACGACGATGACGACGAAGATAAAAGCGACGACGATGAAGATGAAGAAGAAGTAGACACAGGCCCAGATCCTGAAGAAGCTCGAATTCATTTTGAAAACTTACGTGATTTATACAATAAAGCACGTGATACGTTTGAAGCTAAAGGTCGTTCACATCCTGATTCACAAGCTGCTATTTTTGAAATTGGCGAGCTTTTCAGAACCTTTAAACTAATTCCTAAACAGTTTGATCGCATGGTAAATAACATGCGCGAAATGATGGATCGCGTTCGTGTTCAAGAACGCCTAATCATGAAACAAGCTGTACAAATTGCTAAGCTACCTAAAAAAGCATTCGTTAAGCACTTTGCTAATAACGAAACTGACGCTTCGTGGGTTGATTTAGAAATTTCAAATAATGAAAAGTACTCAGCTAAACTAGAAGAAGTTAAACCTGAAATAATTCGCTGTATTAATAAGCTATCTATTATAGAGCAGACAACAGGTTTAAGTATTGAGCGCATTAAAGACATTAACCGTCGAATGAGCATTGGTGAAGCAAAGGCCCGCCGTGCGAAAAAAGAAATGGTTGAAGCAAACTTACGTCTTGTAATTTCAATTGCTAAAAAATACACAAACCGTGGCTTACAATTCTTAGATTTAATCCAAGAAGGTAACATTGGCTTGATGAAAGCAGTAGATAAGTTTGAATACCGCCGTGGTTATAAGTTCTCTACTTATGCTACGTGGTGGATACGCCAGGCTATTACTCGCTCTATTGCTGACCAAGCAAGAACTATCCGTATTCCGGTACATATGATTGAAACGATCAATAAACTTAATCGCATCTCTCGTCAAATGTTACAAGAAATGGGTCGTGAGCCAAATCCAGAAGAATTAGCAGAACGCATGATGATGCCTGAGGATAAAATCCGTAAGGTACTTAAAATTGCTAAAGAGCCAATTTCGATGGAAACACCTATTGGTGATGATGAAGATTCGCACTTAGGTGACTTTATTGAAGATACCACCATTGATTCGCCAATCGATTCGGCAACAATGGAGTCGCTTCGTGGCGCAACTAACGATGTACTAGCTGGACTTACAGCGCGTGAAGCAAAAGTACTTCGTATGCGTTTTGGTATTGATATGAATACCGACCACACTTTAGAAGAAGTAGGTAAGCAATTTGACGTAACACGTGAGCGTATTCGTCAAATAGAAGCGAAAGCGCTGCGTAAATTACGCCACCCTTCTCGCTCAGATTTACTGAAAAGCTTTTTAGACGCTAAATAATTTAGCGCTATGTAAAAACTAAAAAGGCCGCTGTTGCGGCCTTTTTTCTATTTAAAGGAAAAAATCATGGCTTGGATCCAAATCCGTATCAATGCCAATGCTGCAACGGCAGATGCAGTAAGTGACCTATTAATGGAGTCAGGCAGTGCGTCTGTTACTTTTATAGATGCTAAAGACACCCCTATTTACGAGCCTAAAATTGGCACTGTAGAGTTTTGGGCAGACACCACCGTAATTGGTCTATTCGAAGCTAATCACGATATGAACGAAGTGATTGCATTATTAAAGCGCCATGATGAAATAAACGAATCTCTCATATACAAAATTGAGCAGCTCGAAGATAAAGATTGGGAACGTGAGTGGATGGATAACTTCCACCCTATTCAATTTGGCGAGAAGCTATGGATTTGTCCTAGCTGGCGCGACATTCCAGACCCTGAAGCTGTTAACGTTTTGCTTGATCCAGGCCTTGCGTTTGGCACAGGCACGCACGCAACAACTGCTTTGTGTCTAAAATGGCTAGAAAGCCAAGACCTAACCGGTAAAACCGTAGTCGATTTTGGATGTGGCTCAGGCATTCTAGGTATTGCTGCTATTAAACTTGGTGCTGAGCGCATGATTGGGATTGATATTGATCCACAAGCACTCGAGGCAAGCCTTGATAACGCAAATAGAAATGGCGTTGCAGACAAGTTAGAAGTATACCTTCCGGAAAATCAACCTGAGTTTACTGCCGATATTGTTGTTGCCAATATTTTAGCTCAACCGCTACGCGAACTGCACAGTGTAATTTTAGGGTTGTTAAAACCCGGTGGTAAAATTGCCATGTCGGGTATATTAGAAGAGCAAGCCCAGTCAGTAGCTGATATCTATGCCCCCTTTATTGAGCTAGATGATATTGCCGTTGAAGGTGATTGGACCCGTGTTAGCGGTACAAAAAATAGCTAATCACGTACATTAACAATTTTAGAGTATTAACTCAAAAGTCGTATGTAAAGCCTGTATTTAACAGGCTTTACTATTTTTTTACAAAAAAAAAAATAAACAATATTTATTATAAAAACATCATTCGTTCAAATTTCACCCAAATAAACCCTTTCGTCATACGGTTATCAAATGTCAATACGAAAAGAGCAAAAAAAAGTCACTTTTGTTCAATTTATAGCCTTTGATTTTTGTCAAAAAAGCCGTAAACTTAGCGCCCCTTGAAAAGAGGCCTATTGAATACAGTGCGTATCGGTATATACCAACTTGAGAATAATGTAATTGTTGCGCCTATGGCCGGCATTACAGACAGACCATTTAGACAACTCTGCCGTCGTTTAGGCGCCGGGCTTGCTGTGTCTGAAATGTTATCGTCAAACCCAAAGGTTTGGAAAACTGAAAAGTCGATGAACCGTATGGATCACAGCGGTGAGTCGGGTATACGCGCGGTGCAAATTGCAGGAGCTGATCCTGAGCTTATGGCGCAGGCCGCACAATTCAATGTTGCTAACGGTGCACAAATCATAGATATAAATATGGGGTGCCCAGCAAAAAAAGTGAACAAGAAACTCGCAGGCTCTGCCTTATTACAGTTTCCTGAACTCGTGGAAGAGATTATTGATGCAGTCGTTAATGCTGTTGATATACCTGTGACACTTAAAATCCGTACTGGATGGGATCCGGATAACCGTAATGGTGTAGAGATTGCGAGAATAGCTGAACGTTATGGCATTGCATCACTGGCTGTACATGGGCGAACACGCGCATGTATGTATAAAGGTGAAGCAGAGTACGCCACGATTAGGGATATAAAGCGTTCAGTGTCGATTCCTGTTGTTGCAAATGGTGATATAACTTCACCAGAAAAAGCAAGACAGGTTTTAGACTATACGGGTGCAGATGCCATTATGATTGGTCGAGCCGCCCAAGGTCGCCCTTGGATATTTAGGGAGATAGACCACTATTTGCGAACTGGTGAACACATGCAGCCACCTGCTATTGAAGAGGTGCGCAGTATTTTAATGGAGCATTTAACAAACCTCCATGCGTTTTACGGTGAGCCAATGGGCGCGCGAATTGCTCGCAAACATGTATCTTGGTATTTGCAAACCCATGACAGTGATGGTCAGTTTAGGCGAGTATTTAATGCGCTCGACAACCCACAAGCACAGGTCGTCGCATTAGAGCAATACTTTAAAACACTAGCAGCTAACTAAGAAAGAAAGAGACTTTATAATGTTCGAACAAAACGTGACTTCTCCATTTATCACAAACCCTCATGTTCAGTCACACGAGAAACCGCAGCCATTGCGTGATGCAGTAAAAAAAGCTGTTCACCACTACTTAAAACAGCTTAACGGTCAAGATGTGCAAGACGTATACGACCTTGTTCTTTCAGAGCTAGAAGCGCCATTACTTGAAGAAGTAATGACATACACACGTGGTAACCAAACTCGTGCAGCTATTTTACTAGGTATAAACCGTGGTACTTTACGTAAAAAGCTTAAAAAATACGGCATGAACTAATACCAATTATATTGAAAGCGTAAGCATTCTAACGAGCTAAACAAGCCCATAACGGCGTTAAAAAGTTCTTATGTAGAATAACTACACTGTAAAATTTTTGCCTTGTTATAGACTTGTTTTTCTATCGTTATAACTGCTTACTAATCCAATACAATTGGTATCATGCAAAAAAAGCACCTTAGGGTGCTTTTTTTATGCGTACAATTTAGTAGAGATGTTGCAAAATGCTCACGCTTATTGGCGCTTTAAAAGTCGTTTTTTGAGTCGTAATCAGTTAAAATGCCCGCTTCTAAGCTAGCTCATTAACTGAGGAAATCAAACTACAATGGATACTCATCGTCCCATTCGTCGCGCACTATTAAGTGTGTCTGATAAAACCGGTATTGTTGAATTTGCACGCGCACTAGAAGCGCAAGGCGTTGATATATTATCAACTGGCGGTACGTGTAAACTCCTTGCTGATAACGGCATAAAAGTGACTGAAGTTTCAGATCACACCGGTCACCCTGAAATCATGGATGGCCGCGTAAAAACCCTTCACCCTAAAATTCACGGCGGTATTTTAGCCCGTCGCGGACAAGATGAAGATGTAATGGCAGATAACAACATTTCTGCAATCGACATAGTTGTAGTTAACTTATACCCCTTTGCGAATACCGTCGCTCAAGAAAACTGCAGCCTTGAAGATGCCATTGAAAATATTGATATTGGCGGTCCTACCATGGTTCGCGCAGCAGCTAAAAACCATAAAGATGTAACAATTGTGGTAAACGCGAGCGACTACGACCGTGTTATTAGTGAAATGCAAAACAACAGTGGCTCAACAACGTATAAAACACGTTTTGATTTAGCTATTGCCGCTTATGAGCATACAGCACAGTACGATGGCATGATTGCTAACTACTTTGGTAAAATGGTGCCTGATTACACCGAAGAAGCTGCTGAAGATACTAAATTCCCTCGCACTATTAATATGCAGTTTACTAAAAAGCAAGACATGCGATACGGTGAAAACTCACATCAAGACGCAGCTTTTTACGTTGAAAATGATGTAAGTGAAGCATCAGTGGCAACAGCAACTCAGCTACAAGGTAAAGCGCTTTCGTTTAATAACATTGCAGACACCGATGCAGCGCTTGAGTGTGTTAAAGAATTTGATGTACCAGCGTGTGTCATTGTAAAACATGCAAACCCGTGTGGCGTATCGATTGGTGAAAACATTCTTGCAGCTTACGAGCGTGCATTTAAAACAGACCCAACATCAGCGTTTGGCGGAATTATTGCCTTTAACCGTGAGCTTGATGCGCAAACAGCTCAAGCTATTGTTGACCGCCAATTTGTTGAAGTAATTATTGCACCAAGCGTTTCGAGCGAAGCGGCAAAAATTGTTGAAGCGAAAAAGAACGTGCGTTTATTAGAGTGCGGGCAGTGGAGTGGTAAAGCAACCGGTCACGACATTAAACGTGTAAATGGCGGTGTACTAGTTCAGGACCGTGATTTAGGTATGGTTACCCAAGGCGACTTAAAAGTCGTCTCTAAGCGTCAACCTTCTGAGCAAGAACTTAAAGATTTACTATTTTGTTGGAAAGTCGCTAAATTTGTTAAATCAAACGCGATTGTTTATGCCCGTGACGGTATGACCATTGGCGTAGGCGCAGGTCAAATGAGCCGTGTTTACTCTGCAAAAGTTGCAGGTATCAAAGCTGCTGATGAAAACCTAGAAGTCCCGGGCTCTGTTATGGCGTCGGATGCGTTTTTCCCATTCCGCGATGGCATAGACGCTGCTGCAGAAGCAGGGATTACTGCCGTAATTCAACCAGGTGGCTCAATGCGCGATGAAGAAGTTATTGCCGCAGCTGACGAAGCAGGCATGGCCATGGTCTTCACTGGCATGCGTCACTTTCGCCACTAATCACAAAAAGGGTTAAGCTCAACGTTTAACCCTTTTTGTTTGCAAGCAATTCACGTATTCTGATTATTCTAACTCCTAATTTTAATGTGAAGGAACAAACGATGAAATTTGCACTAAAGTCTTTACTTGTTGCTAGCCTAGCACTTACTTCAACAATGGCATTAAGCCATAACCATGAATCAAGCCTAAGCCACGCAATAAAAGCAAGCGAGCGAAGCGCTAAAAATAGTGCTCGTGATGAATATCGCCACCCTGAGCAAACATTGGCATTTTTTGGCTTTAAACCGTCAATGACCGTTGTTGAAATTGCGCCAGGCGGTGGTTGGTACAGTGAAATTTTAGCGCCTGCATTGAAAGAGCAAGGCTTATATTACGCTGCTCATTTCCCTAGCGACTCATCGGTTGGTTACTATCAACGTTCATTAGCGGCGTTTAAACAAAAAGTAGCTGAAGACGAACGCTTTAGTAATGTTAAAATTACAGAGTTTGCCCCTTTAACCCACCTAGATATTGCACCTGCAGAATCTGCCGATATGGTACTTACCTTCCGCAATGTGCATAACTGGTACATGGGTAAAGATACAGACGGTGCATTAAGCGCATTTAAAGCGTTTTATAAAGCACTAAAACCAGGTGGTACATTGGGTGTAGTTGAGCATCGTTTAGCCGAAAACCGTGCTGACGACGATCAGAAAACATCAGGTTATATGAAACAGAGCTACGTGGTTGACCTTGCAAAGCAAGCAGGATTTGAGCTAGCAGCAACTAGTGAAATTAATGCTAATCCAAAAGATACAGCCGATCATCCTAAAGGGGTGTGGACGCTACCACCTAGCTTAAGACTTGGCGAACAAGACGCTGAAAAATATAAAGCTATTGGTGAAAGCGACCGTATGACGCTTAAATTTAAAAAACCGCTTTAAATAGGAATAGTACGCCATGAATGTATTAGTCATTGGCAGCGGCGGCCGCGAACACGCACTTGCGTTCAAAGCCGCTCAAAACACAAAAGTAAACACGGTATTTGTAGCTCCAGGTAATGCGGGTACAGCCCTTGAACCTAAACTCGAAAATGTTGCAATTAATGTTGAAGATTTAGATGGGTTATTAAACTTTGCTCAGCAAAATAATGTTGAACTTACCATTGTAGGGCCTGAAGTACCGTTAGTATTGGGTGTTGTGGATAAATTTCGTGAACATAATATGGCTATATTTGGTCCAACAGCGGGTGCTGCCCAGCTTGAAGGTTCGAAGTCATTCACGAAAGATTTTTTAGCACGCCACAATATTCCTACTGGCGACTACCAAACATTTGAACAAATAGACCCTGCCCTTGCATATTTAAAAGAAAAAGGCGCGCCAATTGTAATTAAAGCTGACGGTTTAGCCGCAGGTAAAGGCGTTATTGTCGCAATGGACGAGCGCGAAGCTGAAGACGCTATTCGCGATATGCTAGCGGGCAATGCCTTTGGTGATGCAGGTAGCCGCGTAGTAATTGAAGAGTTTTTGGATGGCGAAGAAGCGTCTTTCATTGTGATGGTAGATGGTAAAAACGTTCTACCGTTTGCAACAAGCCAAGACCATAAACGTGCTTATAATGGCGATGCGGGTCCGAATACTGGCGGTATGGGTGCCTACTCTCCTGCGCCAGTGGTGACAAACGAAATCCACCAACGCATTATGGATGAAGTGATCATCCCGACAGTAAAAGGCATGGCAAAAGAAGGTCATCCGTACACTGGCTTTTTATACGCAGGTTTAATGATAGACAGCTCAGGTACACCTAAAGTGATTGAGTATAACTGTCGTTTTGGCGACCCTGAAACACAACCTATGATGCTACGTTTACAATCAGATTTAGTTGAGCTGATAGAAGCGGCTAATCGTGTAGAGCTTGATAAAACCACCATTGAGTTTGACCCACGCGCAGCGGTAGGTGTCGTGCTTGCGGCTAAAGGTTACCCAGGAGATTATCCTAAAGGTGATGCTATTTCAGGCTTACAAGTTAACTACCCTGCTGGCGAAAAAGTATTTCATGCAGGTACTAAACAAAGCGGTAATGACGTTGTGACTGCTGGCGGACGCGTTTTATGTGCAACTGCGCTAGGTAATACCGTAACCGAGGCTCAAGCACGTGCTTATGAGCTGATTAAAGGTATTAACTGGGACGGCATGGAATACCGTACTGATATTGCTTATCGTGCCATTGCCCGTGAGCAGTAAGTTAGTAATAATTGATTGGTATAACCAGTTAATTTAACTAAAAAAGCGCAGTTCGCCTGCGCTTTTTTAGTGCTACACTAATTAAAAGTTTTTAAAAAGTAAGCATACATTGGAACTTAGAACTTTACGCTACCATTCACTAGCTGTTGCCATTTTGATATTTATATTTTTTATTATCAATACATTGGCTTCTAATTTAGTAGTGCCTACTCGTTACACAATTGATAAAACATCACCAATGTACCTCAATCACGCCTACTACATTGATGAAACCAAAAGCAAAACATTCGATACAATTATTAAGCAACCGAATTTACTCACCCATGCCCCTTTTTCAGAAATTCCTTGGAGCTTTACTCAGCAAAATTATTGGCTGTTTCTTGATTTAGAAAACAAAAGCCAAAAAAGTCAAAAGGTGGTGGCTCACTTTGATAACCCAATGGCCGATCACTTAACAGTCTATCGCTTAGACAAACAAAACCAGATACTACAAACATATAAATTGGGCGATAGAGAAGAAAAACTGACTTTGTTTCAGTACAGCGTGCCACACATCAACTTTTTAATGGAGCAAAAGTCATCGCAGCGCCTCGTAATTAAGGTAGATACGGTAGGCATTAGTAAAACACCTATCAATTTATACCGCGATAAAGAATTTGTAGATCTCATGCGTTCTCAAACAGGTATTTGGGGAATATTTGCTGGCGTATTACTCATGGCTGCACTGTACAACCTAGTACTCTATTTTGGCATAAAAGACCGTGTTTACCTTGTTTATATTGGTTACATAATTAGCGCACTGATACTAATGGGTATTGTGCTTGGATTTGGTTTTTACCTCTGGCCTTTAGAGTGGCAACTATTTTTTCATCACAAAGTCATTGTGAGTAATTACGCAGTTTCGTTTTTTACTCTCGCCTTTTGTACTATGTTTTTACGCTACCATAAAGATAAGTGCTGGCGATACACAATGAGCAAAGCCTTGCTTTATCTTATGTTTATTTTGGGGGTAGCTAGCTTTTTTATTCCTGAAAACATTGCTGCGCCACTCTTTTTTTGTGTATTAGCACTACTATATGTTGCATGTTTTATATTAATTTATAAAAAACTGCGTAGTGGTTTTAGATGGGCTAAATTTTACGTTTTTTCGTGGGTGCCACTTATTTTAGGTGCATTAATACAACCACTAGAGCTCACAGGCGTTATTGATTACAGTTTTACCTCTCGCCACGCCTTTTTGGTGGCAATTTTATGTGAAATTGTATTAATGGCTATGGCGCTGGCAGATCGCGTACGCTATCAACGAGAACGTGCTTTATATCATGCTACCCACACTCAGCAAACTAAGTTGCTCAATAGCTCTAAGCTCAAACAAGCATTTATGGCACTGCAAAGCCAAAACCGCTCTACCACTTTGTGCCTAATTAAAATATGTCATTTCAATTCGCTTAATACCATTATTACATCAACCCAAGGTTATACCCTCATAAAGCATATTGCTGAGCGACTAGAAAATGAATTAATGCATGAAAGAGAGTTTGCAAATCTTGAAACCGATTTAAATAACAGTCCTCGGCTGGCTGATTTAAACAGTGGTGTATTTGCTTGTATTTCAACTAAAACTCAAAACTCAGATATACTCAAAACGGTGCTTGCAAAAGTAATTAGTAACCTTCCTAAACAATATGAAATTAAAGGTTTAAGCCTGCAGCTCAATTACACAATAGGCATTAGTAGTGCAAACCAAAGTAATGATTTTGAATACTGGTTAAAGCGCGGTTATTTAGCCTTAAAAGATGCAAAAGGGCGTGTAGATCGCGTTGCGTCGTCCGCGGTTAATAACAACATAATAATGGATGTTAGTTTGGCAGCTCATTTGCAAAAAGCGATCAAAACAAACCAACTTGCCCTGTATTACCAGCCACAAATAAATTTAGTCAATAATCAAGTCACAGGAGCTGAAGCACTTCTTCGCTGGCCTGACCCAACCTATAATAATATTTCGATTGAAGAGCTTATAACTTTGGCTGAACATACAGGCATAATTAACGAGCTCACCTTATGGGTTATTGAACAAGCTTGTAAAGATATTGTAGAGCTAATAAACAGCGGCCATAAAGAGCACACGATTAGTGTTAACTTAAGTGCTAAAAACTTAGCCATTAATAACTTAGCTGAAAAAATAGAAAATATATTAATTAAGCATCAGGCTCCCGCTCACTTACTTAAGTTTGAATTAACTGAATCTGCTTTTGTAGAAAGCCAAAACGTGCTTATTAAATTAGTTGATGAATTATCAGCTTTGGGCATAAAAGTTGTACTGGATGACTTTGGCACAGGTTACGCATCATTGAGCTACCTTGTTAATTACCATTTTAGCGAACTAAAAATAGACAAGTCATTCGTTTTTGACTTAGTCAATAATCCAGCTCACCAAGTCATAGTGCAAACATCAATTGATATGGCGCATCAGCTTAATTTATCAATTACTGTAGAAGGTGTTGAAACCCAAGAGATCCACCAGCTATTAAAACAAATGAATGCAGACCGCGCACAAGGCTATTTATACGCTAAAGCATTACCTTATCCTGAGTACATTAACTTCTTAAAAAGCCAATACAGTTTAAAAATGTTAGACTCTTCTTTTTAAACATCTTTAGGGGCTATGTAAAGATGCAAGGCACACTGCGTAAATTAAAATCGAGTTTAACAGAACCCGTTCAATATCATCTTCCCGTTGGTGAAGAGCTAGTTGACTTAAATGCCTTTATAGGTAAAGAGCTAACGCTTACTTTTAGCGGCACTATTTTGTGCGCTAACTGCGGTAAAAAAACCAAAAAAAGTTATTCTCAAGGCCATTGTTTTGTGTGCATGCGTAAGCTGGCTAGCTGCGATATGTGCATCATGAAACCTGAAACTTGCCATTACGATCAAGGCACATGCAGAGAGCCACAGTGGGGCGAAGAAAACTGTATGATCCCACATTATGTGTATTTAGCTAATACCTCAGGCTTAAAGGTGGGAATCACACGCCATACACAAATTCCTACGCGTTGGGTTGATCAAGGCGCCACTCAGGCTTTACCTATATTTAAAGTGCAAACACGCTTGCAGTCGGGCTTGGTAGAAGTTGCATTAGCCGAGTTTATTGCCGATAAAACTAATTGGCGTAATATGCTTAAAGGTCAGAACGAAGTTATAGATCTCAAAGCCGCTGCCGCTGAACTTATTCCGCAAATTAGCGAAAAATTAAACGAGCTTAGTGAGCTATTTGGCGCAACAGCCATAGAGCAATTAGATGAAAACGTGGTTGATTTAAACTTTCCAGTCACTGAATACCCAACCAAAATCAGCTCATTTAACTTTGATAAAAACCCCGTTGTAAGCGGTATTTTACAAGGTATTAAAGGCCAATATTTAATATTTGATAACGGCGTTATTAATATACGAAAATTTACCTCATACGAAGTAACCGTAGGCTAACTATGTTAAACAGCTTTCCACAGTTAATGGTTATCTATAATGAGCTTGAAATAGCACACAACCAGCAAGAGCAAAATGAGTGCTTACATGGCATTACATCAAGTGAACTGAACGATGTGAGAGTGCTTAATAAACAAGGTGAATACCTTAACTTGCAGGGTCAACTTTTCTCAGCCTTAACTGAAGAACAGCTAGCACAGCTTGTTACTGCTCATTTACTAAATGAAGGGCGTTGTTGTCTAGGTAAAATTAAAACGCTAACTACTTCACAGGCATTTGATTTACTCGGGCTTTAAACACAGTGTTAATACTATTTCTCGCTAAGCACTTTAATATGCGCTACAGCACTTCTACCCAATGCTGATAGCGCATAACCTCCTTCCAGATACGATACAATCCCGCTACAGCCGTTTTCTTTTGCAACTTTGCATAGCTGTTCAGTTAACCAAATATAATCGTCTTCTACAAAGTTCAGACTTGCCATGTCATCTTCTACATGTGCGTCAAAACCTGCACTTATAAATAACAACTCGGGCTTAAAAGCCTTTAATTTTTCTAACCATTGAGTATTAAACACCTCTTTTAAATCGTCGCCATTACTGGCAATGGGTAACGGCGAATTAACAATATGGCTATTGTTTTTTACAGCTGTATTTGGGTAAAACGGGTATTGAAATAACGAGCAAAGCAATACACTTTCATCATCAATAAAAATATCTTGGGTTCCATTGCCATGGTGCACATCAAAATCAGCAATCGCAATTCGTTTAACTCCTTTGCTTTGGGCATACTTAACAGCAATAGCTAAGTTGTTAAATACGCAAAATCCAGATGATGCGTTTTTGTTTGCGTGATGACCAGGCGGGCGTACAGAGCAAAAAGCCGCATCTAGCTTATCTGCTAGTATTTCATCTACAGCTAACAGCCCGGCACCTACAGCGCGCTCAATCGCTTTAAATGAGTCAGGGCAAAGCCATGTATCGCCATCGAGGCTATTTAACCCCTTTTGAGGAATTAAGCGCTCAACTAAGTTTACAAGCGACTCATCGTGCGCTAATAAATAATGTTCTCGCTGAGCTTTAGGGGCTTGTAAATGCTTTAGCCCCACATCGACGCCACTGGCGAGTAAGCGGTCGGTAATTGCATCTAAGCGCTCGGGGCACTCTGGGTGGTCGTCTATCATTTTATGTTTACGGCAATGAGGGTGTGAAATAACTGCAGTACGCATAAAATGCTCCTAAGTAAACTAGTATGAGCGTTTAATATAACAAAGCCACCTAACGGTGGCTTTGCGACTTTGGTGTATAACTATATAACCCGAGCGTTAATCATTTGGTTTTTAAATTTAGGTTTCTAAAGTCAAAACTAAAGTCGGTAACCGCTGTTGAAACCGCCTGCATGCTCGCACGCTTTACACGGTTTGCAGTGCTCATTTCAAAATGTATAAACGCATCGGCCTCAAGTAGCTTTTCGTCCCACTTAACAATAAACGTGTTGCCAGTGTAGTGCTCAAGCTCCCCTTTTAAACGCTTTGTATGAGTAAAATCAATTCGTAACTTACCATCTAGCTCTTCAATAATGACATCGCCATACCAATCGTCATGCAATGTGCCCGTGTAATTTATATTAGGTAACTGTGGCTGATAATCCGCAGGTGCAGATGGTGTAGCATTAGCGTACGCATTTTGTTTTCCTTCAAAATGCTTTTTGGCCAAATCTTCGACCCAATCTTTGTCCTCTAGATTGAGCACATCCTCAAGTACTTCGTGTGTAACTGCACTTAAGGCACTAAATGCTTGCTGGTTAGACAAAATAACAATACCGAGTTTTTTTTCTGGAAGCAAAGTGACTTGCGACACCATCCCTAAAATACCACCACCGTGGCCTAGTTTTTTAAACCCGTGGTAGTCCTCTATACTCCAACCTAACCCATAGCCTCTAAACTGTTGATGATATGCCTCAAAGGCACTTTTAGACGCCATAGAGGTTATATGTGGGTGCCACATTTGCGCTTGTTGTTTTTCACTAAACAATTGCTCGCCATTGGGCATTTTGCCACCAGCGAGTTGAGTTAGTAGCCATTGACTCATATCGCTTACACTGGATGCGATAGCGCCTGCTCCTCTAAAATCTTCTAAGTAATTTACAAAAAATGGATGCAGGCTCCCCTCCATTGGAATATGCCCTATTGCCCAGTTTTTGTTACTTTTTGGAATACGCGAAAAACCTGCGCGTGAATTGGTCATTTTTAGCGGCTGTAAAATATGTTTTTCAACGTAATCGTTCCAACTCATTCCAGATACACGCGCTACAACTTCACCCGCAGTCACAAACATTAGGTTGTTATATGCGTACCTACTACGAAAACTGCTAGCTGGTTTTAAATATTTTAACCCCGATAGAATATCATCGACTGATTTATCTGTGCTTGGCCATATCATTAAGTCGCCTTGCCCAAGCCCTAAGCCACTGCGGTGGCTTAATAAATCACGAACTCGCATTTCACGGGTTACATATGAGTCGTATAACCTAAATTCGGGTAAATGGTCTATTACGCGGTCATCCCAGCGCAATTTCCCCTCATCGACTAATTTAGCTAACGCGGCACTGGTAAATGCTTTTGTATTTGATGCTATACCAAATAACGTATCTTTATTTACTTCAGCCTTTGTATTTAGGTTTGCCGTACCAAACCCCTTTGCTAGCACAACCTCGTTATTTTCAACAATCGCAACCGCCATTCCCGGTACATCAAAGCGTGCCATAGAGGTTTTAATTACGTCTTCTATTTTGTTGGTATCAACCTGTGCCCAACTGCTAAAAGTAGTACTGGCTAGCAGTGCAAAAGCCGCTAATTTGGTCAGTTTCATATCAGTCCTTTTATTATTGATGCACTGCAAATTCAATTGCCGCGCGTTCTTTATTAGGATCGCTCTTTTGTGGGCGATTAAGTATGGCATTACTGTAAGCCTTTGGTACGCCCGCTTCAAGTGCTCCGCGATGAACGTGTTTAACGTACCAATCGTAGGGTAAAATACTCTCGTCATGAGTATTAGCAATATAACAATGAGTATCAATAATTTCCCCGGTTAACAGCTCAACCTTTATATCTACACAATCGTAACCAGGGCCTTCTATTGCATCTAAAGTGACCTTTTCGTTAGCGTTAATTTCATATACTACACCGTATACTAAGGCATCCGCTTTATCAGCTTTTTGAATGCTGCATTTACCTGAGCCATCAGAAAAAAGCATATCAAAGGTTAACTCATACCCTTTAAGCACTGCTGTACCAATACGCTTAGCATTTGGCAAACGTGCCAACAAACGATTAGACGACATGTTAGATCCAAACGAAAAATTATATAAGGGCATATTTACTCCTACTTGTATTGCATAAATTAAATAACAACGCGAATAGCCAACGCAATTAAAATAACGCCAATACCTCGGTCAAACCAGTAGCCGTGTTGCTGAAAAAAACCACGAACATAGGCTTTAGAAAGTACCAACGAGAGCGCAGAAAACCATGCCCATGTGGCAAGCGCCATATAAATACCGTAACCAATTTGTATACTCAGTGGCGTTGTTTGGCTTATCACCAAGGTAAATAACGACATAAAAAATAACGTTGCTTTTGGATTTAGTGCATTAGTGAAAAAACCACGCCTAAAAGCAACCCAAATAGACTCTTCAGGGGCTTGTTTGTTTTCAATATTTTCGGCTGATGATTCACTCGGCTTAGCGGCTCTTAATGCTTGTATGCCAAGGTAAGTCAAATAAGCGCCTGCAACATACTTAAGTGCCATAAATAAGCTGGGCGATTGAGATAAAATAAGCGCCACACCTAATACACAATAAGCGATGTGTAACAAAATAGCGCCGCCAACACCTGCACTCGTCCATAATGCGTTTCGCCTACCTTGTTGTACACTTTGCTTAAGCACAACAGCAAAATCAGGACCTGGGCTCGCAACAGCAAAAAAGTGAGCAATCACAATTAATAAAAATTCATCTAGGTATTCCATACTTGTCCTTGCTAGTTTGGCGAAATGGCGCTAAAGTTTTTTTCCTCCAATGCTAAGGATGGGTGATTGGGTGTAGTAAATATTGCTGCACCTAAAGTGGCACCCACTAGAAATTTATCCGCGTACGCATCTTTTAAGGTCATATTACGACTTGGTTGAACAGCGGTTTGCTCTGCTACTATTTGTGAACAACTACACAAAATAAGTGTAAAAATGGCAATTAGCCCAAAATGAGGTCTTTTCATGTGAGTCATAGTATCAACTTTTTGGTCAATTATATTTTATAAGATTCATTGTAATGAAAATTACCTTCATTGCAGTTTATTTCAATGGTACTGCTATTATGTTTTTTAGTGAATTTACTCTACTCAGGCTTTATAAAAGGATGTCCAAAATAGAGTGGCTTAAATTTTTTGTTGACGTTATTGCGGGGGGGGGGGTAATTTATGTTTAGGCAGTGTTTTTTAGCCTATTAACTCAAGTTAAACAAAAAAGGAATTTTAATATGAAGGAGCTGTTTTCTAACATGATAAAAGGATTATTTTCAATTATAGTCGTTTTATCCATATTCCCAACAATCGCTGAGGCGAGCGGTCGTACAAAAACCCTTGCTTGTGATACTTGTAACTACAACGATGCCCTTGACTTGGCACAACAGTATCATGTAGCTCCATCATGTACTGCTTCTGATACTGATATATTCTTAGGACAAACGACATTTACTTGTCCAGCTACATCCAAAGATATCATTGTCTCTAATCCAATCACACAACGTAGTTTTAAATTTACAGTGCGTACAGAGCAGCTTTATAATTGGGCCCCAGCATATGATATTGTCGTTGAAGACGCTACTGTAACCGTTGCTGAAAACAATGCATTGCATATGTTTTATGACATTGACGACGACTTCAGACAAGCAATGGCGCACAATGAAACTGTTGGTTTTTCTGCAGCAACCTCTTCATTCGCTATTCAATCAACTAAAATATTCAGCACCAGCTCAATTACCGCTTCTACAAACTCTGACGCAAGTTGTAATAGCCATGCCTCAAATGTATTTGCCAATGACCCTAGCTTTCGAAACGATATTCGAAAGGGCTTTTCTGACAGAATTACCGAGGCGATGGGGCTTCAGTCTTGGGGTGAATTCACGTCCGAACGGAGAACTTCGGGGAGTTTGAGTATAGGAATGAGTACTGGAATAACTATCGATTTCAGTCACGTCGAAAGAAAATACTTTGTCACTCAAACTTGGCCAAACGGTGATAAGCTTGTATATCAAGTCAATTATAATGGTGAAACGCGCAATATAGTGCAAAAAGGAAGAGCGCGAACAATAAGGGAGCGTTTTCTTAATCTTTCGTACAGCCCAAGACCAGGCTCATCTCGTATTGATAACCTTCCGCTTACTGAACTCACGAGAGGAATTATAGATTTAACCAATCTTCCCATTTCAGTTTGTTTAGCTAATCAACTTTCAGAGGTATTAGACGATGTGAAAGTAGTAGGGGGAGCTGCTGGTGATGGTGATTTGATTGACATCGTAGGTGCAGCTGCATCAAACGGTGGAACCCTAATTCCACCGGCAGGTATCTGGGTTAACTTAGCGGGTTGTCGTATTGTTGAATCAAAGGGAAGAATTTGTAGAGATGATACAGGCGACTGCATTCATGTCGTTGCTCGATATGTAGACTGCTAAGTTGAAACGTAAAGTCTTGGTGTTAGTACGAATTAGTTGTGGCAGCCTATTGGTTGTCACAACTTGTTTTTATGAATTCAATGCTTCAAAAAACTCATGTTTTGTAAGTGGAATTAATGTTATTTGCTACCCTCTGTTACAGCTGAATTTAAGATTGCTACAAGTCTTTGTGAAGATGATCTAAGAATTTTTGATAATGAAACAGTTTTTAGTCTTTGAACGCAAGCATTGTCACTACGGCAGAGCCTATTTCTTGTGTCGGTGACAATAATCAGACTATTTAAGTATTAATCTAGCTGAATTGTAACTCATACCAAGCTGTGTTCAGACGACACTTCTTTGTCGCTGCCTCTATCACCAAGGCGTTTGTCGTTAAACAGCAAACTGCCTTTTTCATTTTCACCGCGCCAAAACACACCAGAATCAAGCACTTTTAAATTAGCTTAAGGCACACTCTAGTCAGCCCTAGAACCAAAAGTTGAAGTGCGAGTATGCGAAAAAGGATGAGGTCTGCGGGCCTTGGCTTGTTTACCACCCACCGAGCTAGGCACAAATTCACTCCTTGCTTGCGATACCGATTGATTGACCAAACTGTTTGCCATAAGACGTGCTAAGTTAATAACAGCGGGTTAGCTGAGTTATTTACCAATGCTTTAATCTCTTTTTGTGCTTTTTTAAACTGACCACGTAAGTGGGGCTTTAAGTGTTTTTTAGAGAGGGTGTCTTTTTTAAAGTAGCAAACTAATGCATGCATAAATACCGTATGTGTTTCGCTCAATTGTGCTTCACGGTTTGCGTACGGGTTATAACAAGAGCCACATCCGCCTTTAAACTGATACACCGTATTGCTCATCATTACACCAAACCCTAAAAAGCAGGCAAGCGCATCAGCTGCTTGAGGTAAAAATTCTTTTCCACCTGGGGGTAATACACCAACATGATGAATCATAATTGTAGCCAGAGTTCCGGCAAAGCTGGCTACTAAATCTTGCGGCTGATTTATTTGATTAGGGTTAAACGAAATATTAATAGCATGGCTCGGCGGCACAATTAACTGACAGCCCTCTCCACGAATTGCACTACTAAACTCAAAACGTGGAAACACTTGCGGTTGTAATTGCTGGGGCGCAACTAATTGAATTGGCCATGCGCTCATTCCCGCATAAGAAGTGACTCGTTTAAATACGCTTGTGGCCATTTGCTCAATACTTGATACCGAATCAGGAAAGTATTGCCCTGTAGGCAATACTATCTGTGTGTGTTTGGTAAAAAACTCAGCATCAAAATTTTCGACAGCCCAAATAAAAGTATCAATAAGCCATTGTTGCTCTTGTTGCTCTAACAAGGGCGCTGATTTAAATAACGCTAACATAGTGTGCTCTTAATTTAGTTATTCTTGTTCTTGTGCCCATTGCCACGCCTTTGTGTTATATAGCGGTACAGTTGATAATGCGTGGTGATGGCTGCCGCTCGACTCTTTTGTTGAATACGACAAGTACAATAAAGTACGCGTTTTTGCATCGTATATTCGACGCACTTTTAACGATTTAAATAAAATGCTCTTTGATGACTTAAACACCACCTCACCAGACTTACTACGATCAATTTCTTGTAATTGCTCCGCGGTTATAGGCCCTGTTTGACGACACGCAATCGACATGTCTGACGGATCAGAAAAGTCTAAGTCGGCCTCAACATGACTGATGTGACACGTTACGCCTTTAATAATCGGATCTTGCTGCGAGTTCACCACCACATCTTTTGTAGTAAACAAACCTAAGCTCACTGACGCAACATCATCAGAGCAGGCACTTAACGTAACCACTGCGCCCATAAGCAGGGCAAAACGTTTAATTTTTTGCTGAAGTTTCATATTCATCCTTAACTTAAACTCGGTTTTTATACGCTTATTTCAATAAGCTTGGGTTCACTTGTGTGTTTTTATACTAACATCAAAAATCAGCACAACTAAATTAGTTTAAAACAAACATTTTAGCCGTATGGGGTTTAGCGAGTCCTCGTGTATTTGTTACAATTAACGACACGCTTAATGCCGTAACCAATAGGAACCACCCGCATGCCGCACATTATTATTGAGCACTCAGAAGACCTCCCTGTATTACCTCAAGTACTGGTAGAAAAAATCCATAAATGCACATTCGAAAGCGGTTTATTTGATTTAGAAACTATAAAAACTCGCGCAGTTGCATATCAGCAGTATCAATTGGGTGTGGGTAAAGAAGGGTTTATACATGTGCAAGCACACATTATGGCAGGGCGAACAGTAGAGCAAAAGCAAACTCTGAGTGAGCACCTACTTGCGTGTTTAAAAACCTATTGCAGGGAGTCTGACAGTTTAAGCGTTAATATTTACGACATGGACCACGAGATATATCGTAAAAATTAACACAATTCAGGCCTTGTACTCATCATCACAAGGCCACTCGTCTTCAGTCAAAATATGCTTTGCCAATAGCGATGCCCTAAGCGCCATTATTTTACTTTTTAACTCATCACGTATCAGCCTTATTGCAGGCGAAATAAACTGCCGGCTCGGAAGCACTAACCACATTTCTGTTAAGGGTATTTTATAATCGGGTATTATTCGTTTGAGCTTACCGCTAAGCAAATCATCTGCTACATCAATGGCTGACTTTTTTGCAATCCCAGCACCATCAACACACCAGCGTCTAACAATATCACCATCGTTTACAGCTCTATCGCTGTTCATTTTAACTTTGTATTGCTGTGTATTATCATAAAACTCCCAATCAGCGTGCACTACTTCGTAAAGTTTGTAGAGTAATGCGTTGTGCTCGCTCAAATCGTTCGGCACTAACGGCTCGCCATTCAGTTTTAAGTAACTAGGTGAAGCGCACACCACGTGTGGAATATTACAAATTTTAAATCCATATAAATTAAGCTCCTCAGCTACACCTTTTTTCATCGCTCTTAATGCAACATCAATTCCATCACGATAAAAATCAGCACGGCTATCACTTGCATGCAACCTCAAAGTTATAGAACTATGATTATCCATAAGCTCATTAAGCAAAACACGCATTAAATTACGTCCCATTTCAGACGAAACAGCCATTCGCACTTCGCCTGTAATACACTCCTGCTTTTCATTAATAACCGCTTGCCCTTGCATTAGTAGCCCAAGCGCCTGTTCGCATAATGGTAAGTAACGCTCACCTTCAGCGGTCAATCTTATCTTTCTAGTAGTGCGAACAAATAGTTGTGTACCAAGAGCTTGCTCTATTCGTTTAATAGAGACACTCGCTGCCGACGAGCTCATATCCAACTGATGCGCAGCCGCTGTTATTGATTGAAGCTGCGCAACTTTTAGTAATACGCGTAAATCTGCAATTTTCATATCCGCCCCTTTATAAAGCTATTCGTTGATGCTGCCAATTATCCACGTTTTAACGAAACTGTATTAAACATTAGCCTGTTTATGGAATGAAAAATACTCGCTATTGTGTCTCTATCCCAACGCAAAGGAAAATATTTATGAAATGTAGAATTGTCCTATCAGCTTTAATACTCACAACTTCGCTTATATCTGTACCTACTTTTGCAGACGAGCACGAATCAAAAGTAATACCTGCAAACAAAGTCAAATGGGGCTATTTAAACCCATTAAGAGGCGAGCAAAGTCCCGGTGCAGCCGATTTATGGGGCGATCGTACCGCAGATACTGCAACAGGTATGCTAGTACGCTTTAAAAAAGGGTTCGAGTCCCCGCCGCATATTCATAACATTACTTACCGAGGTATTGTAATTGAAGGCCAAATGCACAATGACGACCCCACAGCTGAAAAAATGTGGATGCCTGCGGGATCATTTTGGACACAACCTGCCGGTGAAAACCATACTACTGCAGCCAATGGCACTACAAATCTAATTTACCTAGAAATAGACTCAGGCCCTTATTTAGTAAAACCAACAAACAAACAGTTTGATAATGGTGAACGCCCATTAAACGTACATAAAGACAACTTAGTTTGGCTAGACAAAAGCGACGTAAGCAATATTAATGCTAATGCAGTACAAACAACGTTTCTATGGGGAAATACAGATGCAAGCTATGGCTCAATGATAAAACTACCAGCTGGTTTTAAGGGGGAAATTAGCACAAATGCAAATGAGTTTCGTGCAGTAATAATTGCAGGCAGTGTGCAATACAGCTCAAAAGGTAACTTACAAAACCTAAGTGCAGGCAGCTATATAGAATCTGCGGGAAAATTCATTCACTCGCTTGAAAACAAAAGCAATATCCCAGCAACTATTTACATTCGTAGTAATGAAGCATATCAAGTAAATTAGGAAGTGCTAATTGCCTAAAGCAACATAAACAATTAAGCGCACCTCTTCGTGCGCTCAATTAACTGCTGGTGATTAAAAGCTGTAACGTGCTGTTAAGCTAATATAATCTAAATCATCTATTGTGGTGTAGCTGGTACCTACAGAAAAGTTTGTATTTATATAATAACGAGCACCTAACGTAATAGCTGTTTCACTGTCATCTGCAATATCAATGTAACCTAAGCGGCCATCAATTTCGATGCTATCAGTTAGCATTGATCTAACACCCACAGATAATCCATAGCCATTTTCATCATCCGAAAAATCACTACCGCTGTACGATACTTCAGTTTCTATGTTTTCATACGTTACTAAACCATAAAAATCAGTGCTTTCACTCATTGCAGTACGGTAACCTACGCCTGCGCTCAACCAGTTAAGATCTACATCTAAACCATCTTCTGAGTCGCCTACAGTCTTATATTGACCAGACACAAAAAAATTATCGCCTAGTAATTTACTACCATCAAGCGTCCAACCATTTGCATCATCGCCATCAAGATCTGCATTTAAGTAACCGCCAGACACATAATTAAAGTGAGGTGTTTCTGCAAATGCAGCTGGGGTGGCAAAAACGGAGCTTAATAATAAGAGTGCGACTTTATTCATTTTCATGGTACTTCCTTTTAGATATATTTAAACAACACATTGTTGTACCCAATAAAATACACACCTATATTATTGATTTAAAAAAGAAAGTTAATAGATTAATTAAGAATCAAGATATAAGTTAAGCAAAATAAATAATATAGAAATTAGCGTTTTGAGTGTGTAATAAATTGGTATTTACTAGAATATACTTATGAAGATTTGAAAAGTGGTGGCCCCTCCCAGTATAAATACAGCTGTTTTTCAGCGTTTTCAGGATGGTTTTAGCACTGTTTTTTAAGGAAAAAGCATCTTTTTTTACACCTTTTCTCAATGTAAAAAAAGGTGTAAAAAAATGACTCAACCAACAAAATTCAAATTTACTGACCGACGTATAAAGATGTTATTACCAGAAAGTAAAACGAGAACATACTCGGACATATCTCTAGTTAATCTAAAGTTAACGTTAACACCATCAGGTACAAAAACATTTTATGTGCGCTTTAAAGTGAGTGCACAAGATATTAATCATAAGTTGGGTAATGCAGAAAAAATTACTGTAGATGATGCTAAGAGTAGAGCAATAAGCTTTATGAACTTAAAGTCAGCGCAAAAGTTCGAACATAATTCAGGATTAACAATCAATGACATCTTTAAAATTTATAAAGAAAATGAGCTTTCAGCAAGAAAGACTTTGGCAGGAAGAACGCATGCGCTAGAGGTGTCATATCGAACTCACTTGAAGCCGAAAATTGGCAAAACACCCATTGAAGAAATTACCAGAAAAGAAGCAAGAAACTTATTCTGTGAGCTGGAGAAATTAGGTTACTCAGTACACAATAGGTGTTTAACTTCAATTAAGTCAGCATTTACTTATGTTATTGACTTTGAAGATGATCTAAACATCGGACTTAACCCTTTTATTGGTATTAAGAAAATGCGCGAAGTCCAACGAAATCGCTACCTAACCGAAGACGAAGCCAAACGACTTTTAAAATCTTTGGAGCATGAGAACAATCAAGATATGGCTGATATCTACAGGGTCGCACTCTTTACAGGAGCAAGGCTATCGAATGTTAAAATGATGAAGTGGCATGAAATAGACTTCTCTAGCTGTCAATGGTTAATACCTGCAACAAATACGAAAACCAGTAAAACATATCAAATCCCTCTACATAGTTTTGTGATTAACCTATTGAATCGTCGAAAACTGTTAGCTCACGATTCACCATATATTTTTGCATCTAAGCGTTCTAAATATGGCTATATCACAGGTGGAGACAAGGTGTGGAAGTCAGCAATTAAAAAAGCTGGCTTATATCACGAAAATCCAAACATCAGGCCGAGGCCACATGACTTGCGAAGGACGTTTGCAACGTGGCAAATTCAATCTGGAGCTGACATTAGTGTGGTATCAAAAGCGCTTTGTCATACATCTCTACAGCATACAATGATTTATGCCCATACAAGTACCAATCAGGTAAGAAATTCTATAGATACTGCATTTCGATTCTTAATTTAACGACTCTCAAAGAAGTGATAGGTTGAAATAAATATTTTAAAATCGGTTCGATAACTAAAAATACGGTAAGGCATATTAAATAACAGTTAATTTAATGGGGTTTATGAAAAGGATATTCTTACCTCCTTAAAAAATATACTCCTCTTAATAGTGAACGATTCATTATTGCAGCTAATAAGTTAACAGTACTCACCGAAGAAGCAGCTACAAAATATTCGGTAATTTAATTTAAAACTTTGACTATTTCAAAATCTCAACTGGGTGAGCTGTGATATAATAAACTTGTCTTTAAGATTATGGAGAAAATTAACATGGAAGAAATTGACGAACGCTATACAACTATGGAATTAATTTACAGCTTCGAGAATCAAACTCACGCTATTCCTGATGTACATTCCAAGTTGTTCCAGACGCTATACCACGGCACTACTATCGAAGAAGCACTTACGATCTTATCTACTGGAGAAATCTCAGGGGATAGTGGTCTACATGCAAACTTTGCAATTATGCCTCGTCCTGATATTGCCAAATCATCAGAAGTGTTTCTTATGTTTGAATTTGCAGGACATCATCGAGCAGCAATCTCCTGGGTTGGAAAGGAAAGACTCTACTTCACAAAGTGTACTGACAATGTAGTTTATCACATTTATACTACAGGTTCGGAATTAGACACGGACAGTGGCTTCCTGGACAACTATTGGCAATCTATAATTTTTCCAGAAACAAAAGGGCTAAAATTTTTAGGTCTTCACGAGCCCGTTAACAAATCGCAAACTGATTTATTTACCACATTTGTCGGTAAAGAGATTGCTATTAAAGGCCTTGATAGTCAATCGCATTTTAAAGAGATACCAACAGAGTTTTATGAAGCAGCACAAGCTACACTGACAAAGTAATACTTTAATGAAAAGCAGATTACATGTGGTAATCTGCTTTTATTAAAAATAGACATCCAGATGACGAATACTAAATTCGCCCTTACTGTTAACTAGTTTCGACCATTTTTAACATCTCAAACCGTCAAAAGTAAACTCAGCTGAAAATCATCAAATTAATTCTAAAAATGTCACCGAATAAAACAAAGTAATTATGTTGTGCTTGCCCACAGTTGACCCGCTGCAATAGTCCAGACATTATCAATGTGATCACCTAAATCTTGCTACAGATTATCGATATTAAATTCGGAGCTTACACTCCATTGTAAAAAGTTTAATTCATATAACTTACACACTCTAAACCCCATCCTTTCAGCCCAATAGTTTTTTACGATGTAATTTTGCCCGACTTAATCTGCTTTAGTAACCCTACAATATTTGGAAGCACTCCAATCTTAATACATAAGTTAAATGCTTTTTACAATGGGGTATAGCAGCACTTATTATTGCAAAAGGATAAATTTGCTATAGACACCTATTTTATATTCGCTTTAAACAATACTTTCTCTATTTCTTCACAAGCCAGCATAAAACCTTAGTACAACATTTATGCTGTTAAGGAACTAAAAGTATAGCAACTATCGATCACAAGATAGTCTTTGCATATTATTGCTAAATTAGCTAATTTAGCTAAATGATAAAAAATAAGTCCTGAACATGTCTGAACAAATAATTTTTGAGCAAATTAAGTTGGCACTCGCTGATGCACCACGTAATCAGTATACAGCGGAGCTACACCTGCAAATGATCAAATATGCCGATGAACTAAAGCACATCACTTCAAAAGAATTTTGTGAAGGTGTGGGGCTTAAACAAAGCTTAGGAACAGAGTTCAGCAAAATGCGTAATTTAACGACCCGGCTTAAGACTGCGGGGTTAAATACCGACAGAATTTAATTGAAGAGATATAATTGCCCCCAAGTTAGAATTTTTCATGCGTGTCGAGTTACACGTATTAGTAACAGTTTAATAGGAATAACAAATGACAAGCACCCAACAACGTGCCGAACTTCAACGCCAAATATGGGCGATTGCCAACGATGTACGAGGCTCAGTGGATGGCTGGGATTTTAAGCAATATGTACTGGGTACGCTGTTCTACCGTTTTATCAGTGAAAACTTTGTCAACTACATCACAGGCGGCGATGACAGCGTTAATTATGCGGCCATGCTCGATGATGATGAAAACATCGGTTTTGCCAAAGAAGATGCCATTAAAACCAAAGGCTATTTTCTTTACCCTAGCCAGTTGTTTAGCAATGTGGCGGCCAACGCACACAAGAACGAAAATTTAAATACTGATTTGGCAGCAATTTTTGCGGCAATCGAAAACTCAGCCAATGGCTATGATTCAGAAAAAGACATCAAAGGCTTGTTTGCGGATTTTGATACCACCAGTAATCGCTTAGGTAATACGGTAGAGGCAAAAAACAAACGCCTTGCTGCTGTATTAAAAGGCGTAGCTGGACTCAACATCACTCAATTTGAAGATAACGAAAACGATCTGTTTGGTGATGCTTACGAGTTCCTGATTTCAAACTATGCTGCCAATGCGGGTAAATCAGGTGGCGAATTTTTTACGCCTCAGCACGTTTCAAAATTGATCGCTCAGCTGGCCATGCACGGCCAAACCAGTGTGAATAAAATCTATGACCCTGCGGCGGGTTCTGGTTCGTTGCTGCTACAAGCCAAAAAGCATTTTGATGCGCATATCATTGAAAATGGTTTTTTTGGTCAAGAGCTCAACCACACCACCTACAACTTGGCGCGTATGAACATGTTTTTACATAACATTAACTACGACAAGTTCAATATTCAATTGGGTGATACCTTAACCGAACCGCACTTTTTAGACGACAAGCCGTTTGATGCGATTGTCTCTAATCCACCTTATTCAGTGAAATGGATTGGTAGCGACGACCCAACCTTAATTAACGATGACCGCTTTGCGCCCGCTGGCGTATTAGCGCCTAAATCAAAAGCCGACTTTGCTTTTGTATTGCATGCGCTGAGTTACCTATCAAGTAAAGGCCGTGCGGCGATTGTTTGTTTTCCTGGGATTTTCTATCGTGGTGGCGCAGAACAAAAAATTCGCCAGTACTTGGTTGATAACAACTACGTTGAAACTGTGATTTCACTGGCACCTAACCTGTTCTTTGGCACCACCATTGCGGTGAATATTTTGGTGCTGTCTAAGCACAAAACCGACACCACCACCCAGTTCATTGACGCCAGTGGCGAAGCTTACTTTAAAAAAGAAACCAATACCAACGTTATCACTAATCAGCACATTGAAGACATCATGAATGTGTTTGCCAGCAAAAAGAATGTGGAGCATTTTGCTAAATCGGTTGATTTGGATGTTATCGCAGGCAACAGCTACAACCTTTCGGTAAGCAGTTATGTAGAAGCCAAAGACACACGCGAAATCATCGATATTACCCAGCTCAACGCCGAACTTAAAACCACCGTTGCGAAAATCGACCAGCTTCGCAGTGAGATTGATGCCATTGTTGCGGAGATTGAAGGTGAGGAGCTTGAGGCATGAGTCAGTTGAACTATTTAGATAAACTGCTGGATGGGGTTGAGGTTGAGTGGAAGCCTTTAGATAAGCTTTTTGATATTTATGCTGGTGGCGATGTGCCTAAAGATGCTTTATCTGGTGTTGAAACCGAAGAGTTTAATATCCCTATTCTTTCCAATGGCATTGGTGATAAATCACTTTATGGATGGACAAATAAAGCCAAAATTGAAAAGCCAAGCTTAACCATATCAGCAAGAGGAACAATAGGGTGGACTAGTTATAGAGATCGGCCATTTTTTCCTATCGTTCGTTTATTGGTACTTACACCTAAGGTTGAATTGAACCTTAGGTATGCTTATTACTTTATGAAAATGATTGAAAATAATTATAAAGTTGCTCCAGCAGGTATTCCTCAGCTTACAAAGCCAATGCTTAAAAATATTTTGAGCCCCATCCCATGCCCAAATAACCCAGAAAAATCGCTGGCAATACAAACTGAAATTGTGCGCATTCTGGACGCATTTACTGCCATGACCGCCGAGCTGACCGCCGAGCTGACCGCCGAGCTTGACATGCGGAAAAAACAATACAACTACTACCGCGACCAGTTGTTGAGCTTTGAAGATGGCGAAGTTGAGTGGAAGACGTTAGGTGAGCTTGCAGAAAATCTAGACTCAAAGCGTAAACCAATTACCAGTGGGCTGAGAGAAGCTGGCGATATTCCATACTACGGCGCATCTGGTATTGTCGATTATGTTAAGGATTACATATTTGATGGTGATTACTTATTAGTCTCTGAGGATGGCGCAAATCTATTAGCCCGTAATACTCCTATAGCATTTAGTATTAGTGGTAAAACATGGGTAAATAATCATGCTCACGTGCTCAAATTTGAAACTTATGCGGAGAGAAAGTACGTTGAATACTATCTGAATAGTATCGACTTAACTCCTTACATTTCCGGCGCAGCCCAGCCCAAGTTGAATAAGAAGAACTTAGGAAGTATCAAAATTCCAAATCCTACTCCAAAAGAAAAAGAACGCATTGTTGCTATCTTAGATAAATTTGACTCCTTGACCTGTTCTATTAAAGAAGGTCTCCCACGCGAAATCGAATTACGCCAAAAGCAATACGAGTACTATCGTGACCTGTTGTTGAGCTTCCCGAAATCTTATTCAGATGAGGCCGCTTAATGAGTAAAACGCTAACGGAAATAGCAGAGTTGTTGCAAGCGTCCGACAAAAAGGTGCAGTTGATCTATGCCTTTAACGGCACAGGTAAAACGCGTTTGTCGCGTGAATTTAAAGAGATCATTGCGCCGAAAGACGATGGGCAAGATGCGCTTATTGATGCAGAGCAAGCGCCTCTGTCGCGCCACAAGATTTTATATTACAACGCGTTTACAGAAGACTTGTTTTACTGGGATAACGACTTAGATGCAGATGCAGAACCTAAGTTAAAAATCCAACCCAATACGTTTATCGATTGGATATTAAAAGTACAAGGTCAAGAGGCTAACATCACCAGGTTGTTTCAGCGTTATAGCAACGAGAAGTTGACGCCTCATTTTAATGAAGACTTTACTCAAGTAACGTTTTCATTTGAGCGAGGAAATGCTGAAAGGGCACAGCATGTAAAAATATCTAAGGGCGAAGAAAGTAACTTTGTCTGGAGTATTTTTCATGGGCTTCTAGAGCAAGTTGTTAGGGTCATGAATAACCCTGATGAAGAGGATGATGAGAGCTTCAATCAGCTAGAATATGTGTTCATTGATGACCCCGTCAGCTCATTAGATGAAAACCATTTAATTGAACTTGCAGTTAATTTGGCGGAACTAATCAAGTTAAGCAAATCTGAGAAGCTTAAATTTATCATATCGACACATAATCCACTATTTTACAATGTGTTACACAATGAGCTTAATGCGAAAATTTGTTACTTATTGCAACGATTTGAAGATGGGACCTTTGATCTAAAAGAAAAAAAAGGTGGCGCGAATACCAGTTTTTCATATCACTTGTATATCAAGCAATTGATTGAACAAGCTATTACGAACAATGAAATACAGCGTTTCCACTTCAATTTGCTGCGCAACCTTTATGAGAAAGTCGCAGCATTTTTGGGGTACGCAGATTGGACAGCGTTATTACCCGAAAGCCGCGAGCTATACGCCAAACGAGTGATGCACTTTTATAGTCATCGTTCATTATCAAACGAAGAAGTTGCAGAACCTACCGAACCTGAGAAGCAGATTGTTAAGTTTCTACTTGAACATTTATTAAATAACTATGGTTTCAAACTGCAAGGAGAAGCCAATGCCTAACATCAGCCTACAAGATCAAACTTCTGAATTTTTACTTTACACCGCGCCTAACGGTGATGTGAAAGTAGAAGTATTACTCAGTGGCGAAACCATTTGGCTGACCCAAAAGCGTATTGCTGAATTATTTGGTGTGGGTGTGCCTGCTATTTCTAAGCATTTGAAAAATATTTTTGAAAGTGGCGAATTACAAGAAGAACTGGTTATTTCCATTTTGGAAAATACCACTGCACATGGTGCTATTGCTGATAAGACTCAAACAAAGCCAGTGAAGTACTACAACCTAGATGCCGTTATTTCGGTTGGTTATCGGGTTAATTCAGCGCAGGCCACACAGTTTAGAATTTGGGCAACACAGTTGATTAAAGACTACATCATCAAAGGCTTTGCCATGGATGATGAGCGCCTCAAGAATGGCCGTTTATTTGGTAAAGATTATTTTAAAGAGCTGCTAGAGCGTGTTCGCTCCATTCGTGCCAGTGAACGACGCATTTATCAGCAGATCACCGATATTTTTGCTGAATGCAGTATTGATTACGATGCAAAATCAGAAACTACGCGTTTATTTTACGCCCACGTGCAAGACAAGTTTCACTTTGCGATTACCGGCCATACTGCGGCTGAAATTATTGCACTTAAAGCCGATGCCAGTCAGCCATTAATGGGTATGACAACTTATAAAAATGCACCTGAGGGGCGGATACTTAAATCAGACACTACGGTTGCGAAAAACTATCTGGCAGAAGATGAAATTAAAAAGCTCGAACGCGCTGTGTCAGCATTTTTTGATTACATAGAAGGTATTATTGAACGCCGTAATACTTTTACCATGGAAGCCTTCGCTGAAAGTGTGAATAAGTTTTTAGCCTTTAATGAGTACCAAGTGTTAGAAGGCTATGGCAATGTAACCCGCAAGGCGGCTGAGCAAAAAGCCCATACTGCTTATGAGCAATTTAACAAACAACAAAAAATAGAATCTGACTTTGACCGCGAAGTTAAAAAGCTACTTGGGCATGGAAGTAAGAAAAAGGATGTAAACGAATGACGACTTATAAAACGGTGGCAGAATCCAATAATTTTATTGTTTTAGATAAATACACTAAAGATTGGAAAGTAGCAGAAAACTTTCAGAGCGAAGGTGATTTAGAGCGAGAGCTGATTCAGGACCTAAAAAATCAGGGCTATGAGTATTTACCTGCGCTAACCACGCCTGATGCCATGATGGTGAATGTGCGCAAACAGCTACAAGCGCTCAATAAAGTTGAGTTTACTGATGCCGAATGGGTTCGCTTTTGCGATCAATACCTGAACACACCCAGCGACAATATTCTCGACAAAACCCGCAAGGTGCATAGTGACTATATCTTCGATTTTGTGTTTGATGATGGCCATATAGAAAACATCTACCTGTTCGACAAGAAGACCATTGCTCGTAACAAAGTGCAGGTGATTAAGCAGTTTGAGCAAACGGGAAGCCATGCCAACCGCTACGATGTGACGATTTTGGTCAATGGTTTACCTTTGGTGCAAATTGAACTGAAAAAGCGTGGTGTGGCGATCCGCGAGGCGTTTAACCAAATACATAGGTACAGCAAAGAGAGCTTTAATGCCGAGAACTCTTTGTACAAGTTCTTGCAGCTGTTTGTGATCTCTAATGGCACCGACACGCGCTATTTTGCCAATACCACGAAACGTGACAAAAACAGCTTCGACTTTACGATGAACTGGGCAAAATCTGACAATACGCTTATTAAGGATTTAAAAGACTTTACCGCCACTTTTTTCCAGAAAGAGACGTTGCTTGAAGTAATATTGCGTTACTCGGTGTTTGATGTCAGCAATACTTTGCTGGTAATGCGCCCCTACCAGATTGCCGCCACAGAGCGTATTTTATGGAAGATAAAGAGCGCGTTTAACGCTAAAGATTGGGCTAAGCCTGAAAGTGGCGGATACATTTGGCACACCACGGGTTCAGGAAAAACACTCACCAGCTTTAAAGCGGCACGTTTAGCCACCGATTTAGACAGTATTGATAAAGTCTTTTTTGTGGTAGACAGAAAAGATCTCGATTTTCAAACTATGAAAGAATATCAGCGATTTTCGCCTGATAGTGTGAATGGTTCAGACAGTACCGCAGGGCTAAAAAGCAACCTGGATAAAGACGATAACAAGATTGTTGTTACCACTATTCAAAAGCTCAACAATTTAATAAAGAATGAGAGCGATTTAGCGATATACAACAAGCAAGTGGTGTTTATTTTTGATGAGTGTCACCGCAGCCAATTCGGTGAGGCGCAAAAAAACCTCAAGAAGAAATTCAAAAAGTACTACCAGTTTGGCTTTACCGGTACGCCAATTTTCCCTGAAAACGCCTTGGGTGCAGAAACCACGGGCGACGTGTTTGGCCAGCAGTTGCATACATATGTTATCACGGATGCCATTCGTGATGAAAAAGTACTTAAATTCAAAGTGGACTATAACGATGTTCGTCCGCAATTTAAGAGCATTGAGACTGAACAAGACGATAAAAAACTCAGTGCCGCCGAGAATAAGAAAGCGTTTTTACATCCCATGCGAATTAGTGAAATCTCGCGGTATATTCTGAGCCATTTTAACCAGAAAACTCATCGAGCCTATTCTGGTGCAAAAGGGTTTAACGCCATGTTTGCGGTCAGTAGTGTTGATGCAGCGAAAGCGTACTATGAAACCTTCAAAACATTGCAGGCCGAGGCAGAAAATAGCCCCACAAGTAAACCTCTGCGCATTGCGACTATCTTCTCATTTGCTGCTAATGAAGAGCAGGACGCCATTGGTGATATTTTAGATGAGAGCTTTGAAGTCAATGCCATGAATAGTAGCGCAAAAGAGTTTTTGAGCGCCGCGATTAACGATTACAACGCCATGTTTAAATCTAACTACGGCGTAGACAGTAATGGCTTTCAGAACTACTACCGTGACCTTGCCCAACGAGTTAAGAACCAAGAAATAGACTTGCTCATCGTAGTGGGTATGTTTTTAACGGGCTTTGATGCGCCTACGCTTAACACCTTGTTCGTTGATAAGAATTTACGCTATCACGGTTTGATGCAGGCGTTTTCTCGCACTAACCGTATTTATGATGCGACTAAGACTTTTGGCAATATTGTTACCTTCCGTGATTTAGAACAGGCAACCATTGATGCCATCACCTTGTTTGGTGACAAAAACACCAAAAACGTGGTATTGGAGAAGAGCTACAAGGAATACATGGAAGGCTTCTACGATATTGTTAACAAACAAGCGCGTCGAGGGTTTGTTGATATCGTTAAAGAGCTGCAAGAACGCTTTCCAAACCCAGAAAGTATTGAGAAAGAGCAAGATAAAAAAGAATTTGCAAAGCTGTTTGGTGAATACCTGAAAGCAGAAAACATTTTACAAAACTATGATGAATTTGCTGGTTTAAAAGCGCTGCAAAGCCTAGATACCAATGATGAACAAGCAGTTGAAGAGTTTAAATCAAAGTTCTATCTGGACGATGATGACATCGAGGCAATGCAAGCCATCAACATGCCTAGCGAACGTGCTATTCAAGATTATCGCTCTACTTACAACGATACGCGCGACTGGTTACGACGCGATAAAGAAGGTCAGAATAAAGATAAGTCAACTGTAGACTGGGACGATGTGGTCTTTGAAGTTGATTTGCTTAAATCTCAAGAAATCAACCTCGATTACATTCTTGAACTGATTTTTGATCACAATAAGAAGAACAAGAGCAAAGAAGGCTTGATAGAAGAAGTCCGTCGTATGATCCGTGGTAGCCTTGGCAATAGATCTAAAGAGAGCTTAGTGGTTGATTTTATTAACCAAACAAACCTTGATGAGATCAATGACAAAGCCAGCATTATCGACGCCTTCTTCAAGTTTGCTCAGGCGGAGCAGAAGCACGAAGCCGATACCATTATTGCCTCTGAAAAGCTAAATGAAGATGCAGCCAAACGCTATATTGCGTCATCACTCAAACGAGAGTATGCCTCTGAGAATGGCACTGCACTTAATGAGGCGCTACCAAAACTTAGCCCATTGAACCCACAGTACCGAACCCAGAAGCAAACCGTGTTTCAGAAAATCGCCGCTTTTGTAGAGAAGTTTAAAGGAGTGGGTGGACAAGTTTAATATTATTTATACAACAATAACAACAAATGGGCTCGTTGAGCCCTTTCTGTTACGTGTTAATTTAAGCAAGTTCTGACACATTAACAGAGTGAAAAAAGTCGAAGAACTTGAAAAGTAGCTTTTAAATCAAGATTACCCACCTTCATTCAAAAATCAAATTAAAGAATGAATATAGTTGTGATTTAAAGCCTCTGACTTACATCGAACTAAGTCTTCACTTTTTAAATACTCAGAAGCTAATTTAGGACTACTTTCTCTGGACATACATGCAGCCATAGCAGTAAGCAATTTTAAAGGTTTGTTTGGTTCATTTTGATAAGAAAGTGGTACGTACTCTTCAAGATCTGATGCATTGCCAAATATGGTTGCCTTCTCTTTATGTCTAGAGCAAGCAACATAAGTATTTGCCCTGTCCATTGAGCTATCGTAGTAAACAAAAGTTTCTCCATTTACAGTAATCCCTTGACTTGCATATACCGTTCGCGCGTAAGCTGGAATTAAATACAACCTTCCTTTCTCGTCGCAATACTCTGAAGCTCTTATTTTTACAGTCCTACCGATATCTAATTTGATAAGTAAGACAACTTCATCATCTAAATTGCGTTTTACCTCTATTACAGTTCCTGTATGGCCGTTTGTTAGATTCTTAGCATAATCATTTTTAGTTAATCGTAGCCGCTCACCAATAGAAACCTTAAACTCAACTGCATGTTTACTTACAATGCCACTTACACTTATATCTTCCTTACCGAGTTTATCTAATGATTTTAAATGAAGGCGTGCGGCTTCATTTAGTTCATTAACAACCGCCCATCGTTTTGCCAACATTAAGCACTCCTTGCCTGAATTCTTTTTTATAAATTCTTTCCATGCATCAACTAATAAAGCCAGCGTTTCATCATGATCCCTGCCTATGTGAACTTGGTTTCGCTTTACATATTGAGCCAATGCCTTATCTGCAAGGCCATCTCGGAAATTTGCAACCGACTGCCTGTCCCAATCTTGCCTTTGCCGTTTTATCGTTTCTATTTTTGTAGTTCCAATAACGTTTGGTGATGAAAGATACTTTAATACCCCTCCATGTTGGATCGCATCTAACTGCTTATCTTCACCAACCATCAGTAACTTAAATTCCATCCGTTTGGCATATCTCATCAATTCCAGCATTTGAAAGGTACCTATTTGGCCTGCCTCATCTAATATTAAGACATCCCCCCTTTTTAAAGGCGGTTTATTAGAGCCAAGCAATTTAAGTAGAAGGCAAATAGTACAGCCTTCGACACTTGCTTGCTTTTCTAGGTTAAAAGCAGCCGCTTTAGTATTAGCGGCACCTACAACTTTACTTCCAAGTTTCTCATAAACATCAACGACAACCTTCATCAGCGTAGTTTTTCCGGCACCTGCTGAACCTTGAACGATAGATAAGCAACTCGGAGAACACACTTTGTATGCTGCCTCCCTCTGCTCATAAGTTAAGGCAAAAGGCTGCGCATCAAAAGCTTCTACTAAAGCATGATCTAAAATGCTGTATTGGAAATTTGAAGAACTAAGTTGTTTAGCTAACGATATCATCTCCTGTTCAGCAGCTATGACCTCTTTTGTTGAAAATAATATATTTTGCCCTTTATCCACTTCAAGCTTAACGAGTTCCTTATTCTCAAAGGTTTTCTGCACAAGTAATTGTGCCTGATATGCACTATAACCAGTCCTTAAAGCAAGAAGAGATGCCTCAGTATAAAGATCACATTCTCTAAATACAGACTTGCTTTCGACAAGCACTTGAAGCAATGATTCCACACAAAATTTTTCATCTGGGTTAGCCGTCTCAATTAACTTTCGTTCATTAGACTTTATATTTGAATTATCAAATCCCTGTTCAGCTAACTCCCTTTGCCAACTTGAAAACAAAGCAGGACGGTCAACTTTTTCCTTAGTTTTACGGGTACTTCTAGCTATTTTATCTCCAAGCTTAGATGCACGATTACTACTACCATATCTTTCCATATTTTTTTCAATTTGCATTGAGCGCTTAGAAAAATGCTTTGAGATTGATTTGGGTACACCTAAAACTTCAAACGCTTTTCCATTTTCAGAAACTTTAAGGCTATATCCTAAACTAGCCATTTGCTTGGCAAGTTGACTTTGATAAACAGCATCAGCAGCTGCACTCCAGGTATAAAGAAAGCGACCAACAATTGCCCCCCAAGTGCCATCGTCACGATTGGCCAAATTCATGATTACCGAATGAATATGCAAATGCATATCCTGCTCTCGGCTCGTACTGTGTTCATACATACCAATTAGGAATCCTGATAGCTTTTCTAGCGAAGCTCCATTATGGCCTCGCCTTGAAAATGATGCATGCTCTTCTAAGAATCTTAATGCCGCCTTCACAGCAGAGTTATTAGCCGCTTGAATAGCTACTCTCTCATCGAGTTCACTACAGGACCATATTATTGAAATGCTTTTATGGGGGCTGTAAACAATGTCGTAGGCAGGAACCCTATTGTCACTACCTGCATTTTGACAGAGTTTAGTTTTTCCTTTTGGACAGAAACCTCTCATAAGGTTATTAAATTGTTTGTCATTCACTGAACTACCTAACCCAAATTCCTGAACAAGCTCACCAAAAAACTCTCCTGGTGGCTCCCCCCCTTTTAGGTAGTAGTCTGCTGAAGAAGATTGTTGATAATAACAAATATTTTTGACTGGTACTGGATTGCTCATATCAACTACCTTTAATAAATGGATTTGTAGTTACCTTACTTTTGGCAACATTGATGCTTAATTTTTTTTCCATTTCAATTGGTCCTGGTTCAAATCCAAGAGCTATTTTAGGTAACTCAGGATATGGCCATTTGAGTTCATACACAGCGTTTGTACCGGATATAGAGAGAAAACCTGTAACCCCTTTCTTATCAGGCCTAGGAACATGAATTAGCTGCTCAGCAGTTACAACTGGGATTTCTTGCTCTGAATACGTTACTGATTTTTTTTTAGAGCTATCAATACTAGTGGAGGTAATAATTACCCTTCGCCTCCCCATAGCTTGGCTCGCAATACCAGCAGAATGCCCAGCAGCGCCAACTCTGAGAGCTATCACGGTAGAGAACAAACTAAGGATGGTTTCTGAGTCCTTATCTCCATAAATAGACTGTAATTGCGAAACACTCTGAGTCCCAGCAATAGTACGAGCACCTTTAGAGCGACAACGTGATAACCACACCTCTATACTGTCGTTTTTTGGTATAGCTGCAATCTCGTCTAAAACAAGCCAAACTTCTCGCCGTGAACAATCGGGCAATGCCAATATTTGATTAGTCAGCATTGATAATGCTGCGGAAAACAGGGACTGACTCATATTTCTATACGAAGGGTTGGTTTGAACTATTACTTTTTTTGCTATGTCAGCATTCATCCAATTCTTAAATGAAAATGTTTTTGCATTTGAGCATTGCACTTCAGATAAGTATCGAACCCAGCTCAATTGTGAGGAGACAACTGCTAGAACACTCGCACTAGTCTTGTTTTCTGGATCTGCAAACAATGCAGCCTCAGGAAAGAATAATCCCAACTCCTTTTGTAAGGCCTTAGCGTCTTTAAATAAAAGGTTGTGTAATTCCTTCCATCCCCAGGGCATTTCTTTGCGTATTAAACACATCAATGCACCAGTGACAATTAAACGAGCTGAATCAGACCAGAAAGGTTCATTCGATGTTTGATGTATAATTGCCTCTGAGAATGTGCGAGCAGAACTAATATCATTTATGTCTGCTGATAAGTCCCAAATAACACTTCTCTTATCACCAGGGCTAAGCAAAACTATGCTTTCATCATAAAACAGCTCTGTATATTCTCTTTTTTCATCATAAATAAGAATGGGAATCGTTCGCTGTATTAACTGATTAAGCCAGTACTTAATAATTGTAGATTTACCAGCTCCCTGCATTCCAAACACGAAGAAATTACCACATTCATCTTGTTTTTTTAGTACAATTTTAGGATGCACTTTAATTCCACGAACCCCATTATCTGTCTTCAAGGCATGAGATGCGTGCTTAATTGCAGATCGTCCGCAAAGCATCTCTGGCCCCGAGACATGCTGATATCGTTCTTGCTGCCTAATAAAGGGAAATAGTAATAAACCAACAATTAATGCAACTGGAATAGATATTTTTAGGGTTTGCTCAATAACCTCTTTCATTATCGAGGTTGATAATTGAAAAGGGTTAGAACCTGTATAATGTAGCAAATGAAAACAAAGTACAGGTATCGTAATAAGAGCCACCAAGGGTAAGATGATTTTTAGAAACTTCATCAATTTACCCCTTACCTTTTAAGAGTTCATTAACTTTTTCCCCATATTCAATACGCCCCTGCTCATCATGATTGACTAGTATTGTCAGCATCGCGAACGTTGCACGAGTCAGCTTTCGCTCAAGGTCCACAAATCGCTTTTCCACTAACTCTTCAGCTTTTGAAGCTTGAAGCCCATTTACGACTAACTTAGAAGCGGCCGCTGTATGGTTATCGCCATTGCTATCTGCGAGCTCACGAAGACACTCAAACTCCACATTACTTAGTCGAATACATACACTTTTTTTTGCATTTTTTGGCATTGTTGATCTCCTTGCCTAGTTGATATTCGCGCTATCCTGCGCTGTGTTTAACTTTAGACCTTTTTACATGTTTAAATTGCTAGCAGTTTACTGTTTGCTTTTCTGCCGTGCCTACTGGCCTAGCACTGATAGACCTATGTTTTGAATAGCATCATAGATGCCATGTATGTCAGTACCATTCCTCTGTATTTTCTTTCACTCCTCCAAACAACTTCCTAAATGTCAATGAGCCAAACTTTTAATCCTGAGCTCATGCACACTTTCTATATCATGACAGGTTTTTCTGGATCGGACTGAAACAAAGTAAATTTTTTTTATATATAAAATGTACTGTCATCCCAAGGGTTTAAATAATTATTTAAAGAATAAAGCGAACAAATTTAATTTTTAAAAAAATATCACTGAATAAAACCAATTAAAAAACAAACCTAATACATTGATAAATAATATTTATTTTTTATCGGTCCAGTTCTGTCTAATACGCTAACATCTACATCGCCTCCAGGAAGGGGTGTTATAAAGGATGAATGCGCATGGATGCGATAGAGAATTTAGTGCTCAATGGGCACGTTGCAAATCAAAAAGTTCGAGCAGCTAGAAACAACGTACTTGCTTTAGGATTGAATAAATCGGAGTTGAATCAGCTAGTTGCTGAATTAGCGCTAGCCGCCACTGATTTAACTAATATGAAAGAAAACGCGAATCTAGGTAAAAATTGCAATGTTGTGAATATTGCAGCTGGTACTGCTGATAGCCAGATAAAATTAAGCTCTCAGGTTATTACCCGACTACCTAATGAAACAAAAGATTTAAATATAAAAGAGTTTATTCAGACGTTTGAAGGAAAGCCTAAAGTGTTAAAAGGCTACCCTGGTATGTCAATCAAAGTATCGCGCAAAGAAAAAATCATTCAACTAAGAGATGGTGGTGATGGTCAATATTTTAAGCTGATTTCATATCCGGTAGAGCACCTATTCACTAAGGAGGACATACAGACAATAATTGATGCACACAAGCGATTTATAGATAGACGAAAAGCCAAAATGCCATGGAAAGAGCGAGGTTACCTTCTAGGTGGTAGCTATCGTGAGTTGAGCACATTCCATGACTTGTTCGAATTTTATAAGGAATTAGCTTCAAAAAAACGTGCTGGTGCGATTAGCCGTATTCAAACACGATATTTTTCTGGTCAATGGGGAGAGAAAATAATGGCCAACTACAGCATTGCAACATTCAGAACTGATTACTTAGACAGGTCCGTTTCATCTCGCTGTAAATCCGATCGGAATGAAATTATTAAAATGGTAAGAGCCGCTGTTAACAAAGCTAAAGCTAGTGAAAGTATCAAAATCAATGTTCAAGAATTAATCATGAGGGGGGAGCGCTCTAGAGCTGATAAAACAGATAAAACGATACCTAAGATGTCGACGTTAACTCAATTTATAATTGAAGCTTATAAGAGCAATTACAACTCATTGGGACTAAAACTAATTATTCAGTTTATGGCATCAACTCGTGAGAGGAATACTAACGAACGGCAGTGGACTCGCGTCAACTTAGATGACCAGTCTATTGAAGTGCCCGCCCCTGAAAGTAAAACTGGGTTTAGACGACACCCTATCCCTGAGCGACTAGTTGATATACTGAGTACAGAAAAAAGTAAACAACAAAGGGATGTGAACGTAACTAAGGATTGTAATGGTGAGCCCTTGTTCATGTTTGAAAGTCCATACAACCGCGGTAAGGTTGATACAACTCTAAACAAACAATTTAGCGATGTGAAAGCTAGCCTATTAGCTAAAAAGGAGCGATTAGGATCAACTAAAGCAGATTTAAAAAGCATAAGTAGTTTCACTCAGCACAGGATCAGAGATTTAGTAGAGCAAGCACTACTTGATGTTTCAGCCTCAGAAGGGCAAAAAGAAAAATGTTTGGGCCGTTTACCTCGAGAGCAAGCAGAATCGTATGGAAATCACAGTATTGAAAAGCTCAGCGAATTGAAAGACCGCATGGTAGAGAAAGCGGAACTGGAATTCCCAGAGCTAAAAGCATTATTTCAACGTCTAATAGACAAAGAAATTGAGCAATGATAACTTATAGGGGTGTAAAAAAAGGTGTAAAAAAATTTCTGAATATACTTTAACTATCTGATAGTGATTATGTTAAAGGTTAAAAGTGGTGGCCCCTCCCAGACTCGAACTGGGGACCTAACGATTATGAGTCGTGTGCTCTAACCAACTGAGCTAAGGGGCCAACTTTATATAACTGCAAGGCAGTTAATTTTTGAAGCGTTTAGCCACAGAGCGACTAAAGCGGGTTGCAGTATAAAAACTTTTTTAGGGCTTGTCACTACCAAAAACCTTTATTTTAACAATCAGTAAGCTAACTGCTTAAATTGTAATCTTTTAAAGGGGCTGAGTGGCTAAATTTGGGGAAATTTTGAGTGGGTGCGGTAAAAACTATTAAAAATAATATTTATTAATTGAATGCGCTGAGCGATATTTACTTACAACTAGCATAAATATAACTCAGCAACGCATTATTTTTTAGCAATAATATAAATTGCATGTATTAACCCTGGGAAGTAACCCAACAGCGTTAATAAAATATTAATCCAAAAATGCATACCTAAGCCCACTTGTAAAAAAACACCCAGTGGTGGCAGCAAAACAGACAGTATTATACGAATGATATCCATTATTTAGCTCCTTCAAACAATTAAAAACAAAAAGCCCAGCAATGCTGGGCTTTGAGTATAACGTTATTCAGCTACGATAGATAAGTTATCTACCACATCACGAACGTCTTCAGCATTTTTAGCAATTTCGATTGCCAACTGCTTCTCCGCTGATGATTCAACCGAACCGTTTAATGTAACAACACCATTATCGGTATCTACATCAATATCGGTTCCACCTACTTCTGAATCAAATAGGAAACGTGTTGTAATAACGGTGGTGATTTTAGCGTCCGTTAGGTCGTTATCATCATCCATCATTTTAGAATCTGTATGTTTAGCGCTCATGTTTTTAACAACGGTTAGGCTGTTTTCAACGTCCATGACGCCATCTAGACTAAGTACAAGTTCTTCTGCTAGCTCTTTTTCTACTTCGCTATCAACTTTACCTGTAAGTACTACCTTGCCATTTGTTACATCAGTGTTTATGTCAAAGTTGTTTAGGTCTGTGTTCATAAGAAGCACAGTTTCTGCCTTGCCATCAATCCAAGCATCTTTACTTTCGTTTTCCCAGCTGTTTGCATGTGCACCCATTGCTGTTGTACCAAGAACTAACGCGGCGATAATAGATTTGTTAAATGTTTTCATAATCTTTCTCCTTTTGATTAAAGACACTTTAACTAATGCGAACATCAAGCCAACTTTATTTAACATTAAAAATCAATCACTTAATGATAAATTTGTATTGTTACAGCTTTGGCGTATTCCCCCTATTTACAGGGAAGTGAGTAAAACTTTCTCAAAGTGTGAAAATTACTAGATTATTGCTATTTTGGTTAATGTATCGTTAATATAACAACTAACAATTCAGCACTATAAAACTAAATCATTGATTATAAATAAAATTAATTGTGGTATACGGTTTGCTATCTAGTTAGCTAATAGCAAATACAATAAGGAATTACTCATGTCAGTTAAAGTTGAAGACCGCCCAATAGAGCAAGTACGCGAACAGGTGATTGATCAGTTAATTTATAACTATAGCCATGGCGTTATATCGGTTGAGGCATTTGAAAGACGATTAGATCAAGCAATGGACGCCAAAGACAATTTAGTGCTGCTAACGTTAGTAGAAGACCTAACACTTAATACCGACAAGCAATACAAAGCTGAAAAACAATCGCAGTTTACGCCAAATTACAGTGCACAACAGCATAGTGATGACGATATTACACTTCGTAGTATTTTGGGCTCAAACGAGAGAAGCGGACAATGGGTAGTGCCTAAAAATATTTACCTAAATAATTATATGGGCTCTGTGGTACTCGATTTCACCGACGCTATATTTACACATCAAAACGTGACAATTCATGTTAATTGTATTTTTGGTAGCGACGAAATTTATGTACCCGAGCATGTTAATGTAGTGTCTAAAATGTTTTGTATTTTAAGCACCTTAGAAAACAAATCAGTCACATTAAATAAGCGCCAAGGCCCTACCATTCATATTGAAGGCAAAGCAATATTAGGGTCGGTTGAAGTAAAGGTAAAGCGTACCATAAAAGAAAAGTTTATTAGCTTTGCAAACGATTTGAAGGCACAGCTAGGGGTAAGTAACAAATAAGTACAACCGTATTTGCTTTAATATGGCTGCTTTTTAGCAGCCATATTATAATTGCAGGCTTATAAATCATTATTTCGCTCAGCAGGAACATCGGACAAATACTCTACAAACTCAACCTCAAAACCCGAAGGGTCTCTGAAGTAGATGTTTTTTCTAAATGGATTTTTAGTACCGTGCTTATATGCTGCAAAACCCGCTTTATTTAAACGTGATACCGTATTATCTAAATTAGCCGTTACGTAAGCAAAGTGAGCAAAACCAACTTGATGTCCTGAAAGCGCTCTGTTTTCACCCTCACCATGATCGCTCATTGCTATATATTGCGTGTCGTCACCAAAGTGGATCCAACGCCTTGGTTTTCCATACCAATCACCCCGTCCTTCGCTTCGTATTACCCAATGCGGGAAAATAGCTTGGTAAAAACGAATCATGGTATCGATGTTTTTAACAACTAAGTTTACGTGTTCTAAATACATACTGTGTCCTTGTGAGTTAATTTAAACGCATCATAAAACCTCAAGCTAACTTTAGGTAAAGTGCTTTTTTATAGTTTTTATATGTAATAGAGCAGATACACGATGATTTAAATTAAATGTGCAACACTTTCAATGCTGTACAAAAAACACTCACAAGTATTTAGGGTTTATTGTTTACTTTATGTCAAAAGTCGCTAAAATACGCCGGCTGAAATATACAAACGTTCTTTTACAACCCAAAGGTAACTCCATGCATCCAATGTTAAACATTGCGGTTCGCGCTGCGCGTAACGCAGGCAAAATTTTACTTCGCGCTAGCGAAGACTTATCAAAAGTTGAAGTGCAACAAAAAGGCGCTAACGACTTAGTAACTAATATTGATAAAGAAGCCGAAGCCGTAATCCGTGACACTATTTTACAGTCTTACCCTACTCACTCTGTTGTGGGCGAAGAACTAGGTGAACACAAAGGCAAGGATGATGATTACCAATGGATTGTAGATCCTATCGATGGAACAACAAACTTCATCAAAGGTATCCCACATTACGCAATCTCTATTGCACTTAAAGTTAAAGGTCGTTTAGACCAAGCCGTTATTTATGATCCAATCCGTGGTGAGCTTTTCACTGCATCTAAAGGTCAAGGCGCACAACTTAACAGCAAACGTTTACGCGTAAGCAAAACAACCGTTCTTGCTGGTACAGTTTTAGCAACGGGCTTCCCTTTTAAGCATAAACAACATACAGACGCATACACTGAAGCGTTTAAAGCATTATTTGTTCATACTGCTGATATTCGTCGTGCAGGTTGTTCTGCATTAGACATGGCGTATGTTGCAGCTGGCCGTGTTGATGGCTTTTTTGAAATTGGCTTAAAACCTTGGCACTCTGCTGCAGGCGAGCTAATGGTTAAAGAAGCGGGTGGTATGGTTGTCGATTTTGCTGGTGGTAATAACTATAACCACAGTGGCAATATCATTTGTGGCGCACCAAAACTGACTCAAGCTATTATTCGCGAAATTCGCCCAGTGTTAACTGAGTCGTTACTTCGCTAATAAATTGCTTTTACCAATATAATTGGTACAACTAAAAAAGGAGCCTAGGCTCCTTTTTTGTTTTTAAAAGTAAGGGTTTACCAATTTAATTTCAATAGTTTCCCCTTTTGTATAAGGAAGGGAGTTTAAATCTGTTGCAAAGTATTCATAAAATAGCGCATCAAACTCGCCATTTTTCTGCATTATTTTTATTCCCTGCTCAACCGCTTTCGCTAATTCGGGCTTATCCTTAGAAACAAAATAATACAGCGCTGTTGGGTAGCTAATATATAAATTAGGCACAACACGTAAATTTTTATGCTGTGGCTCTAAAAGCTCAGAATTTACTTCAATAAATGAGCGCGGAAAATAATCTATGCGGCCTTGGCTAGTAAGCACAAACATGGCTTTTAGGTTTGATAATGGCCTCACGTTTAAACCGTTATTAACCAATATGCGCATATCAGGCCAGTCGTGCCCCTGTACCGAACTAAGCTTTGATAATTGCTCAAGCGTTTTTATGTCTTTAAATTTATCTAAATTGTCTTTATTTGTAACTAGCGCTCTTTTACCTATATAACCTTTAAACAATGGAATTTTGATGGCGGTTGCCAATGACTCTCGTTCAGGGCTACTCATGCTCCAATATAAATCAAGCGAGCCGTCATCAAGTGACATTAAGTTACGCTGCTGATGCGGGTGTACATCAACAAGCTCTATTTCGGCAGGGTATTGGGCTCTTATCAATGCCTTGGTTAGCATATCATAGAGGTAATCATCACGAGCAAAATGCGCATGTTGATCTTTCGGAATTTTTACAGTATTGACTTCGCTTGCTACAGCACTTCCAATCAACAAGCTAACTACGCATACGATACACTTTAATGGCAACATCATGATCACCTATTAGTAAATTACCTTTTTACTAGTTGCTAATCGCACTACTGCAGGCCCTGGGCGCCTTCGCTTGCATGTAAAAAGATAGCTATGACGAAATCGTTTGGCTTCTTTTTTTGCATCCGTTGCTAATGCTGCAACCTGATGGCTATTTTTACACTGCTGTAAATCGGGTTCAACTAATCCTATTGATAAGGTAAGTAACGGTACAAACTGCTTTTCACCTTCTCGGTTTGTAGCCCAATAACCTTTACTGGCTATATGGTCGGGCGTAAAAAAGGTACGAGAACGATGTTCAAACTGTTCAATAATACGGTTACAAATACTTACCGCATCATTTTGATCAAAAACAACCATAAAATCGTCACCACCAATATGCCCTACAAAGTTAGCACTATTTACACAGGCTTGCACTGTTACATCAGCCAATAATTTAATGACACTGTCGCCACTAGCGTAGCCATAAAGATCGTTAAACTGTTTAAAGTGATTCAGATCAATATAAGCTAGGTGAAATTTATTTTTATTGCGTAACCTTTGCTCTATAGCCTCGTTAATAGCGACATTACCTGGCAGCATTGTTAGCGGATTAGCGTGCTGTGCGTGGCGAATTTTTTCTTCTGTTATGTGTTTTAAAATATCTCTTAGTGGCGCGAGCCCTAAATAATTGCTATCTCTAGTAATAACAATATGGCGCCTAATATCGAAGTCTTGCTCAGTTATTTGCTTACTCACCGTATCTAGCTTTTGGTCTTCATCAACAATTAGGGGTTGTTTATCCATTAACTCTATAACAGGGCGCTTATCATAAAGGGCATGACCGTAGGGTGCTGCAAACACCTCGGTAAGTTGGTCTTTATGTAGTAAGCCAACAGGCCGCCCCTGTTGATTGATTACTGGTATGCTAATAATTGTTTTATCTTGCTCAAAAAGTAAATGCGCGTTTTTGCAACGGGTATCACTTGCAATAGCTTTTTGTGGCTGGCTTAGCGCACCAATTGCCATTGATTGGTCAAACTGATCACATAATTTAAATGTAAGGGCTTGTATTTGCGCAGAGCTAAAATCACGGCTTGGTTTCAAGTTAGGTCGTTCAAATAAAAAACCTTGTACGTTATTAATGCCTAAACTTTCAACCAATGCTAGCTCTTCAGAGCGTTCAATGCCCTCTGCAATCACTAAGGTGTTTGTTGCTTTAGCTAAAACAATAATTGATTTTAAAAACTCTTTTTTTACCTCACTTTGATCGCAATGATCGATAAAATAGCGGTCTATTTTTACATAGTCGGGACGCAGTGCCGACCACTGTTTCAAGCCAGAGTAGCCAGCCCCTAAATCATCAATCGCAATGGTAAAGCCCAGTTCTCGGTAATGCGCAATGGTTTTAATTAATAAGTCGTCGTTATCTACTTTGTCTTGCTCTGTCACTTCTATAACAACACGATTAGTCGCTAAACCAAAATGCTCGGTTAGGTGTCGTGTTTCGCCTTTTGGGTGGCAAGGATCGAGTAACGTTTTTGGGCTTACATTTAAAAAAAGCTTACCTTGCAGATTTAGCTTAACAAAGTTTTCTATTGCTTTTGAGCGGCACAGCAGCTCTAACTCAGAAATAAGGCCTTCTTGATGCGCAGCTTTAAATAACGAGTTGGGCATTCCTAATGGGCTACTTTGAGGACCGCGACTAAGTGCCTCATAACCAAGAATGAGCTGACCAGATATATCTAAAATAGGCTGAAATAACGTGGTTACTTCTCCGCTATATAAAATAGCCTCTAAGGCTTGTCGTTGAAGGGTCACTACTGGGCTCAATTATCATTTTGATTAGAGCAATAAAATAGCAACTGTGTATGACATATTTATTTCAAATTCTTATATTTCAGGCAACAAAAAACCGCTCATTGAGCGGTTTTTTTAATGCATTTAAGATTATGGCATTGCCATTGGATCTTGATCTGCACCTTCTTTTTCTATTACTTCTGGTATTAAATCTTCTTTACTCACCCCCATTGCAAGCGCAACTGAGCTTGCAACATATACAGATGAATACGTACCAATAAATACACCAAACAATAATGCAGTAGCAAAACCATGAATAGTTTGTCCGCCCCATACAAACAATGCAATCAATACCAAAATAGTGGTGATTGATGTAACAAGAGTACGGTTAAGTGTTTGCGTGAGTGAAATATCGATAATTTCAACGGTATCGTCGATGCGTACTTTACGGAAGTTTTCACGAATACGGTCAGATACAACAATAGTATCATTAAGTGAGTAACCTATTACCGCCAATATTGCCGCTAATATAGTTAAATCGAACTCTAAACCCAAAATTGAAAACAAACCTAACGTAATAATTACATCGTGTAATAGCGCGCCTACAGCACCAACAGCAAATCGCCATTCAAAGCGAAATGCAACGTAGATTAAGATACAAATAAGCGCAGTTAACATGGCTAGGCCACCCTGCTCTTTTAAGTCTTCACCGACACTTGGGCCAACAAACTCAATACGGCGCATTACTACGCTGTCGTCCGCTTTTTTTAGTGCATCAATTACTTGGTTACCAATCACTTCTGCTTTTACGTCGCTACCACGTGGAGCTAAACGCACTAATATATCTTGGCTTGAACCAAATAATTGCACTGACGCATCAGCAAACCCATTCTCAGCTAATACATTACGCACTTTTTTAAGGTCTGCCGGCTGAGAAAACCCCACTTCTACCGCGGTGCCGCCAGTAAAATCAAGACCAAAATTCAAGCCCTTCGTGAACATTGAAACTATCGACGCTACAATTAATAGCGTAGAAAAGCCCATTGCTACTTTTCGAAGAGACATGAAACGAAGGGTTCTACTACCCAAACTTAAAATTTGCATGTCTGCTCCTTAAATAGAAAGTTTATCAATGCGTTTACCACCAATAAATAAGTTGATCACCGCTCGGGTACCAACAATGGCTGTAAACATTGAAGTTAAAATACCAATAGCCAATGTAACCGCAAAGCCTGCAATTGGGCCTGTGCCCACAGCAAACAATATAATTGCCGCAATTAGCGTAGTGATATTAGCATCAAATATAGTGCTAAATGCGCTATCGTAACCAAAATGAACGGCTTGTTGCGGGCTACGACCATCGGCTAGCTCTTCACGAATACGTTCAAAAATAAGTACGTTAGCGTCAACCGCCATACCGACTGTAAGTACAATACCTGCAATACCCGGTAGGGTTAACGTAGCACCCGGAATAAGTGACATTATTCCAACAATAAGCACTAAGTTAGCAGCAAGCGCTAAGTTAGCTACTAAACCAAAGCCGTTGTAGTAGATAAGCATAAAGGCAAGTACAAACGCAAAACCAAGTGCAACCGCAGTCATACCCGCTTCAATGTTTTCTTGGCCTAGGCTTGGGCCTACTGTGCGCTCTTCAACAATCTGAATTGGCGCAACAAGCGCACCGGCACGAAGCAGTAAACTTAAGTTATGTGCTTCTGCTGGGTTATCGATACCTGTAATACGAAAAGAGCGATCTAAACGAGCTTGAATCGTTGCCACGTTAATAACCTCTTCGACCTTAATAGGCGGAAGTGCTTTTCCGTTTTCGTCTTTTTTACCTGATGGTTTGTATTCAATAAATACCGTTGCCATACGCTTGCCAATAGCACGCTTAGTAAAGGCATTCATTTTTGAACCCCCTTTACTGTCGAGTGAAATGCTTACCTGTGGACGTTGGTATTCATCTGCGCCAGATTGCGCGCCAGTGATGTGGCTACCTTCAAGAATAATGCGTTTTTTAAGTACTACAGGGTAACCGTCGCGGCTCATGATCATTTCAGTACCCGCTGGGATACGGCCTTGAGCTGCTGCGCTTGGGTCAGCGTTTTCGTCTACTTCACGAAATTCAAGTGTCGCCGTAGCGCCTAAAATTTCTTTAGCACGAGCGGTATCTTGCACACCAGGTAATTGCACAATAATACGTTCAGCACCTTGGCGTTGTACGTTGGGCTCTGCAACACCAATTTGATTAATACGGTTACGAATAATTGTTTCGTTTTGCTTGATGGCGTAATCACGAATCTCTTTTAGCTTTTGCTCACTCATGGTGGCAAAAAATGCATTATCGTTACTGCTGTCATCAATGTATACGTTAAGTGGATAACGAGATTCTAGAAAGCGCTCTGCGGCGTCTTTATCTTCTTCGTTACGCATTTCAACACGCATGCGGTCAGAGCCGGCTACACGACGAACGCTGCGATAGCGAAGTTTTTCTTCACGCAGATCGCTACGGAAATCTTGTTCCATTTGCTCAAGCTGGTTATCAACCGCTGTTGCCATGTCGATTTCCATAGTGAAATGTACACCACCACTTAAATCTAGACCTAGCTTCATTGGGTTTCCACCAAGGGATTTTAACCAAAGAGGTTGAGCAGGCGCCATATTAATGGCTGAAATGTAATCGTCACTTAGCGAGTCACGCAATAAGTCTTGCGCTTTTAATTGTTCTTCAACATTTTTGAAACGAACAAGTATTTGCCCGCCTTCAAGCTTGGTTGATTTAACCGCTACGTTATGTTTTTTAAGGGTTTCATTTACTTTGTCTACAACACTGAGATCAACATCAGCACCTTTAGCACCCGAAACTTGTATAGCCGGATCACGGCCATACAAGTTTGGAGAAGCATATAAAAGGCCAATGGCAACCACAGCTAAAACAAGTAAATACTTCCACACTGGAAACTTGTTTAACACGGGGTCGTCCTTATTATTTTTATAGCGACTTCATTGTGCCTTTTGGCAATACAGCAGATACAGATGCTTTTTGTACTGTCACTTCTGCTTGCTCATTTAAAGAGATAACGATGAAATCTTTATCTTCAGCAATTTTAACAATCTTACCAACTAAACCACCTTGGGTTAGTACTTCATCGCCTTTAGCCATCGCATTCATTAAGCCTTTATGCTCTTTAACGCGCTTAGCTTGTGGGCGGTAAATTAAAAAGTAAAAAACTAAACCGAAAATAGCTAACATAATTAGCATTTCCATACCGCCACCGGCTGCAGGTGCACCAGCTGATGCGTGTGCGTTTGAAATAAATAAACTCATAATACTTCCTCTTTAAATTTAAAGTTTAATTTTTTATATCTGCAAGCTCTGGCACGTCTTGGCCGCGGCGAGCGTAAAAATCTTTTACAAATTCTTCTAGTTTACCTTCGCTAATTGCATTGCGCAGGCCTTCCATAACACGCTGATAGTAACGTAAGTTATGTATTGTGTTTAGTCGTGCACCTAAAATTTCGTTACATTTATCAAGGTGATGTAAATAAGCGCGCGAGTAATTTTTACACGTATGGCAATCACAATCAGGGTCAAGTGGACCGGTATCTGTTTTATGCACAGCGTTACGGATTTTAATAATACCCGTAGTAATAAATAAGTGACCGTTACGCGCATTGCGCGTTGGCATAACACAGTCAAACATATCTATGCCGCGACGTACCGATTCAACTAAGTCTTCTGGTTTACCCACACCCATTAAGTATCGTGGTTTATCTTCGGGCATTTTGTACGCACAATGATCAAGAATATTCATCATTTCGTTTTTAGGTTCACCAACTGATAAACCACCTAGTGCATAACCATCAAAGCCAATTTCTTCTAGACCAGCTTGCGATTGTGCACGTAATTCTGGGTACATGCCACCTTGAATAATACCAAATAACGCAGATGGGTTATCGCCGTGACCTTCTTTTGAGCGTTTTGCCCAACGAAGAGACAGCTCCATTGAATCTTTAGCTTCTTTTTCAGTTGCTGGATACGGCGTACATTCGTCAAATATCATTACAATATCTGAGCCTAAATCACGCTGTACTTCCATTGACTTTTCTGGCGACATCATTATTTGATCACCGTTTACTGGTGATTGAAATAAAACACCTTCTTCGGTAATTTTACGCATTGCGCCAAGGCTAAATACTTGGAAACCGCCTGAGTCAGTTAAAATTGGAAAATCCCAATTCATAAAGTCGTGTAAGTCGCCGTGCTGCTTAATAATTTCAGTACCAGGTCGAAGCATTAAGTGAAAGGTATTACCTAAACAAATTTGTGCACCTGTTGCTTTTACTTCGTCAGGTGTCATACCTTTAACAGTACCGTAAGTACCTACAGGCATAAATGCGGGCGTTTCTATTACACCACGGTCAAAAATCAGGCGGCCGCGGCGCGCTTTACCGTCGGTGCGGTCTAATTCAAATTTCATATCATCCTCAATGTCGGAAAAACAGTCCAACAAGCTATAATTTAACCGCTCGATTCTACCCTTTTTGCACAGCTAATACTATTAGCTGCGGTAAATTCGCTCGTGATAATCACCTACAACTAAAAACCCCAGCTAGTATGCTGGGGTTGAGTGTTACTTTTATTTAATAATAAATAAAACAGCGCTATTTACGTGTTAAAAACATAGCATCGCCATAACTAAAAAAGCGATATTTTTGTTCTATTGCAGTGTTATAAGCACCCATAATATTGTCTTGTCCGCTAAACGCGCTCACTAACATAATCAACGTTGACTCAGGTAAATGGAAATTAGTGACCATGGCATCGACGACGTTAAATTGGTAACCCGGAAAAATAAAGATATCGGTATCGCCAAAGTAAGTATCTAGCTTGCCGCCATGTATTTTGGCAGCCGACTCTAGTGAACGCATTGATGTGGTGCCAACAGCGATAACACGCCCGCCATTTGCTTTAGTTTGTGCAACGGCGTCTACCACATCTTGTGGAACTTCAATATATTCTGAATGCATTACGTGTTCGTCAATCGTCTCTACACGAACGGGCTGAAATGTACCTGCACCTACGTGTAACGTAACGAACGCCATTTTTACACCTTTATTTTTAAGCGCAGCCATAAGCGACTCGTCAAAATGCAAGCCTGCTGTAGGCGCTGCCACAGCCCCAGGCTTTTCACCGTAGACTGTTTGATACCGTTCGCGATCAGCTTCATTATCTGGTCGGTCTATATAAGGCGGTAATGGCATGTGGCCAATATCGTTAAGTGTATCGAGTACATTTTTGCTGTGATCAAATTCAAGTTCGAATAAAGTATCGTGACGGGCAATCATAATGGCTTTAGCTTTGCCTTCTAAAATAACCTCATTACCTGGTTTTAATGATTTACTTGCACGAACATGGGCAAGTACACGGTGCTCATCCAATACCCGTTCTACAAGGACCTCAACCTTACCGCCCGATGCTTTTTGACCAAACATACGCGCGGGTATTACTCGCGTATTATTAAAGATGAGTAGGTCGTTTTCGTTAACTAGCTCAAGAATATCACTAAATACTTTATGGCTTATCTCCCCTGTTGGACCATCAAGGCTTAATAAGCGGCTGCTCGTACGATCTTTTTTAGGAAAGCGAGCAATTAATTCATCGGGTAAGTCAAAACTAAAGTCAGCTACGCGCATAGTTGGTAATCCACATCATTAAAAATCGCGCCAAGTGTATATCTATCGTGAATTAAGCTCAAGAAGCCAGCTCAACTTCTGTAAACCTAAGCGTCCTTCTATTCAAAGTGATTATTCAAATCTACTTGTTCTTGCTAACAAAACTCATTACCCTTAGGAATGGTAGTAAGTTACGATTTTTAGGACCTCCTGCGTGGCAGAACAATTAAATTTGCTAATTTTAAATGCAAGCCGTGCTGAGCGCAGGGTAATTAAAGATACTTTAAAAAAGCTTAACGTATTTAGTTTTATTGAAGCAAACGATAGCCAGGAAGCCCTTAAAACTCTAAAGCAACAACCCGTTGATATTATTATCACGGGGCTGAATGTGGGGAAAATAGACGGTTGGCGTTTTTCTCGTATGATTCGCTCCGGTCTATTAAAAACCCCTAAAAACACCCCTATTTTGCTTATGCCACCGACTTACTGCGAACGAATTGCAGAAACAACCGCCCGTAGTTATGGAATCGATGCTGTTTTACCTTTTGAAAACCAAGACATGCTACCGCAAGTTTTGGCTAATGTTTTATCTACACATTTAGAAAAAAGCAGTCGACTCAACCTACTTTTGCTAGAGCCCGATGCCAGTAAAGTTGAGTCTATAAGTGAAGAACTAAAACTCAACTTTGCTATTACACATGTTACAACGTGTAAAGCCGCACTTAACCAATACAATCAGCAAAAATTCTCTATTGTGTTACTTGATACCACGCAAGAAAAAGCCGATGAATCTAGCTTACTCGTTGAAAATATTTTACAGCACAACCCTAAGCAAGCCATTGTAACTATTATAGATAATGCTGATGCAGACTATGCCGAGCAGCTTTTGTTATCGGGCGTAACCGATTTTATTCGCGCACCTTACGAACCTTCATTTTTAAATAAAGTATGTGATCATGCCGCTCGCCGAGAAGACTTTATGGTGAGCTACGCCGAATTTGCACAAAAAGTAGAGCAGTTAAGCGTAAGCGAAGTAAGGTATAAAGAACTATTTTCAGCTCATCAGCGCATATTATTGCATCTTAATACTGTTGTACTTGAGCTCGACCAGTTAGGAAAAATTCGCTTTATAAACCCAGCTTGGGAAACCTTAAGTGGATTTGGCGTTAAATCGAGCCTACAAAAAAGCCTTACTCAATTTTATACTGGCGAATGCCAAATAAAGCTAAAAGCAACCATCGACGATATACTCGGAGGTGGAACCGATCATCAACAAATAGAAATAAAACTCCAACATAAAAAGGGAGGCCAAATTTGGGTTGAATGTCGGTTGCAGCTAATTAAAAACAGACGTAATAATGCAACGATCACTGTCACTATTGATAACATTCACGAACGTAAGCAAGCCGAACTTCAATTACGCCACCTTGCGCTACATGATCCATTAACTGGCCTACACAACCGATACCACTTTGACCAAGAGCTAAGTCGTATTTGTAAACCCAAACATACTCACAGCGATGTTGAGCATGCCTTGATTTACATTGACCTTGATCATTTTAAAATTATTAATGATAGCCAAGGCCATCATCAAGGCGACCTGGTCTTAAAAGATGTGGCACAGCTGTTTAAAGACAACATTGAAAAAGAACATTTAGTGTGTCGTATTGGTGGCGATGAATTTGCCGTCATTCTAAAAAATATGAACCTACTCGATGCGCACCTTATTGCAGAAGGTGTTTGTAGTGCCATAGAGCAGCATACCTTTAAGTCTAAAGAGCAAAGCTACACAATAAGCTGCTCTATCGGCTTAACGCAAATTACAGTAAACAATAACGACCCAAATGAGTGCTTAAAGCAAGCCGATATTGCTTTGTATATTGCAAAAAACTTAGGCCGTAATTTAGTTCATTGCTACTCAAAAGAAGATGCGCAAAACAACACGCTTCAAACAGGTCTTGAGTGGGGGCACGAAATCCGCCAAGCACTTCAACAAAATAATATTGAATTACATTACCAGCCTATATGGGATTTTAAAGCAGAAAAAGTTGCGTACTTTGAGGCGCTATTGCGGTTAAAACTTAAAGGCACTCTCATTTACCCTAATCAGTTTATTCCGTCACTAGAAATGCTGAACGACACTTTTTTAATGGACCAGTGCGTAATTAGAAATGCGATTGAAAGTGTTGCAAAATACCCTCAACTTAGCCAAGTTGCTATTAATCTATCTGCGCAATCATTCTTAGATGAGCGACTGCTACCACTCATTGAGTCGAACCTTGAAAAGTACAATGTTCCCGCCACTCGGATAATTTTTGAGATCACCGAATCCGCAAGCATAAATAACATACAAGCTACACGTAAGATGATTGAAAAACTCAACTCTTTAGGTTGCCACTTTTCAATAGACGATTTTGGAACCGGCTTTAGTACTTTTAGTTACCTAAAACAGCTGCCTGCTCAACATGTAAAAATAGATGGCTCGTTTGTTCGCGACATGCTTAATGACCCTATTGACCTTGCTTTAGTAAAAGCAATTAACGATATTAGCCGCTCACTTGATAAGTACTCTGTTGCAGAGTATGTTGAAAATAAAGAAATATTTTCTACTTTAAAAGATATTGGTGTGGACTACGGGCAAGGTTACTTTATTGCTCGCCCAGTGCCCGTTGAAAAAATAAATGATGAGCTTGAAAAAATTTATCAAAATAAAAGTATTACCAACAATAGCCTAGATTAAAACTAACAAATTCGAACAATTTCACGTCACTTTTTTCTTCCATTATCTTCTTTCTTGCCTATACTTTCTTTATCAGATAAAGAGGATGTCATGTAATTTAAAGGATTACACTGTATAAACATGACATTACCCACTAGCAACACATCGTTAATTTTAAGCTACAAGGGTTTTAGGGAGGCAGGTATGGCGCAACTAGTTATATTATTACTGATCATTCACTTTATTATTGCTTACCAATGTTACAGGTATGCAAGTTTAAAAGGTTACCCCGTTAAGGTGTTTACTGCATTAGGGTGCATACCCTACTTTAATGTAGTGGTATGGATTTACTTACTTTTTTTACCTGAACTGGAACCATTTGAAAGCCACGTTGAACGTCTAAAGCAGCCATTGTAGGCTGCTTTAACTTTTTAATAGCGGTTAATTTTATTTGTCTGGCTCATTAAAGTTTAAACTACATTGGTGCTGTAAAAACACCTCAAGCTGCTGGCTAAACAATTTAAAATCGCGAATACGTCCTGTTGTTTTTCGCCAGAGAATACCAATATCGCGATAGGCATCGCTTTGTGAAGGCGTGGCTACCATCTGTTTATTATCTAAAATACCGGCATTAATTGCCATTTGTGGTAAAAAGGTCACCCCGAGCTGGTGTTCAACCATACTGAGTAACGTATGCAAGCTTGCCGCTTCAAATGGGTTAATACAACTAGAGCGGTTTAAATGGCACGCACTCAGCGCGTGACCCGTCATACAGTGCTCTCGCTCTAACAAAAACACACTGGCATCTGGTAATAAATTAAAGTCTTCTACACCCTTTGCTGGCATATAATCTTTATGGTGCACCAGACTAAAATGATCTTTCGCTAAAATTTGAGTATGAAACTTATCGGTTGCATACGGTAGTGCCAATAACGCTAAATCAATGTGTCCATGCTCTAACTTATCCAATAACTTATCGCTGGTATCTTCAATTAATACCAACTCTAATTCACAAAAAGTTTGCTGGCAAAAATGATACAAAGGCGCAGCAATAAAGCTAGCAATAGTCGGGATCACGCCAACGGTTAATTTCCCGCTAAGCGGCGTTAAAAAACTTTTTGTAAGCTCTTTTAGGCTGATAGTGTCATTGATTATTTTTCGTGAACGCTCAACAACCTCTTCTCCTATGCTTGTAAACATAAGGCTTCGGTTTTCACGCTCAATAAGTTGACAACCTAGCGTTTCTTCAAGGTTTTGAATGGCACTGCTTAGTGTCGACTGGCCAATAAAACAGGCACTGGCTGCGCGGCCAAAGTGCTGGTGCTGATGAACAGCAAGTAAATACTGAAGCTGTTTAATACTCGGAAGATTGGTCATTTTTTCTTTCCACAAATAAAAAGACCCCAATACCTAGGGCATTGAGATCTTTTCAAGCTAAAAGTCTTTTAGTACTTTTTTGTTAAACCCCAAATGCGGTTCTCAGTACGTAGAAGATAACAATAGCAAGGGCAGCACCAACTGGCAACGTTATTACCCAAGAAACTACAATGTTTCTGATAACGCTCATGTTAAGTGCACCAATACCACGCGCCATACCTACACCTAATACCGCACCCACTAAGGTTTGAGTAGTAGATATTGGCATACCAGTTCCTGATGCAATAACAACAGTAGAGGCAGCGGCAAGTTCTGCAGCAAAACCACGGCTAGGCGTTAAATGTGTAATGCCTTCACCAATTGTTTTAATTACTTTTTTACCTAAAATAGCAAGACCTGCAACAATACCAAAACCACCTAGAGGAAGAATCCACCAAGCAATCGCTGCTTTCTTAGCAATTTCACCATTGTTTTCAACAATGTTTACAACAGCAGCTAGTGGACCAATTGCATTAGCAACGTCGTTAGACCCGTGAGCAAATGCCATACAACAAGCCGTTAGTACCATTAATACCGCAAACACTTTTTCTACGTTATTAAATTGCATTTGCTTGTCAGCTTTAGGGTCGATGTTTAAGCGAGAGATAGCAATTTTACCAATAATGGCAACAACCACTGCAACACCAATTGAAAGCGCGTAGCCTTCAACAGAACCTAGGTTAATACCAACGTGCTTTAAACCTTTTTTGATCGTAACTAAAGCCATGATAAAACCGGCTAAACCCATGTAGATTGGTACGTAGCGCTTAGCGTTCTTTAATGGTGCATCGGTATCAAATATAAGCTTTTGTGCGCTCATGAATATTAGGTACGCAATAAAGCCGGATATCGCTGGTGTAATGATCCAGCTTCCCACAATACCGCCTACTTTATTCCACTGGATTGCTTCTGTACCCACTGCAACTAGCGCAAAACCAATGATTGCACCAATAATAGAGTGAGTTGTTGATACTGGCCAACCTAAGAATGAAGCGATTAATAGCCATGAACCCGCAGCAAATAATGCGGCAATCATACCTAGTACCATCAGTTCAGGAATGTTTGCAAACGGTGCAGCATCAATTATTCCTTTACGAATAGTTGATGTAACTTCACCCCCTGCTAAATAAGCACCAGCAAACTCAAAAACCATGGCTATTAAAATAGCTTGTTTAATTGTTAATGCTTTTGAACCTACAGATGTACCCATGGCGTTCGCAACGTCGTTCGCGCCAATACCATAAGCCATGAAAAAACCAACAGCCGCGGCAATTAAAACTAATACCGTGCCGTAAGATGCAATGATATCCATTGTATAACCTTAATCTTTCGTGTTTGAACTGATTTTAAATTAACGAGCTAACATCAGCTCAAGACGTGATCCTACGCGCTCTGCAATATCTGCAAGCTCGCCAACCCATTCAATAATGCTGTATAAAAACATTACATCTACAGGATTAAGCTCACCTTCTACTTCACGTAGTTGGCGGCGTACTTTAATTTGCATGTCATCCGTGTCTTGTTCTATTGCATCCAATTCAACGAGCATTTTTTCTACTAAGGTCACTTCGCGACCTTTAAAGCCTGTTTCTAATAGCTCTTCTAACTCGTTTATCGCTTTAGATGCTTGTTTAGTTGCATCTACACAACGAGTTAAGTAAGCCAAGAAATCAGCTTGCATGACTGCTGGTATGGTCATTTCACGACCGATTACACGTCCAGCAATGTCTTTTGCTTTATTTGCAATTTTGTCTTGTTGAGTTACTAATTCGAGCAGATCTGTACGTTCTACCGGCATAAATAAACCGCGTGGTAACTGTAAACGTATGTCTCTTTTCATGTCATCGGCTTCACGCTCTAAATTACGAATAGTAATACGAAGCTCTTCTGCTTGTGTCCACTCTTCTTTAAAAACGTGATTAAAAAAAGGTATCAAAGCTTTACTCGCTTGATGAACTTTTTTGATGTGATCTTCCATTGGTTTGAAAGGAGATTTTGCAAAAACTCCTAAAAACGCGTTTGTAGGCATAACTGACCCTTTAATCAAATTACATGCGTGCAACATGCGATTTTACAGTATTCACAACAATTGTGAACGGTTTTTATTATTTAACTTATAGCTAAATAAACAAAGCGGCCTATAGCCGCTTTGTTAAAAATGCGCTAATGAACTTTAAAGCGATTTTTCAATATCTTCCTGTGATATATGGCGAATATCTTTACCATTTACAAAGTAGATAATGTACTCGGCAATGTTCTGACAGCGGTCACCAATTCGCTCTAATGAACGCACTGACCAAACTAAATCCATAATTTTTGGAATTGAACGTGGATCTTCCATCATGTATGTCATAATTTGACGTGTTATTGCTTCATATTCACGATCAACTTTAGCATCTTCTTTGTGTACTTCAAATGCGCGTTGCACATCCATGCGTGCAAACGCATCAAGTACATCATGCAACATTTTTAGAACCTGACGACCCATATTTTCAATATTCACCAACAAATCTTGTTGATCTTTAGTGAAGGAATCAAGAGCCACTTTTGCAATACGCTCAGCTTCATCACCAATACGCTCTAAGTCAGCAATGGTTTTTGCAATAGCAATCACCAAACGTAAATCGCTTGCCGCGGGCTGGCGACGCGCAATAATACGCGTACATTCTTCGTCAATACTCACTTCCATGGCATTAACTTTGTAGTCGTTTTGACGCACTTTTTCTGCAAGTTCTGCATCATTTGTGCTTACCGCATCAAGTGCACTACTTAGTTGCTGTTCAACTAATCCACCCATGCTTAGTACATGGTTACGAACATTTTCAAGCTCTTGATTAAAGCGGCCAGAAATATGCTTATTAATATTATGTTCCATAATTACCTTCTCTCTAAATCTTGTACAACACAGTACTGTTAATTATTTAGCCGTAACGACCTGTAATATAATCTTCAGTCTTTTTCTTCGTTGGTGTTGTAAATAAGGTATTTGTATCTGAGTACTCAATCAGCTCACCCATGTACATAAAGGCTGTTTGGTCAGATACTCGCGCTGCTTGTTGCATGTTATGCGTAACAATAACAACGGTAAATTTGTTCTTTAAATCGTTAATTAACTCTTCAATAACTAAAGTAGAAATTGGATCAAGTGCCGACGTTGGTTCATCTAACAATAAAACCTCAGGCTCTATCGCAATAGAACGAGCAATCACTAAACGCTGTTGCTGACCGCCTGATAAACCAAAGGCACTGTCGTGTAATCTATCTTTTACTTCATCCCATAAAGCTGCGCCACGTAATGACTGCTCTACTACTTCGTCTAACTTACGCTTTTCTTTAATGCCCTGTAAGCGTAGACCATAGACTACATTTTCATAAATCGATTTTGGAAATGGATTTGGGCGCTGAAACACCATTCCCACGTTACGGCGAAGCGCCGCAACATCTACATTTTTATCGTAAATATTTTGCCCATGAAGGAGTATTTCACCTTCAATTCGACAAATATCAACTAAGTCATTCATTCGGTTAATACAACGCAGTAATGTTGATTTACCACAACCAGATGGGCCGATAAACGCCGTTACTTGGCCTTTTGGAATGTTCATATTAACTTTACTAAGCGCTTGTTTATCACCATAGTAAAGATCGAGATCTTTAATCTCTAACGCTTTTTGCTCGTCTGTTAAATTGTCTAAATCTAACTTCATGCCCAAATTGGCTTGGTTTACTTTTGGAGCGACTGTAATCATGTTTGTTACCTATTAAATCTTTACTAATTAGTGTTCAAGCGATCTGAATTTTTCACGTAAATGGTTACGTATACCAATGGCCGTTATATTGAGTGTAATGATAACCGACACAAGTAAAAATGCCGTTGCATATACCAGCGGACGTGCCGCTTCAACATTCGGGCTTTGGAAGCCAACATCGTAAATATGAAAGCCTAAGTGCATGAACTTTCTGTCTAAGTGAAAATACGGAAAGTTGCCGTCTAGTGGTAACGTGGGTGCCATTTTAACAACACCTACCAACATCAGTGGCGCAACTTCGCCTGCTGCACGTGCAACAGCCAGTATTAAACCCGTCATAATTGCAGGGCTTGCCATTGGAATTACGATACGCCATAGGGTTTCAACTTTAGTTGCACCCAATGCCAACGAACCGTCACGCACAGTGCTTGGAATACGTGATAAACCTTCTTCCGTAGATACAATAACAACGGGTAAAGTTAGTATTGCCAATGTTAATGCAGACCACATTACACCCGGTGTGCCAAATACTGGCGTTGGTGAAGACTCTGGGTAAAACAACTGGTCAATACTGCCACCAAGCATGTATACAAAAAAGCCTAAACCGAATACACCATAAACAATGGAAGGTACACCCGCCAAGTTGATTACCGCGATACGAATCATTTTTGTGACCGCATTTTTAGCCGCGTATTCGTGCAAGTAAATAGCAGCAACAACACCAAACGGCGTAACTATCACGGCCATCAACATAACCATAAATACAGTACCAAATATAGCAGGGAATACACCCCCTTCAGTATTTGCTTCGCGTGGATCGTCAGATACAAACTTGCCTAATTGACCAAAGTAATGACCTAGCTTTGCAAAAAAGCCCATGTCGTTCGGAAACCACACATCCAGTACTTGATACATTGGGATCGTGACTATTTCGCCGCGCATATCTTTTACCGTAACATGGTCGCGCTTAGCCTGTTTACGCAGTGCAAATAACTCTTTTTCAAGTTCGCCGTACTCTGCACGTAATTCTGCGCGCATTTTTGCAAGCTCTGCAACACGTTCATCTGTTAACTGGTTGTCAAGTAGGTAGCTTTTCTCTTTTAAACGTAGACGCTCAAGTTCATAGTTAATATGACCTATATCGCCATTTTGTAAATCCAATGCTTCATCGTTTAAATCTACAGCACGCTCAACAAGGTCATATAAAGCATCAACTTTATCACCCTCTACTGGTTTACCATCTTTAAATACACTTTCTACATAGCCGTAAAAGTTACCATTTTTGCTACGTTCAAATACTGCAAGCGTAGCGGGTGTAGACTTTGCTTTTATGTCGGTTTCAAGTATCCAACGAAAATCTAAATCTACGTATTCACGGTTACCTGTTTTAATAAGTAAGCGTTCAAATTCTTCTTTATCAAATGCTGAAACATCAACACCTGTTGCTGCCAAACGCTCTTTAGGTACGAGTTCACGGTCGTAAACTTCACCAATAACGGTTTGCTTTGCAATTGAGCCTTCAAGCTCAAACTGTACAACTTGAGAAGGCCAGAAAAAACTCAATCCCTTCCAGGCTATCATTGCTAATATACCTAAAACCGAAATCAAGCTGATGCTCACTGCACCGCCGGTCATCCAAATCCAAGGAGAACCAGACTTAAACCACTGCTTTACCATGTCGTGTCTCTCCACTTACATTGAGCTGTATTTTTCACGTAACTGCTGACGAACAAACTCAGCTAACGTGTTAAATACAAAGGTGAATATGAATAGTACAAAGGCTGCTAAAAACAATATTCTGTAATGCGAGCTACCTACTTCTGATTCAGGCATTTCTACCGCAATATTAGCCGCCAGCGTTCTCATGCCTTGGAAAATACTCCAGTCCATAATCGGTGTGTTACCTGTTGCCATGAGTACAATCATGGTTTCGCCCACGGCACGGCCAAGGCCCATCATTACCGCAGAAAATATACCAGGGCTTGCAGTTAACAGCACAACACGAACTAGTGTTTGCCATTGAGTTGCACCCAATGCTAGTGAACCATTTGATAAGTGCTTAGGTACGCTAAATACAGCGTCTTCCGCAATAGAGAAGATAGTAGGCACCACTGCAAAACCCATTGCTATACCGACTACCAATGAATTACGTTGGTCAAATGTCATGCCTAACTCGTTTGTTAGATACTGACGTACATTCCCGTCAAACATCCACAGCTCTACTGTTTCGCTCATCGCAAACGATAACCAACCAACCACTAATACAACAGGAATCAAAATAATTGAATGAGACCCTTCAGGTATTTTATGGCGAATACTCGCTGGTAATTTTGTCCAAGCAAGTGCTGAACCTAAAATACCCACAGGTAATAAAATGAGTAAGCCAACAATTGCAGGTAAGTGCTCTTCAATTAATGGGGCTAACCAAAGACCCGCTAAAAAGCCCAAAATAACAGTAGGAAGTGCTTCCATTATTTCAACGGTTGGCTTTACAACTTTACGTAACCCACTCGACATAAAATACGCAGTGTAAATTGCCGACGAAATCGCAATAGGTACTGCAAATAGCATGGCGTAAAAAGCCGCTTTAATTGTACCGAACGAAATAGGTACAAGCGAAAACTTAGATTCAAAGTCATCACTTGCAGAAGTTGATTGCCAAATATATGCAGGCTCTGGGTAACCTTCGTACCATACTTCTTGCCATAACGCAGACCAGGTTACTTCAGGGTGCTCGTTGTGAACTTCTAATACCGTTAACTTGCCATCCGCTAAAATTAACGCTGCATTTGAGCGCGGTGCAATTGCAAAGTGTTTAATTTCGCCTTCACTTACTTTACCTTGCCACAACTTAGCTTCGCTTGTTGTGTAGTAAACACCCAGCTCACCGTTACTACTAGTAGTGAAAAAAGTACGACGATAAAATTCTGTAAATATATTTAATTTACTTTGTTTAGTTGTTTCAAACGCACGAATTTTTTGAAACTGACGGCCAATATCTGTGTTTACTTCAAACCACTGCGATACTTCGCCGTTATCGTTAGCAAGCATTAATGAGTTTGCACCCGCTAGTAACTGAGCCGACACTATATTAGCGCTTTCTTCATTAGCTGATAATAATTGAATTTGCTCTACTTCACTTGGGTCGCGCGTGTCATAAACGTAAATTTGATTAGCTGAACGAATAAACGTACGTGTTGTATCTGGCGAAATTAAAAGCTCATCTACACGGCCTTCAATATCAAGCTCTGTTCTCTCAACAACCCACTCAACTTCACCCGTAAACATGTTTTCTTCGGCAACAAAACTGCTAAATAAAACACGCTTATCTGCGGTTAATGCAACAACCGCCGTTTTATCTTCATAATGAGTAAACGCAAAACGTTTAATTGCAGCGCCTTGAGCATCAACTTCTAACGCCATTTCACCAAGCGGGTAATCAACGCGTGGCGTTAATTTGCGTTCGTTATTTGGAAAGGTAACTAAAAATTTAGGTACAACCACCATTACAGTGCCGTTTTCTAAACCATAGGCGTATTGGCCCTGAAACGGTGCACTCGTTGCAAAGCTTGTTACTTCGCTTGGAAGAGCAACATTAAGCGTCTTGAGTTTTTTACCAAAACTTGCTTTTTCTACATTGTAAAAGTCAACTTGGCCTTGTTGGCTTAGTAAATAAGCAACTTCGGTTTGCTCTTCAACACCTAAGCCAACTATTTGATCTGCGTTACTTACTGTGAAGCTGTCACGCTTTTCAACTTTAGCTGACTCAAAAATTGGCTGTACTACATAAAGAAGGTAGAAAAATATTAACAACAGCGCTATTAATACCATTACTCCACCGGCGGTTATGCCAAATTTGGCAAACCTGTCTTTAAATAGACGGCTTCGATCCGTATTAAAAGACGGTTTATTCGGATTGGAAGTCATCAAAACACCTTTAAATCTTAACGTTCTATAAATTATATTTCATCAAGATGACAGTAATGTTACAACGGTCATAATAAGCACTCTAATTAAAGGTATATCTAAGGTGGCATAAGTTATTGTATTAATTAAGCGTTAGATTAGTCATTTATAAGGGAACTAAATAACAAAAATAATTGGACAAAGCATTTAACGAGGTTAATACTCAAATGGTAAATTAAGGGATGCGCTTACCTTTCTATCATTCACGTTAAATTAATTATTAACATAATAAAATCATTAACCTATAAAAGCGCGTCAGCATCAAAACATATTTTATTTAATGCCTACGCATTTACATTCTTCGGGCTTAAAAAGAGGCACAATTTATGAAACAGTTGGTAATAACTATTTTAGGAAAGGATCGTCCAGGCTTAGTAGAAGATATTTCATCGGTAGTTTTAAAAAATCACGGCAACTGGTTATGTAGTAACCTTAGCCATCTATTAGGTCATTTTGCAGGGATTATTCAGTTAGAAGTTGCTGAAGAGCATTTTCAGGAACTGCAAAACGCGCTTACCGCTTTACCAAAACTTGAAGTGCGTATTGAAGCTGGCAATACTGAAATTGAACCTTCACCACGTGAACAAATCAATTTAGTGATCACAGGAAACGATCGCCCTGGTATTGTCCAAGAGCTCGCGAGCGTAATACGACACAAAGGAGCAAGTATTACTCATTTAAATTCTAGACAACAAAGCGCACCTAATTGGGGAGTCCCTATTTTTAGCGCTGTTGCAACCGTTACCTTACCTAACGGAATGGATAAAGACGAAGTAATTGATGCGCTTGAGTCAATAACCAGCGACTTAATAGTAGACACAGAAGAAGCATAATTTTTTATTGCGTGTCATACAAGTGACACGCATGTCATTTTAATGTCATTAAATTGTTCTATATTTAACTCAGCGTTAGATAATGGAATATAATATGAATGCCCACATAGAACATACTCAAACCGTTGAATACTTTGCTAAAGAGCTTAGTTGGCTGTCATTCAACGAGCGCGTTCTACAAGAGGCTAAAGACAAAAATAATCCAATAATTGAACGCATGCGGTTTTTGGGGATTTTTTCTAATAACCTTGATGAATTTTTTAGGGTGCGTGTTGCCGACGTTAAACGCCGTATTTTATTAAACAAACTTCCCGATGCTAATTTTGAAGAAGACGAAGCTTTATTAAGTCAAATTCAACAAAAAGTTTTGCAGCTAGGCAAAAAATTTAACCTAATACACCAACAAATTTTAAACGATTTAACCACTCATAATATCCATGTAGATCGCCCCGAAAAATTAACAGACTTTCATCTTAATTGGCTTAAAGCGTATTTTCATGACAAGGTTTTACAGCATATATCACCCATTTTACTTAATGAAAATAAAGATTACTCAGACTATATAAACGACACAATGACTTACTTGTTTATTGAAATGAGTGACGAAAAAAGCCACTACGCTATGCTTGAAGTCCCCACAGACCGAGTACCCCGTTTTATTATATTACCGCCTGAAAAGACACGTCGTCGTAAAACCATTGTTATGCTTGATGACGTTATTTCTTACTTCTTAAATGATGTTTTTAGTAACTTTTTTCACTTTGATAAAATTCAAGGTCATGCAATAAAACTCACACGAGACGCAGAATACAATTTAGACGATGAGCTAGAAGAAGGTCTGCTCGATAAAATGTCTAAGGGCCTTAAACAACGTATTTATGCAGAGCCTGTGCGCCTTGTTTACGACGAGAGCATGCCAGAAAGTATGTTAAAAGTGATGAAAAAACGTTTAAACGTGAGTCATCATGATGCGCTGATACCCGCGGGTCGATACCGTAACTTTAGAGATTTTATTGCTTTTCCTAATGTGGGTCGCCAATACCTTGAAAACAAAACACTTCCAGCCATACAAAGCACAGCTTTTAACAAACACAGCAGCGTATTTGACGCAATAAGCGAGCAAGACATACTGCTCTACTACCCATATCACACATTTAATCATTTACTGGAGTATGTTCGCCAAGCCGCATTTGATCCTATGGTGACGCAGATTAAAGTAAATATTTATCGAGTGGCGAGTAAGTCTCGGCTTATTTCTTTACTCATCAATGCCGCTAAAAATGGCAAAAGTGTCACGGTAATGGTTGAGCTTAAAGCACGCTTTGATGAACAGAACAATATTGAATGGGCTAAAGTTCTTAGCAGTGCTGGAATAAAAGTTATTTTTGGTATTCCAGCCCTAAAAGTGCATAGCAAACTATGTGTTATTCACCGTAAAGAAAAAAACAAAATAGTTAAATACGCCCATATCGGTACCGGAAACTTTCACGAAAAAACAGCTAAAATCTACACTGACTTTAGCCTTTTCACAAAACATAACGGTATTTGTGAAGAATGCGATAGCGTATTTAAGTTTATAGAAAGCAGCTACAAGCCCTTTAATTTTGAATATTTAATGCTCTCCCCTATTAATGCTCGCGACACTTTATTGGATTTAATTGATAAAGAGATTCAGCATGTTGAAGATGGTTTCACAGGAAAAATTACAATTAAAGTAAATAATTTAGTTGATAAACAACTTGTAGATAAACTTTATTATGCCGGTCGTCGTGGAGTAAAAATCCGAATTATTGTACGTGGTATGTGTTCATTAATACCGGGGGTGGCTCACTTTAGCGAAAACATAAAAGTGATCAGTATTGTTGATCGCTTTTTAGAGCATCCTCGCGTAATGGTATTTGGCAATAATGGCAATGAAAAGGTGTATATTTCTTCCGCTGATTGGATGACTCGCAATCTTGATCAACGCGTTGAAGTGGGAGTGCCCATTTTAAATAATAAATTAAAACAGCTCATTCTGGACATTTTAGAGCTACAATTTAAAGACCGCACAAAAGCTCGGCTAATCGATAGCGAGCAAAAAAATACCTATGTTAGGCGCGGTAACAGAAAAAAAATTCGCTCACAAATAGCAATATACGATCACTTAAAAAAATGGGAGAGTAATTATAATAATGAATGATCACCCATCAATAGCGGCCGTCGATCTAGGTTCGAATAGCTTTCACTTGGTCGTTGCGCGCGAAGTGGATGGCACATTACAAATTCTGCATAAAGAGAAACAGCGTGTTTATTTAGCCGATGGCTTAGACGATAAATTAAGACTAAACCAAGCAGCCATAGACCGTGCACTACTTGTACTTAAGCAGTTTGCAAACACCCTTGAAGACTTTCCTCCTGGTAATGTAAAAGTAGCTGCTACATACACTTTTAGGCGCGCCAAAAATATTCATGCCTTTTTAACTCAGGCGAGTAAGGTATTTCCATTTCATATTGATGTGATCCCAGGGCAAGAAGAAGCTCGGCTTATTTATCAAGGTGTGGCTCATTATGTACATAACGAAGAGAACCGCCTTATTATCGATATTGGCGGAGGCAGTACCGAACTAATTATTGGTAAGCACTTCAAACATAAGCTTCTTACCAGCCGTAATATGGGCTGTGTTAGCTACACAAAACAGTTTTTTAGTGGTGGAGCTATTACGGCTAAGCGTTTTAATCGAGCTGAAATAAAAGCGGAACAAGAAATCGAAGTTATTTTTGCCAACTACATTAACGAAGGTTGGCAAGATGTAATTGGTACATCAGGCACTATTAAATCAATTTTAACCATGGTGTGCGCACAAAACCCGCAACAAACATGTGTAAGTATTGACGATTTACTGGCTCTTAAGCAGCAATGCATTGCCGCTAAACATATCGATAATATAAGTATAGAAGGATTAACGCCTGAGCGTCAGCAGAGTCTATGTGGAGGACTTGCCATTCTTATTGCTGTTTTTAAAGAGTTTTCAATCAATCAGCTCTCTTATAGTGACTTCTCTTTAAGAGAGGGGCTACTTCATGAAATGCAGCAAAAACTCGCCGATAAAGACATTCGCAGCAATACAATCAATAACCTGAGTGAACGATACACCGTAGATAAAGCCCATGCCTCACGCGTTGCTAATACAGCTACTTGGATATACGAGCGCCTTAGCAAAGCGTGGCAACTAAATGATAATAACGACATAGCGCTTCTTAATTGGGCTGCTAAGCTACACGAAATTGGCTTATCTATTAACTCTTCAGGTATTAATAAACACAGCGCTTACATTGTGGCAAATAGCCAGCTTCCTGGTTTTACTCAGCAAGAGCAACTCATTTTAAGCTCGCTAATTCGCTTTTACCGAAAAAAAATTAAACGTGATGAATTACCAGAGTTCACAACAATCGCGCAGCAACATGTAATTAAGCTTGTTACTATTTTACGCTTAGCTGTTTTATTTAATCAAAAACGCCAAATTAGCCAGCAACCTAATATGAATATTAGCGCTAATGCCACAGGGCTTTTTATTAAATTTTACGATAATTATTTACAAACACACACGTTACTTAATGCAGATTTAGAACTAGAACAACGTTATTTAAAAAAGGTAGGAATAAGTCTTAACTGCTCATAATATTTTGAAGAGTAAATAATTAAGTAGGGTGCAAATACACCCTACTTTTAGCTAAGTATACTTTAGCTAATTACATATCCATATGGCGATTTGTACTTTGCATCATTTGTTTAAGCCCTTGCTTTTCAAGCTCTAGTAGCTGCGCTAGCTTCTCTTGCGCATTTTGCGTTTCTGCACGCTCGAGAAGGTAATCGTAAAGCGCGATAACTTTTTGATGCTGACTCGATAAGTAATCTTGAATTGCTTTTTCATCTAACTGCTTATCTTTGCTGATATCGTTAAACGTAATAAGTTCGGGGTTACTGGCAAAGTACTCATAACAAAATGTGTCGAGCGTGTTAATTTCGGTAATCGCTTTAAAACCCACTAAATCTTCAGCGAGTTTTTTTTCGTAATTAAGGTAATAATCCACCAGCATGGCATTACGCTCATCAAGTATTGGTTTAACGCTATGAAAGTTAGCCGCCATTTGCGTATGAAATAATACTGTCCAATCGTATACCTCTTTAATTGTTTTAACTTGCATGTGCATTCCTTACTTAGTTAACTTATGAGTTACTAGTTGCTTGAATCATGCCAATAAAAACCACAATTAAAAACAATGGGTTACACTTTAAAAATAAATTAAAATACAAATTAATAGAATAACTTACAGACAATAGGTAATTTTTATAGGGCAATGATAAGTCATTACCCTATCACTGTTACTTAATAGCCTTTTTTCTCCATAATAGGTAAACCGCAGGAATAACTAATAAGGTCAACATTATTGCGCTTACCATACCACCTACCATAGGCGCTGCAATTCGGCTCATTACTTCACTACCGCTACCCGTACCATAAAGCACAGGTAATAAACCAATAACAATAGTAGCCACCGTCATCATTACAGGACGCACACGTAACCCGGCACCTTCAATAATTGCCTGCTGTAACTGAGCTAACGAAAGTGGTTTATCAGCTCGCTTAGCAGTTAAGCACATGTTTTGATATGCCTGATTTAAGTAAACCAGCATAATCACCCCAATCTCCACAGCAACACCGGCCAGTGCAATAAAACCAACCCCTACGGCGACTGAAAAGTTAAAACCTTGAAGGTACATGAGCCATACACCACCTATCATAGCCAATGGCAGTGTGCACATAATAATAGTTACTTCAGCAAAGCTTTTAAAATTAAGATAGAGCAGCACAACAATAATGGCCAAAGTGAGAGGCACTACGTAGGCGAGCTTCTCTTTTGCACGTTGCATATATTCATACTGCCCAGCCCATGAAATAGAATACCCCGATGGCAGCGTTAAATGCTCATCGAGCAAGGCTCTCGCGCTTTCAACATAGCTACCAATGTCTACGCCATCTATATCAATATAAACCCAACCATTTAAACGTGCATTTTCACTTTTAATGCCAGACGGGCCATTTTCAATAAATACATTAGCGACATCTCCAAGCGCAATATGCTGTCCTTGTGGCGTCACAATGGGCAATAACATAAGGGCGTCAGGAGAATCCCTAAAAACTTGCGGATAACGCACGTTAACCGAATAACGAGCCTGCCCTTCTATTGTTTGTGTTACATTTTTACCACCAACTGCCGTTGCTATAACTTGCTGTATATCGCTTATGTTTAAATTATAACGCGCTGCTTTTTCACGGTTTATATCAATTTTTACGTAGCGCCCACCAGCCACTCGTTCAGAGTAAACAGATACAGTGCCTTGAATATCAGCAAGTAGCGTTTCTATTTGCTCACCAATTTTTTGAATTTCACTTAACTGTGGACCTGCCACTTTAATACCTATTGGTGTTTTAATACCGGTTGCCAACATGTCTATGCGTGTTTTAATTGGCATAACCCACGCATTAGTTAAACCAGGAAACGTGACTAATGCATCAAGTTCGGCTTTGAGTTTTTCAAGAGTCATTCCCTCTCGCCACTCGTCTTTGGGCTTTAATTGAATAAACGTTTCAATCATTGTCAGTGGAGCGGGATCGGTGGCTGTTTCAGCTCGCCCGACTTTACCAAAAACTGTTTTAACTTCCGGTACGGTTGCGATTAACTTATCTGTTTGCTGCAAAATCTCTCGAGCTTTAGCTATTGATATACTTGGGTATGTAGTGGGCATATACATTAAATCACCCTCATCAAGTGGCGGAATAAACTCGCTACCTATTTTGTTAAGTGGGTAAAAACCTACCAAGGTCATAACTAAGGCAAATATTAAGGTTGTTTTTGGAAAATTAAGCACCCATCTGAGCAAAGGCCGATAAGCCGCTACAAGCAATCTATTTACGGGATTTTTATTTTCAGGTATTACCTTACCTCTTATAAAATAACCCATTAATACAGGCACTAGGGTGATCGCTAACCCTGCTGAGGCCGCCATTGCATAAGTTTTAGTGTAAGCAAGAGGTGAGAACATTCGCCCTTCCTGCGCTTCTAAAATAAATACAGGCAAAAAACTCACGGTAATAATTAATAAACTAAAAAACAGCGCAGGGCCTACTTCGCTTGTCGCTTTAATAACGACTTCCCAACGGTTTTGATCAGTCAGAGGCGTTTTTTCCATATGCTTATGCATATTTTCAATCATTACTATGGCGCCATCGGTCATTGCCCCTATGGCAATCGCAATCCCGCCCAAAGACATAATATTAGCGTTAATTCCTTGCCAATACATCACAATAAACGCCGTTAAAATACCCAGCGGTAAGGTAACAATAGCCACCAAAGATGAGCGCACATGAAACAAAAACACAACACACACAAGCGCTACAACAATCAGCTCTTCAACAAGTTTACTTGTCAGATTACTTATTGCGTTGTTAATTAAGTTTGAGCGGTCGTAAACGGGAATAATCTCAACGCCCTCTGGTAATCCTTTTTTAAGGGATTCGAGTTTAGCCTTAACCAGTTCAATGGTTTTTTGTGCATTTTCGCCGTAGCGCATAACAACAATACCACCGGTAGCTTCGCCTTCACCGTTAAGATCACTCACGCCACGGCGCATTTGTGGGCCTAGGCGAATATTTGCGACATCACGTAACTGCAAAGCAGTGCCATTTGCATTAGTACCTAATGGAATAGCCTCTAAATCGGCAACACTTTTTATGTACCCTGTGCTGGTAACCATGTATTCCGCTTCGGCCATTTCAATAACAGAGGCGCCTGTTTCTTGGTTTCCTTGCTGTATTGCAGTTTGAATAAGACTCAACGGAATGCCGTAAGCACGCAGCTTATTAGGATCTACATTTACTTGATACTGCTTAACCATTCCCCCTACAGAGGCTACTTCAGAAACACCCGGAACAGTTTGTAATTCAAACTTTAAAAACCAATCTTGTAAGTCTCGCAATTGGCTAATATCAAGCGTATTTGTTTTATCAATAAGGGCATATAGGTAAACCCAACCAACACCCGTTGCATCAGGTCCAAGCTCTGGCGTTGCACCTTCAGGCAGACGGTTTGCAGCTTGGGTTAGGTATTCTTGCACTCGGCTACGCGCCCAGTACAAATCAGTGCTGTCATCAAAAATAATATAAACATACGAGTCGCCAAAAAATGAAAAGCCTCTTACGGTTTTTGCCCCTGGCACCGATAACATAGCAGTAGTAAGCACATAAGTAACTTGGTCTTGAACCACTTGTGGTGCTTGCCCTGGATACGATGTTTTTACAATAACTTGCACATCAGATAAATCGGGCAAGGCATCTACGGGCGTATTTTTAACGGCAAACACACCACCGCCCACTAAAATTAATGTAAGCAACAATACCAATAACCGGTTATGAACAGACCAGCGGATAACAGCAGTAATCATTTTACTTCCTCGCCCATCGTATGTTGCATTGAGGAGTGATCTATTGCGTCTATATTATTTAAAGCGGTGATCACAAAATCATCATTAATAATACTAAACGTGAAATCAATGGTTTGACCTTTAATAAGAGAGTTAACCTCTATATGCGGTGCCAGAACAAAATTCATTGTTGCTGGACCTCGGTTCCACTTTGGAATAGCTTCACGACTAATATTTACAACTCGAGTTGCTGCATCAATTGTATTTATAACGCCATTTACGGTTGCACTTTGAGAGTTGTCATCGTTACTACTATCAGCAGCTGGCATCTCCATTCGCTTAAAGTCTGAAAGCTTACTCGACTCAGAATCTATTAAAAATTGTGCAGAGGTAACCACGCTATCGTTTACCACCACACCTGATAAAATAATCGTTTCATCAACGCTTGTTTGTCCTACTTGTACTTCAACAGATTTAAAGCGCCCTTCGCCTAATGCTATAACTACGCGGTTTTGATGTTGCGTAAGAATTACAGCTTCTTTTGGTACTACAAGCTGAGGTTCACTCGCTTTTGTATGAATAGTCACCTGAGCAAACATATTCGCTTTTAGCTTAAGGTCTTTATTTGTAAATCGGAGCCTAACCCGGAGTGTTCTATTTTGAGCATCAAGCGCCGGATAAATATAATCGACCTGTCCTTGCCATATTTTTCCCTTAAAATAATCAAGGGTCATGGTTACCGGTAGGCCAACACTAATAAGCGACGATTGACGTTCAAATATTTCCGCCTCCACCCATACTTCATCAAGTTGAGCAATACTCATCATAGATGTACCCGGCTTTACATAAAAACCTTCTCGCACATTCAGCTCATCAACAATCCCACTTTGACGCGCATAAAAGGTAATATTTTGCATTATTTTCTTATTTTTTTGTAAGCGCTCAATAAATTCAGCAGATACATTTAACGACTCTAAACGTGCCTTTGCAGCACGAATTAGTACATTGTTATTTCTATTTACTGCCAATAAAAACTCTTCTTGTGCATTAACTAGCTGCGGTGAATATAAGGTATACAAAGGTTCGCCGGCGTTTACCTTATCGCCTTGCGCTTTTACATATAAATCCTCAAGCCACCCTTCTACACGAGGGTGAATATGAGTAATTTTATCTTGGTTATATTGCACATAACCCACTGTATTGATGTTACTTTGCAGTGTTTTTAACTGCACCTTAGTGGTTTTCACTCCTAAATTATTAATCACCACTGGCGAAATAGTAATCGCTCCTTTTTCACTTTCACTATTACCAACTTCGTCGTAAACGGGCACTAAACCCATCCCCATAGGAGAGAGACCTGGAGCGTCACGCCTATAATTGCTGTCCATGGGCGCCACCCAATATAAGGGTTGTTTTACGGCCGGTTTTTCATCAATTATAATTTGCGTAAAAGCAGCCCATAAACCAGCCCCTACAATAGCGGCAATGAATAGTTTCAAATTAGTGTTCATCAGGCTGCTCCTCACGTAGTTCGCCCATAACTTGAGAATCTAAGCTACTCATATAATAATTTAAGCGTGCAATAATAATGTGTTGATCGACTTGGATATTGAGCGCGTCAATTTTGGCATTTAACTCACTAATACGTGCTTGCATAACATCAGAAAAGTCACCGTCATCACGCGTATAAGCATTCAAGTTTGCTTGTGATTGCTCAGCCATTTGTACTAATAAAATATTTTGATATAGCGTATTTCGTTTTTGTAACTGGGATAGCTGACTATATTCTTTAAAATACATACCTTTGAGCTTTTGCAAAGCGACCCTTTTTTGTGTTTTAGTCGCTTCCGTAATAGATATAGCCGATTTAACGTGTTGGTCTTGCCTGTTATCCGTAAATAAAGGGAGATCAATGCTAACTCCCACAGAAAGTAAATCGGCTCTTGATTGGCCCATTGGGGTGTCTGCTCGATAGCCATACCCCACATTAACCCCTATCTGTGGCTTATAACTTTGTTTCGCTAAGCTCACTTGTGTTTGCTTTGCCAACACACTTTGCTCTATAGCAACAATAGCTGGATGAGCCATAAGTAATTGCATAAGTTGACTAAATTCAAGGGTATTAAAATCAGTAAGCGCCACAGGAGGTATAAATTTATCGTCTAAAGATTTTACTAACATTGTTATGGGTAACCATTGCGCTAGCCGGTTTTTAGCACTGTGAAGTTGCTGTTCAAGTATGAGTAGCTTATCTTCTAAGCGGGTAAGCTCTAACTGAGCACGAATAATATCTTGCTGGCGTGTTTTACCCTGCGTACTTGCATAGCTGGCCTCAGTTATTTGAATAAGCTGAGTAAATAACTCTTTGTCTTTCTCAATCAAATTAATACTGTACTGAGCCCTATAAGCATTTAACCAAAACTCAGTAACCATCGCTTTGACTTGAGCCAGCCTATCAGCTCGCTGCCATGGATATTACTTAGACGACTGAAAAAGCGACTTTTGTTTCAGTGACAGGCTATCACCGCGGCTAAATTTTTGGTTTAGACTCACTTTAAATTGAGTCATCCCTTCTTGGTCAAACGCATAACCATTTGTTGGTAAGTTCATAAGACCAAGCGTTAGTGTTGGGTCGGGTAAAGTACCCGCCATAATACTTTGCGCCATAATGGCTTGCTCTTGGTGGCGGCTTGCAGATAACCACGGATCATTTGCAAGTGCATAACTAAGTGCGTGAGATAAGTTTAGCGTTCTCTGTGAGTTATACTTATCCGTTGCGCCTTTTGTGTTTTCTTCTTGGGTATTCGCCGCACTGCTGAACAAAGTCAAACAACATAGCACTGCGTTTATTTTCAAAGCGTAATTCATCGCTTGCTCCATTTAAAAATTAATAAAAATTTAAATTGGCAAGAAAGGTGTTTATATCAGCCGCACCGAATACGAAAACTAATCACGTTTTCAAAGGGTCAAAATCAGCTAGAGGTTCATAAAATTTAGACACACCTATCCTGCTATTTAAGCAAACATAGGAGGGCGGTAAAGTGATTTGGGAGAGGTTGTTTGAGCACTTAACTCGGGCGTATTCACTTTTTCAGTAATAATAACTGCAGTAACTAATAAAATATCAACATTAAGCATTGAGTTAGCGGTACAGCCATTAACGGGGCAACTGCATTCGTTTTGAGCCGTCGCCTCGTCATCGCAGCAATCCATTTGCATCATGGTATGGTGAGCGCTGTTGTTCCCTTCGTTGGTATTGCCCAAATGCATATTAACGTGAGCATTAGACTGATGAGGCATTTCACATTCACTTGCTACAGACGCAAAAGACTGACCCACAAACGTGAGTAGTAAAGTAAGCGTCAGTAAAATAGTGTACATGCGTTGCAAAGTGATACCCCTATCAAAAAAGAGAGTTTAAAGTAACTTATAAACGACTACAAATAATTTAGGGCGTGTTATGTAGTTTGGTTTGAGTTTTAATTAAATAGCTGGCAGTAACTGCAAATAGACAATAGGCTCCAAAGTACCAAAACCCTTCACCAAACTGTGCATTCATAACAAGTAATTCACCACTTTTAGCGTGTGCATTGCCTGCTAAATACGTAACAATTAATGCTATTACAAATACATCAACCATACTCCATTTGCTGAGCGCACACACAATATTGCCACAAACTTGCTTAAGCTTATTCACTGGTAAACAGCAATACAGTAGCTGTAATAATAACTTTAGGCTTGGTACCACCACTGAAAAAAGACCAACCAAGATAGCAACAAGCAAATTATTATTATTTGCTAGGTCTTTAATAGTGCCGTAAATACTTTGCGTTTTGCTATAGGCGCTAATCTCGCCTTCTAACTTATCTAGCCCCAACATGTTTGAAAACATCATTAGCATACTGCGCGTTCGGCCATCGCCTTCTTCTGCTAACATTTCAATACCCGCTTGAGCAAGTTTTGATTTATCAATATTTCCCTCAATTGTTAGCACTGGTTTTGTAATACCCGGAAATAACAAACATAAAGCAATAACCACACTTACAACAGATAAAAAATTACGCATCTTATTCGCTCATAACTTCTATTACATCATCACTATAAAGCATTGACTCTAATATAAAACTGTATACTTTTTCTATTTCCATCTCTGGGTTAACCAGCTTAAGTTGTGTTTCAACCATTGGCCAATTTTTAGTTTCAATCGCTTTTGTAAGCAATAAGCAATCACCCAACAAACCGGTTTGCATTAGCAAAGCATCTGTAATGCTTTTATCAAGCGTAAACTCTTTTACAATAGTTGCTAGTTCAATATCTAATATTGCATCAAGCATCGAAAACAACCCCACCAAGTAACCTTGCTGAGATAAATTCTTGTTTGTTTCTGTTAATATAAGTTCCATTAACCGAGCGCGTACAAGAGCAAATTTAGTTAACTCTGTGGGTTTATCTATTCCTAAATCGCTAACAGCTAATACGCGCACAAATTGGCGAATTACGTCTTCACCTAAATAAACAACAGCTTGCGATATAGACGTGATAACTAAATTACTATTACCAGAGCGCGCATTTGCTAAACGTAAAATTCGCGCCGTTATTCCTACATCTTTAGCTACACGCTGATGAATTTCTTCAAAGCATAACGATTCTTTTGCTATTGCTTTAAGGAGTTCGAAAACGGTAACTTTTGAAGGGTCGACTCCACTGTAAGTGAGCATTTCTGGGCGAGCAAAAAAGAACCCCTGAAAATAATCACACCCTGCATCGCGTAAGTTTATAAACTGATCGTAGGTTTCTATTCGCTCTACAATTATTTTGCAATGAGGGTAGCTACGTTTTAACTTTTTAACCCGCATGTTAGTTTTAATAATAGGCTCTTCAGCTTCAATTTTTATGTAGTTAACAAGGGCGAGTAGCGGCTCCCATTTTTCATCGCCGTCATAATCGTCCAGTGCAAATATATACCCCTGACCTTTTAGTGTTTTAATACGACTGGCAACCGCTGCAATATTTACCGTACGCTCTACAATCTCAATGACAGTATGCTCTGGGTTTAATAATTTAGGGAATTCATCTAACAAGGCATCTGTAGAAAGATTCACAAAAGCAAGTTGGTGGGCAGTGAGCTTTTCTGCGCCAACCAGCATCAGCGTATTAAAAAACAAACGGCTGGTTGCGTGCTCATCACTCGTACCGACAGGAAACGCATTATTTGCTGAGTTTCGGTAAAGTAGCTCGTAAGCAAACACTGCTTTTTCGGCATTAAATATTGGTTGCCGAGCAACATATTGTGTCAAAGTAGGTGTTAGCGATGGAGTATCAGACACGTTCAATATAATTCGCCTATAAGGTTATATAAGATTAAGCTTACTCCTTTGAGTCTAATCTATGTTGGATACTAAAAGTATAGTAAAAATATCTTAATCGTTGCAATACTATGCAAAGTAAATAAAACTAGTAAAAAATTTCTTAGCGAAGGAGGAAGTTTGACTTGTTTGAAATGGTTACTAATAACGTGCTGTGCAATATGCTCGCTTTCTACTTTGGCAACAGAAAAACAGAATACGTTAAAATACAATATTAGCTCATCTGGGAGTCACTACCCTTATTACACAAATAACCCAGATCACCCTGGCGTATTACCTGAAATCATTGAAAAAGTCCTTGTTGATGCCAACATAACTGCTTATCACGAACCTCTACCTACAAAACGAATCACCAAATATCTTAATGAAGGCATCATAGACTTTGATGTTATTTCGCTTAATTGGCTACCCCAAAGCGAGCGCAATAACACCATGTATGTGTTTTCAGACCCTTTAATTACGGTCACCGAAATGCTTGTAACCTTGCCCGAAAACTCAAGCAAATGGAAAAACATCTCAAATCTAACAGGTAAAAATGTAGGCACCGTATTAGGGTATTATTACCATAGTGATGATTCATTTAATCGAGTGGATTTCCCCTCAGAAAAAGAACTCATGGAAGCGCTTGTTCGTAAAAGAGTCGATGTTGCCATTATAAGTAAACTACCTGCCTTATATTGGTCACAACAGCTAAATGTGAGTATGGGTTTTGGTGCTCAATATTCTCATGGCTTTTTAAGAATTCGCTTATTGAGTAAACACAAACACTTATTACCGGTTATTAATAAAACAATAAAAAATCTACATGGCAACGGCTACATAACAAATGCAGCTAAAAAATACATGCAAGATATACCCACACAAAATTAAGGGATTTATAACACACTCTCAGTGTGCTGAGTTATACTACGCAAAAATATCAACTCGACCAAAAAAGTAGTCCCTATGAGTATTGAAAAAGCTTTAATTGAACGCAGCAATAACCAATGTGAATTATGTACAGCTACCAATGACTTATCTGTTTATGAAGTTCCGCCGGTTACGGATACCCATTCAGATAAATGCATTTACACTTGCCAAACATGCAAAGAACAAATTGAAAACACAGTAGATATAACGCCAACACATTGGCACTGTTTAAACGACAGCATGTGGAGCCAAACACCTGCAGTTCAAGTTGTTGCGTATAGAATGCTATCTCGCTTAGCGCCAGATAATGGCTGGGCACAAGACGCTCTAGACATGGTATACCTTGAAGAAGAGACCTTGGCTTGGGCTAAAAAAGCACTTGCAGAAGATGACGACGTGAAGCATATCGATAGTAATGGCGTGGTTCTTCAAGCTGGCGATACCGTGACACTCATAAAAGACTTGGATGTAAAAGGCAGTAGTCTTACAGCAAAACGCGGCACTGCGGTACGCAATATTGGTTTAACCAGTAACCCAGAGCACATTGAAGGGCGTGTTGATGGCCAGCGAATTGTGATTCTTACTAAATTTGTAAAAAAGTAAGTGCAAAATAATTCACACTATTTTCGCTTTTAACCGAAAGTAATACAGTAGAACAAAAATGCCCAGCAATACTGGGCATTTTTATGAACAGTCGTTATTCGTCGACGAGTTGCTCGCACCTATAAAAGCCGCTTGGTTTACTTAGTAACGAAACTAACTCAGGTAATACCGCATCCATAGTTTGTTTAAGCTTCCATGGCGGATTAATCACTATCATACCGGATGCAGTCATACCATGGACGTCAGTATCAGCCTCTGTTCCCAACTCGAATAACTGAATATTTCGCATACCGGAGTCAATTAAACCCTGCTCCATGTTGTTAATGCGCTCTCGGTCAACAACCGGATACCAAATCATGTATGTACCCGTTGCAAATCGTTGATGCGCTTTAACTAATGTTTTTACAACGCACTCATAATCATCTTTAACTTCGTATGGCGGGTCGATTAATACACATGCCCTGCGTGATGCAGGTGGCAGTAACCCAACTAAACCAGTAAACCCGTTTTCGCCGCGCACTCGAATAGAACGCTTACCCTGCATATTATCCTCTAAAAGCAATAAGTCTCGCGGGTGCAATTCAAAAAACCAGCCTTTATCTTGGCGGCGTAAATAATGTTCAGCAATTTTTGGCGAGCCCGGATAAAAATCGAGGTCACTCGTATTATTGAACGATTTAATTAGCTCAATGTATTCGTTAAGTGCTTCATGCTGGCTTGTGTGAGTCCACAATTTTTCAATACCGTCTTGATATTCTTGCGTTTTTTGGGCATCAGCTGCAGCAAGTTCAAAAAAACCGGCGCCAGAATGCGTATCAATGTAATCAAGCGGCTTATCTTTAATTGTTTGATATTTAAGGACCTGAGCCAACACAAGGTGTTTAAGAACATCGGCCGGATTACCCGCATGAAATGAGTGTCTGTAACTAAGCATTATTTTATTTTCGCCATACGCAATTTAATATCGCAAGTGAACCATAAGCACTGGGCTTTAGCAACTTGCACTAGGGTCTGTTAACCTTTCAAGGTTAAACTTTCAGCAGCTTATTGGATTTTCAGGCAAGGTAGAACCTACATAGTGTGGTTATTCTTACATGAATGTAATTCAGAGAGTAACGCAGGAGCAGTCATCGAGTCCACTGGGTTACAAACCTCGCGCTGCGATTAAATAGCCCCTAATTTAAACAACTTTCAATCCGCAAAGTCCAATAACGCCTCGGATAAGGGGCGCTTAAATGAACCATTTCTGAACAAAAAAGCACGTTGTATGAATTATCCCTTAACAAAGAAGAAAAATCAGCTAAAACTGGCGTAAATGCTAGTAAATCAATGCACTTTGCTTTACATTTGCAAGACATTAATTACAGTTATATGAGCGCCTTATGGACAACACTACTCTTCAACAACTCGAACAACTGATCGATTCACTTATTGAACGCAATAATCAATTACAAACTGATGTTGCTAGCTTAAAAGAGCAAAATAGTAAACTCGCTGATGATAATGAACTTTTACAACTAGAATCGCTTGAAAACGAAGAAAAGCAAAAAGATGCCAGCACAACGTTATCTGGCTTACTAGATAAATTACAAAGCGCACAACAGGCTAGCTAATGTCTGAGCTGCAAAACCAGCGGGTCACTGTTGAGTTGCTAGGTAAAGAGCAGCAATTTGCTTGTCCGCAAGGACAAGAAGAGGCATTGATAGCAGCAGCTAAAAATCTAAACGACTTAGTTGAACAAATGAAACAGCGTTCAACCGTTCGAAACGATCAAAAAGCATTGCTTATGGCAGCACTTAATTTAAGCCACGATTTGCTTGAAGCAAAAACACAAGCAACTGTTGAGCAGAAACATCAAGACCAGCTTGTTGATAAACTGAGTCAACATTTGGCAAATGACCCAAAACAAACAAAATAAAAAGCGCAACCTGCGCTTTTTGTTTATCATTAGGGTAATAATTGGCCTGCAAGAGATAGTTAATGAAGTACTCCTTACCTGGTATTCACTCATCGTTAAAATGTACATTCCTAATAATATGTTTACTTTTTTTCACAGCCAATTCAAATGCAGCCATTAGCTGGCAAACCATTAACAACAACATCCAATTTTTAAAACAACAAGACGCTCTACGTTTTTACGACTCTAACCAAGTATTAATTGAGGGTGATGAATGCGCTTTACTAGTAGATACCAGTGGAAATTTTGCAGGTGTTGAACAACTTGTTGTTGAACTAAAAAAACGCCTTAAAACGCCTCTTTGTTATTTGGTTGCAACCCATTATCATGACGATCACTTACTGGGCATGGCAGTTATTCAACACTTTTATCCTAATGCCAAACTTATCACCCACCAGCAAGTAAGCGCAGACTTTAAAACCTATCAAAAAGCCTACACTGATAAACTCGACAGCTATGAAAAAAGCATTGAACTGAGCTATCAGCGCTTAGCATCAATCCCCAAAGAAGAACAAACAGCATGGCGAGAAAAGCTAGAGTTGGCTAAAACACGACTTTTTCGTTGGCGCGAGTACCAACTTAGCCCTCCAGACATAGCATTGGCAGTAAGTACAACACTTGACCTAGGCAGTTTTGAATTAAATATTACCCCCCATATAGCGCACACTAATGGCGATTTAACCGTTACTACAAACAATGAAAGCATACTTATTGGTGGCGACATTGTTGATTGGCTTCCCTATCCGGGACACGGTGAACTTGAAAGTTGGCAAACTTTATTAAAGCAATATATTGGCAATGAAAAGCTATCACTAATTATACCCGGGCATGGCGGCATACTTAACAAGCAACAACTCAAGCAGCCTCTGGCATTTTTAAATGCACTCACTGAGCACGTCGAAAGTAATCAAAATCTAACGACTGAATCACTCATAGAAACGTTTCCACAAAAAGTGCTCGCTCCCTACCAGCAAGACACGCTTAACAAAAGGTCGAGTCAGTTATTTTTACAAGCGGGACTTAACCGCGCTAAAAGCTTAAAATAACCCAACACAACGGATTGTGTTAAAATAATAAAAGGAATTGACTAAAGTGATCATTATGCGCAGTTTGATATTATGCTTTTTAGGACTCTTTTTGTTTGGTTGTGAATCAACCGAGCAAAAGCAGACGGAAGCGCCTCAAATATTTACTCATTTTGAGCCTGATTACGCAAATCACGAAAACGTAACTGCCACAGTAAACCCAGAGCAACAAACCAGTCTTATTGAAAAAAACACTCCCTCACTCAAACTTAAAAATAGAGTTGTAAAAAAGCGCCCAGCAAAAACAACGGATTTGTGGGTGCATATTGCCAACAACTTACATTTTACGGTTTATCAAAATCGAGCTTTAAAGAAACGCATTAACTGGTATTTAAAACAGCCTAAATACCTAACCACGGTAAGCAAACGTGCAGCGCCTTATTTGTATCACATAGTAAAAAAAATAGAGCAAAGAAACCTACCAATGGAAATAGCACTGCTACCTTTTGTAGAAAGTGACTTTAGGCCCACGGTTGCCTCATCGCAACAAGCCGTTGGGGTATGGCAACTTGTAGGGGCGACAGCATATCACTTTGGTATTAAGTCAGATCAATGGTACGACGGTCGCCAAGATGTATTAGCCTCTACTGATGCGGCACTTGATTACTTGAGCTATTTACATAAGCGTTTTAACGGCAATTGGCTACATGCATTGGCAGCCTACAATAGCGGTGAAGGACGCGTAAAGCGGGCCATAGAGAAAAATACTAAACGAGGAAAAAGCACTGACTTTAGGTCGCTAAGCTTGCCAAAAGAGACCGCCGATTACGTGCCAAAATTGCTCGCTTTAAGTTATTTAGTTAAGCATCCACAAAAAGGTATGAAGCAGCCAAAACTTGCCTATAAACCACTCACCACACAAATGAATATAGGCCAGCAATTCGATTTTTCGGTTATTGCCAAGCTGTCAGGTATTGGGTCAAAGCAGCTGCATGCGATAAACCAAGGGTATTTAAAAAATCAAAGCTCGCCAAACGGACCACATACCTTATTGCTACCAATAGGCCAAGAAGCATTATTAAAAAGTCAGTTTTTTAAATCTAATTTTGCAGGTGAATACAGAGTAAAACAAAACGACACACTTTATGCTATTGCCAAACGCTTTAGCATGTCGGTAAAAATGCTAAAACAACTCAATAACAAAACCAACAACTTTATTGGCGTAGGCGAAAAGCTACTGGTTGGGCAACCCAAAACCCTACCAAGCTCCTTAACTATAGATTACAAAATAAGCCCTTATTTAGAACACCAAGAAGACATTGCTATCCCAACCATAGAAATAGACTACACCGTAAAAACCGGTGATAGCCTGTGGAGCATTAGCCAACTTTACGATGTACCACATAGCGATTTGGCCAAATGGAATAAACTGTCGGCATCCAGCATTTTAAAACCCGGCCGTCAGTTAGTGCTTTATATCCCTCAAGCAGAAAAACCACAAGCGCAGCCAATCAAACAAGATTTACTACATGATTTGCAAAAAACACTAAATCAACCACGTTAAGTTTATAAACCAATCTATTTCGCGTAAAATCACGCCCAACATAGTTATTTTAAAGAGAACAGCATGCAAATTAGTAAAAATTCGGCAGTAGAGTTTCACTACACACTTAGTGAAGCGGGTGAACAAATTGAAAGCAGTGTAAATGATGCGCCACTTAGCTACATTCATGGCAGCGAAGGTATGTTACCTGGTTTAGAAAAAGCCCTTGAGGGTAAAAACGCTGGCGAAAAATTTAGTGTAACGCTTGAGCCAAGTGAATCTTATGGTGAGCGTGTTGATGACTTAATTCAACGTATACCACTTAAGCACTTACAAGGCGATGTTAAAGTATGGAAGCCAGGTATGACTGCAATGGTTCAGTCTAACCAAGGCCGTCATCAGGTGACGATTGTTAAAGTAGGTCGTTTTAATGCCGATTGTGACTTGAATCACCCATTTGCAGGTAAAACACTGACATTTGATGTAGAAGTTGTATCGGTACGCGAAGCAACTAGCGAAGAAATTTCGCATGGCCATGTTCATGCTGAAGGCGGCTGTGGCCACGCTCACTAATTAGCTAAAAAGGAACCCGTATGTCAAAAGTTGCAATTGTAACAGGTGGAACGAAAGGGATTGGCCTAGCGGTAATAAAACGCCTGCTAAGTAGTGGCTATGAGGTTCACAACCTTGATATCACACCGAGCGATGTGGGCGTTTTTCATCATTGCGATGTAAGTGATGTGGATGCTGTTCGACGCTCTATCAAAGCGGTATATAAACAATCTCAACGTATTGATGTACTGGTTTCTAATGCTGGAAAACACCTAAGCGCAAATATAGAAAGCACTGATGAGCAAACGCTCGATGCGCTATTTGCGCTTAATGTAAAAGGTGCCTACGCGGCTGTACAAAGTGTACTACCCTGTATGAAAGCAAATAATGCGGGTTCTATTATATTAATAGCGTCTGACCAAGCATTAATTGCTAAGCACAATTCATTTGCCTACAACCTTACTAAGCATGCTCTCGCCTCTATGGCAAAAACCACGGCACTTGATTACGCACGCTTTAACATTCGTGCTAATGCAGTGTGCCCAGGCACAATTGAAACCCCTTTATTTCATAACGCAATTGACGCTTACTGCGATAAAAGTGGTGCAAACAAAGCCGATATAGTGGCAGAAGAAGCAAGCCTGCAACCGCTAAACCGATTAGGCCAAGCCGATGAAGTAGCCGCTCTTGTGAGTTTTTTAGCAAGTGACGACGCAAGCTTTATTACTGGTAGCTTACAAAGTATTGATGGCGGCTATACAGCCCAATGAGTACCAAGATAATTGACCCGCATGTTCATTTTTTTAATTTACTTGATGGTCAGTACACTTGGTTACAAGGCAAAAACCCACCAGCATGGCCCAATTTAGACAAAATAAAACAACCAATAAGTGCAGAGCAACTTGTTAAAAGTACTGATTTTGAACTTGCGGGTATTGTACACATAGAAGCGGGCTTTGATAATTCGGCCCCTATCAATGAACTTAATTGGCTAAGTAAGCATTTAAGTGAAGTGCCATTTAAAGCCATTAGTTTTAACCAAATAGATGCGCTTGCTGAGCAATTTAGTGACGCGCTCGATGCGCTGGCGCATTCGAGCCTATGTGGCATTAGAGATATAACAGAAGGCGATGATGCTATAAGGCTAAAAAGCCCTCGTTGTATTCATAATCTTGATTTATTAGCGACAAATAAACTGCATTTTGAAGCGCAATTTGAACTACACAACGTTAGCGTAGCTAATCATATTGCTCACTGTGCAAAGCAATTACCTCATCTACAAATTATTCTTAATCATGCAGGGTTGCCTGATGACTTAGCCTCTTGGCAACAAAGCGTTGAATTACTCGCCCAACATAAAAACATTGCTATTAAATTTTCTGGCTTTGAGTTATTAAGCCTGACACAAGCACAACAAGAAGCATGCTTTAAATGGCTTTTACAACACTTTGGCGAGCAGCGTATTATGTTTGCTAGTAACTTTCCGGTATGCCAAATAAACACTCATTACAATGCGCTATGGCATCAGCATTACGCGCTGTGTAAAAGCCATAGCCTATGGCATAAGCTCAGCTATGCAAATGCAATGCACTACTACCAAGTGTAAGTAAAAGTCGTTATATTTAAATTCTATTATGCTTAAAATGGCGTAGGTTTTATGAAAAATACATTATTCATTGTGAGCTTAGCCTGGTGCGCCTTATTAAGTGGCTGTGTGTCGCAACGCGCTGAACCAACCCCCAAATTACAACATGCACTACTTTTAGCGCCTAATCAAAGCGCGGTTAACAAAGTAATTAGTACCATTACGAATATGCAAAACATAACGTTAGCTGACGATGTATTTACAAAAAATAGTGTGGTTACGCTGGGGAATCTAAACAAAAATAACATTATAAAAAGTCATCAGCTTAATCCGCCCGACCAATTTGAACTGATGATAAAAAATAAACAATGCTTTATACGCCACGTAGATAGCAAAGCCACGCGAGAGCTCAAAGATGTTGAGTGCGTAATGAACGAATTACCTTAATGTTGCTAATAAAAAGCCGATAAGTGAATAGTCACTTACCGGCTTTTTAAATTAAGACAAAGCTTAGTTATTATTTTATTTCTACTCGTTGTGAACGCATCACAATTTCATCGTTTAACTCAATACCTAAACCTGGCTCCTCAGACACTTCAAAGAAACCATTTTTAGGTTGTGGATCTTGTAAACACAATTCACGGTTCCACTTTTTAATCGCATAAGTATGATGCTCATGTATCAAAAAGTTAGGAATAGCGGTTTCTAGGTGTAACGATGCAGCTGTCGCAACAGGTCCACCACACACGTGCGCCTGAATACGTACATCAAAAATATCGGCGTAATCACATACTTTTTTAGTTTCAGTAAAACCACCACATAACCCTATATCTGGCTGAAGCACGTCAATACTCTGATCTTCTAAATAAGGACGAACCCCCCAGCGGTTGTACAAGCGCTCACCGCCCGCAATGGGTACGTTAACTTTATCCGCTACTTTGGCATGCAACGAGTGATTTAAGTAGTTCACAGGCTCTTCAAAATACATACAATCAAATTCTTCGGCTATTTCACCAATTTGAATAGCTGATGTGGCACCCGGTAAACTATGACATTCAAAAATAATATCGACTTCATCGCCCACAGCTTCACGAATAGCTTGCATACGCGCGCGGTATAACTTCATTTCTGGGCGTGAAATAATATTAGTGCGATCGTAATACGTATTACCGTCTTTATCGTATTGAATTGGATCTACTTTTACTGCATCGTAACCCTCTGCTATGGCTTTTAATGCCGCCTCTGCATACTCTTGTGGCTGTACTAGTGCTTTAAATTCGCTATCCCAGTCAAACTGCAGTTGCGATGCATAAGTACGAAGTTTATCGTTAACCTTACCACCCAGTAATTGATAGACCGGTAACCCAAGCGCTTTACCTTTAATATCCCAAAGCGCGGTATCAATAGCACTCATTGCAGCGTACACAACGGGTCCACCGCCTAAACCCCAAAAGCTTTCTCGTAACATACGAGACCACAGCTTTTCTGTTTGAAACGGGTCGTGACCAATTAAAAAGGCATCTGCCATTTCTTTGATCATGGCGGCGGCCGCGCTATGGCCTAAATCGTAAGCAAGACCGGCTTCACCCACACCACTAATGCCCTCATCAGTATGGATGCGAACAAATACAGGTGTCCACGCTGGGCGCTCTGGACAGTGAATATCAAATACTTCTACGCGATTTACCTTCATAAAAATTCCTTATTAACCTGTTCGGGTTATTTTGCAAAACTGGGATCAAGCCGATATGCTTTTCGTAACATCGCAGGCCAAGCAAGCTGGCCTCCAGTGCTGCCGCTGTGTACCACGTTGGCTTGGTTATAAATATTGTCGATAATGGGTTGAGGTACAGGAATAACTTCTTGCGAGCTAGCTTGCAGCGCTAATTGTATTTCGCAGGCGCGTTGTAAGTCGTAAAAACGCATAAACGCATCGCCTACGGTCGGGCCTACCGTTAAGCCACCATGGTTGACTAATAACATATGATTAGTTGAACCTAAGTCATCCTGTAGTACTTTGCGCTCATCATCATTAACTGCAAGGCCTTCGTAACCATGATATGAAAGCGACGGTAACGAAAACATTGAATACTGGCTCAATGGCAATAAACCCTTTTTTTGGGTAGCCACAGCAATGGTTTCTTTGGTGTGTAAATGAATAACGCAATGCGCGTCTTCTCTGACCTCGTGTATTGCACTGTGAATAGTAAAGCCAGCAGGGTTAATGCTAAAGGGAGTGTCGTCAATTATATTCCCGTTTAGGTCAACCTTAACTAAGTTTGAAGCGGTTACTTCGTCGAATGTTAACCCAAAAGCGTTAACTAGATAATGGTCAGTCCCGGGCAAACGAGCCGATAAATGCGTATAAATTAAATCTCCCCAACGAAAATGCTCCACTAGCCGGTAACATGCTGCAAGATCGACACGTAGTTGCCACTCTTGAGCAGACACTTTATTTTTTAAATCAAGTTGGGGTAAATCAAACATAATAAACCTTTTAAAATACGCAGATAATGAATGCGAATAGATGTTTAGAAGTCTAAAACACTCTGCGTTTTATAGCAATCAACAAACAAAAACAGCCACACGTTTGTGTGGCTGTTTTTTAAGGGTTAATAACTACTTTGAGTTATTTTACTTTAGATAAGTAGTCTGCAATAGCTTCAAACTCTTCGTCAGTTACGGTAGCAACCATTGCCTTCATAGCCATAGACATACCATTATTACGTGCACCCGACTTAATATCTTTCATTTGTGCAACTAAATAATCTTTGTTTTGACCATTAAGTTTAGGATACATACCCATGATTGGTGCTTTACCATCTGCACCATGACAGGTTTGACAATTTTTTGCAGTGTATAATGCGGCACCATCAGCGGCAGCTGCATTAAACGAGAAACTTGCGGCTAAGCTAATGCCCGCGCCTAGTAGTAGTGTTTTCATCTTGCTCATTGTATTTACTCTTCTTTTTGACGGTTAGAAAAAACTGTTCAATTGATTGTAGTCAATAATCAAATAAAAAGCATACGTTAGAAACGATGCTAGACGATCAACTTAAACCTGCACTGCTAGCTCGTTTCTATTTACCTAAAACTAGTTTAGCAAACAAAAATGAGCAGACGCTTAATTGATTGTTACCAAACTAAATCGTCTGGTACCTCAAAATCTGCGTATGGGTCGTCCTCATCTTTAGGCTTGTTTTCAGGTTCAACATGAAAAACAATGTATTTTTCGTCTACTTCAGCCACTTTACGTGCTGGCTCGTCTTCTAATACGTAAAACTGCCCCTCTAGAACACAGATCGCTAAACGACCACCCGACAATGCTTTTTGAGTTTTTTCATTCACTTCAATACTTTTTACTTTTTTATCGTAAGTAAAATTAAAGGTTCGCTCACCACGAATAGCATCTTGATTGTTGTGTTCTAAAATTTGCTTAACACGCGCTTCTTGCTCACGCTGTTTTAAAGTCACTTGGCGGGCTTGGTTTAACTCTTCCGCCTTTTTTTGCTGCTCAAGCTTAGTTTGTTGAATATGCTTTTGCAGATCATTAGGGTTACTTGTTGCCCCTTTTTTCTGTTTTTTTTGTTGCTTACGTTTTTCTGATTTAGCAACTTTAGCTTTATGCGATGTTGTTAACCCTGCTTGCAGCAATTGGTCTTGTAATGAACCCATGGCATTGTTCCAATAAAAACTAGTATTAGCGTTATTTTAATCACCTACGAGTTTAAATAACAGCGCTATCGACATTAATCTAATAAACTCCTTTATACTTAGCATGATATGGGACAACAGCGTACTTTATAATTATCAATTCTGGGGGATTTTTAATACAATAAAAAAGCCAACTAGTTACCTAAAAGCCAAATAATGCGCTTAATTCACCTACTTGCTTGCTCTGTTGTTATATTTTTCGTGCTTTACGCACCTCAGCCTCTACTCGGCCTATTTGCTAGTGAGTTTGGTGTATCGCCTGCCACAGCAGGCAGCTTAATGACGGCAACAATGTTGCCCTTAGCTATTGCACCATTAGTGTATGGCCTGTTTCTAGCCAAACAAAATCCTTTAAAAATACTTCGTATTGCAATGATAGTACTGGGCTTTAGCTGCTTACTATTTATTTGGGTACCAAGTTTTGAGCTCTTACTATTAGTACGATTTTTACAAGGCCTTACCCTTCCTGCAGCATTAACTGCCATGACCAGCTTTATAGGAATAAGTTTCACCGCTGATACACTTCAAAAAAATATGACTCTTTATATAGGCAGCAGTATTGCAGGCGGTTATTTTGGAAGGGTACTTGCTGCGCTATTTAGCGACTTATGGCATTGGCAAAGCTTTTATTACTTAATTGCTTTTATGCTTGTTTTTTTAGCTATGCTAATTAAGCCCCATAAATTCAACAACATTGGTACTCACGCTCAAAAATCGCCTCTAGATTACATCAAACAACTTAAGGATGGCCCTGTTTTAAAAGTTTATGGCGCTGTATTTTGTATGTTTTTTTGTTTTGCAGCCTTACTTAATTATTTGCCATTTATACTGCAAAGTACATTTTTAATTACAAACACGCGTGATATTGGTTTGGTTTACAGTGGCTACTTAATTGGAGCCTTGGCTTCTATTACCACGCCTTGGCTATTAAAAAAAGCGCCTTCAGCTTGGCACGTATTAGGGGCGACCTTCATTTTTTACAGCCTGAGTATTGTTGTGCTCATGAGCCACCAGCTTAGCGTCTTTTTAACTGCATTCACGCTATTTTGTGCGGCTATGTTTATTATTCATTCAACCGCAGCCCCACTGGTTAATAAAATAAGTGAAGCACCACCAAGCGTGACAAATGGAGGGTATGTTTCATTTTACTACAGTGGAGGTGCCATTGGCTCGTTATTACCAGGTGTGGTATACCAAAAATACGGACAAACACCCTTTATGCTAACCCTGCTTATTATGTGTTTGTGCGGATTATTGCTTGTGATTTGGGCTCACTTTGACGGTAAAAACATAACTCGCGGTTGATGTGATGTGTATTCAAAAAAAGCTTCCAAGTCTGGTTTGCTCAAAATCCACGTTTGTGTATTTTCAAATGGGTGGCAATGAAATAGATCGCCAAACCAAATATCTTGATCTAACCATACGGTTACCGCACTTTGTTTGTCGTTAAGTAACGCAAGCATTGATACGCACCCTGGCGCAACTTTTAAATAGGTTGCTAAACGCTCGCTTGAAGCAAACCCTAAACGCGACAAACCTTGCTGTTTTGAAAGCGCTTTTAGATCTAACTGCTTATTGTGAGCTGTAATAACTAAAAAATGACGTTTACCTTCGTTATCACGCAAAAATAAATTTTTTAAACGTGTACCTGGACGTTCAAGCAATAATTCATCAGCTGCTAAACTAGTATGCAAAGGTGGATGTTCAATAACGTCGTAATTGATATCTAAATGCGCTAAACACGCCTCTAACTTTGTTTTGTCCGCTAACATAGTTACAAACAACGCCCTCTTAGTTGCACACTGAGATCTCGCCATAGAACTTCTGTTATTTCATGTTTGTTAGCGCAATACTCACGCGTTTTAAGCTCTTGCTTTAATAATTCAACGGCCCTGTCTTCTAACTTAAGCTTTAACACACTCGACTCTTCAAAGTGTTCTTGCTCAATATATTCTTTAACCTCACTGCGAGAAGGCCTGTTATTGCGTCCACGATCAAGGTTAAAGTTTTCACGGTGCTTAGCTTTAACCGATACAACATAAGCAAATACATTATTTCCTTGCTCGTCTTGTTTTTCAAAAAACTGTTTAGTGTTTATTTCAAAAGGCGGCTCTTCATTTGACGCACAACCCGAAAGTAAAACCATCAGTACCAAAACGCTTTTTTTCATTATTTTCTGTCGTTTTAATGAGTAATTAAGCCGAGTCTATCAAAAATTCATCTAAACTGTGAAAATTAGCGAAAAAATACTTGACCAAATTTATAAAAAAACTTAAAGTTCGTCCCGCTTGGAACTCAGCAGCCAAGCGTTTATGTTATGCATAAACTAGGAATGTGGGGCTATAGCTCAGCTGGGAGAGCGCCTGCCTTGCACGCAGGAGGTCAGCAGTTCGATCCTGCTTAGCTCCACCACTTTCCTACTCCTTTCTCAAATATATTCTTTACTTCAAAAACACCCTAATTCATTCATTTTATTTTGTTTTTCATTTATCTCTATTACCTTGAGTCTTTATCAATTATTAGCTATACATACTTGTATATCTAATAATGCCTTAGGTAAATCATGGACTCTCCAAAACGCTCAACACTTAAAAAACTCGCAGCTATAGGCTTAACTGCAGGCGCTATAACGCATGTTCCTTATGTTTTTGCTCGAAATAAGGTCACAATAAGAGTGCTTGGCACACATGTAACGTTACAAGATGCAATTCGTAAGCAAGCCATGAGTGATTTAGGCATTAATATTGAATTTACGCCCGCTGGCAGTGCCGCTGTTTTGCAAAGAGCCTCAATGGACCCCAGCTCATTTGATTTATACGAGCAGTGGTCAAACAGTATTAATGTGTTGTGGAACGCAGGCTCAATACAACCCATAGAAAAAAAACGCCTTACTTATTTTAACGAAATAAATAGCCTTACAAAAACAGGAAAGTTATCAGAAGATGCCAATATAGGTGCAGGTGACGCTCCCTTCAAAATATTAAACGTACAACCCGATGGCACACTCAGTGAGCAAGAAAGCGACTTAATAAGCTTTTTACCCTATGTTCATAATGTTGACTCTTTTGGTTATAACACTAAATTTATTAAACCTGGTATTGCCTATGAAACAGAAAGCTGGGGATGGTTATTGGATGAGCAGCATAGGGGAAAAGTAGGTATTGTAAATGCACCAACTATTGGTTTATTTGACTTAGCGCTTGCTGCTAAAGCTAAAGGGCTTGTTAAAATTAACAATATTGGAGCAATGACTCGCATTGAGTTAGATAACTTATTTAAGGTACTACTTGAGCTCAAACGCCAAGGCCACTTTAGCGGTTATTGGAACTCAGTGCCTGAATCTGTTCAGTATATGAAAGATGAACGCGTTCATATTGAAAGTATGTTTTCTCCTGCGGTATCTGCGCTAAAAGGCCAAGGCATAAATGTGCGCTTTGCAGCACCTAAAGAAGGCTACAGAGGCTGGCATGGTGTAATGTGCTTGTCGTCACAAACCCATGATAGTGTAAAAGATGCATCTTACGATTATATGAATTGGTGGTTATCTGGATGGCCCGGTGCTTTTATTGCTCGTCAAGGTTATTACATAAGTAACCCACAACGCTCTAAACCACTACTTTCACAGGATGAATGGGACTATTGGTATGACGGCAAAATCGCAAACACTGATTTACTAGAAACAAATGGTAATATTGCGGTTAGAAAAGGCGAACAAAGAAATGGTGGAAGTTACACTAAACGCTTCAGTAATGTTGCAGTATGGAATACCGTTATGCCAACCTACGACTACAGTTTACAAAAGTGGTATGAGTTAATAAGTCGATAATGCGTTCTATTAAATCAAAAATAATTGCGACCTTAGCGGTACTAGCTGGACTGCTTTTTATACAAAGCTATTTATTTAATCACTTACAAAAATCGTTAACCAGCTTACAAAACATTCAAAACAATGCAATTAGCCAAAGTGAGGCTGTAGTAAAACTAGAAAGAGATGTAATGGCCTTACAAAGCCATGCCGTTGCATTTATTGATGACGCTAATAAAAATAATATTGCAAAGTTTAAAACATATTTAGACCAAGCAAATATTCATTTAGGGCAATTAACATTAAACACGCTAGACAAAACCCCTGAATATAAAAATATGCTTACTCGCCTCAGCGAGCACCTAAAAAACTATGAAACAACATTTGAAAAAGTAGTTATTAACAGACAAAAGCGCGAGCAAATATACTCATCTGGATTTAAGCTGCCCATTGAAGAGCTGCAAAAAAAGGTAATGGCACTTGAGTCAGTATCAAACAATGATAAAAAAATTCTATACAATGATATTTTACTAACCATTAGTAACCTTAAGCATGCAGCTGTCAGCTACCTTTACAAACCTAATTTTGATGAAGCTCAAAATGTGAAGCAAAACCTAGCGTTTTTGCACACAAAAATTAACCGTATGTCGGCTATTAATGACTCCTTGCTTGATAAAACAATTAATCTTAAAAAAACACATAACCAACTAATACTGCTAACACGTAGTTACACCTACTCTGTAAATGTAGTGCTGACAGGGATCGAAAACGAACTTTTATACCTAACTAATAAAATTAAAAGCGCTGAAGAAAAAAAATTAAATTTGGTTAAGTCGCAATTTAATAGTGAATTAACGAAAAAAACCAAGCAAAGCAGCCTATTTACCTTTCTAATTCTGATTATTATTTTGCTGCTTTGTTATTTTATTGTTGCTTTTGTTATTAAACCCCTATCACAGCTTACCTTGCTACTTAATAGTATGAATGAAGGTGAGCCAATTACACTAAAAAATAAGCATACAAAGCTGAGCGAAATTGCATCTGTGTTAAAAGCGGCTAATACACTTTATTTAAAAAGTGAGGAAACGAAGCAATTACTTGATGAAACACGCGCTTTAAATGTAAAAATGGAAGCCATGAATACAGAGCTTACTCAAGCAATAGAGGAAACAAACAAGGCTAATAAAACAAAAATCGACTTTGTGGCAAATATGAGCCATGAACTTCGCACACCAATGAACGGCATATTGGGTATGCTTCAACTCTTACAAAGTAGTGAAATGCCCGCAAAGCAGGAGCAATACGCTAAAAAAGCGTTTTCCAGCGCGCAAAGTTTACTGCAAGTTTTAAACAATATTTTAGACTTTTCAAAACTCGACTCTAATAACGTCAAACTTGAGAAAATCCCTTTCACACTCGATACGATCGTATCTAACGTCCAAGATTTATTTTCGATTAATGCACAACAAAAAGGACTAGCTCTAAATTGTGTTGTGCATGCCGACAGACACCTGACTCTGTTGGGCGATCCTATACAGCTAAATCAAATAATTAATAATTGCATTGGTAATGCCATTAAGTTTACCGATAAGGGTGAGGTGTCATTAACCATAGAAGTCATTTTTCAAAAAGAAAACAAAGTACAGTTGCGCTTTAGCATTAGTGATACCGGAATTGGTATGACGCAAGCCCAATCTGATAGGGTGTTTGAATCATTTGCTCAAGGCGACTCAAGTACAACAAGAAAGTACGGGGGTACAGGGCTTGGCCTAACAATTAGTAAACAGTTAACCAAATTATTAGGTGGTGACTTACAAGTAAAAAGTGAACTTGGTAAAGGGAGTGAGTTTTTATTTACCCTTCCATTCACCATTGCTGAACAGCGCGCTGCTCACACTAATAACAAAAAGGCCCCTTTACCTGCAACGGTAGACCTGCCAAAACTAGCGGCCTATCAGGCACTTGTTGTAGATGATAATAAACTTAACCAAGAAATAACCTCTGCAATGCTAAGTAAATTTGATCTTAATACAACAATTGCAAACGATGGGCTAGACGCTATAGATAAAGTATCGGCTCAACATTTTGATATTGTATTTATGGATATACAAATGCCCAATATGGACGGCCTTGAAGCAACAAAAGAGCTAAGAGCTAAAGGCTACAATATGCCTATTATTGCTTTAAGTGCCGCTGTAGAGCCCAGAGACAGAAAAGCAGCCGCTGATGCAGGTATGGATGACTTTTTGGTTAAACCCATTGTATTTGACGCGCTTTACGAAAGCTTAGATAAACACCTAAAAAGTAGAGATAATTTGCAAACAATAAATTTAGTAAAAGCAAAGCAAAACGTTGATAACAATGAAACCTTACTCGTGACATTGCTTACTCGGTTTATAGATGGTAATAATAACTTTTCAGCGAAGGCTGATTTATTAATAAACAATAATGATGTTGCTACTTTAAAGCGAACGGTGCATACACTGAAGGGGTTAGCGGGTACATTAGGGCTAGAGAAGCTGCAAAAGTGTGCATTAGAGACTGAAAAAGCACTACTTGAGGAAAGTTCGCTTAATATAGATTTATTAAAAGAAAATTTGGCAGCAACGCTTTTTTCTATTAAAGAATTATTAGCGACACTCAATTTGGAAAATATAGAGCCGAAACGACACAATCTCGAAGATGAGCTGGTAGTGATAAATGAGATTCACTCACTAGCATTAGCGTCTCGTCCTATCCCAAACGACCTAAAAAGGCATTTAGAAGCGAATAGCTATGATACTGAACACGGCTTATCTAAATTAATAGAGGCGATTAATAGTTTCGACTATCCGTCTGTAATTTCGATTATTGAAACATATAAAGCAGACACAAAGCATTAATGATTGAGCGATTCAGAATTTAAATACTATGTAAAAAGGATTAACAGTGCACTTAACTCATTCCACCATAAATAAAAGTGAACAAAAAGCGCAGCGACAAAAGCCTTTAATTCTAATTGTTGATGACGAACCAAGTAACTTACATATTTTGGTAGAAGGGCTTTCAACCGACTACGATGTTCGAATATCGACAAGTGGAGAGCAAGCTCTAACGTTTATTGAGTCTACCCGTCCAGATTTAATTTTACTCGACATAATGATGCCGGGAATGAATGGTTATGAAGTGTGCACTATACTAAAAGGGAAACCCAAAACAAAAGGCATTCCCATCATCTTTGTTACGGCGCTTACAGAAGAAGAGTCTGAAGAAAAAGGCTTTGCTATGGGCGCCATAGATTATATTCACAAGCCTTATAAATTAGCCTTGGTCAGAGCTCGCATTCGTACACATATAACAGCGCAAGGTATGCTAGACCGATTAATAGAGAAAAACTTTGACCTACATGACAAGCTGCTTGAAATAGAATCTTTAGCAATGGAGCTGGATGTTAGAGAAAAAGAATTAAAGCAGTTATCATCTAAACATCAACTCTTTTTTCACGCACTAACGAGTACAGCTGACGGTGTTGTGATAACTAACAGTACAGGCAAAATAATCGCGGTTAATCCTTCTTTTTGCCGCATCACGGGTTACGATGAAGCTAATTCGTTAAATATGCATATTCACGATATCAAACAAAATAACCAGCCAAATATAAACTTTGAACAAGTATGGCAACACGCAAGTGAAGCCGGCTACTGGAGTGGTGAGTTAGTTACCCGACGCAAAAGTGGTGAGTTATACCCAGAATTGCTAACGTTGAGCCTTGTAAAAAATGAACACGATACCAACGATCACTACATCGGTGTATTTAGCGATATATCAAGCCTAAAAGTGACCCAGGAGCGAATAGATTACTTAACTTGGCATGACGAATTAACCGCCCTACCTAACCGTAACAGCTTCTTAAAGCAGTTAGAGCAGCAATTACAAAGCTGTTCCACTGACAAAAATTTTGCCTATATTTTTATTATCGATGTAGATGGGTTTCACTCGTTTAATGATGGAATGGGCCTGCTAGCCGGTGACCATGTCCTAAAAGAACTAACTAAGCGTATCCATACAAATACTGATAATAATGATATTATTGCTCGCTTGGGAAGCGATGCCTTTGCAACGTTGTCTGTCCTAGATAAAGGCATTGGCAGAGCAAGAGCCCAAATTATTGCAGAGAAAAAAGCACAAAAAATTATTACATCCGTAAGACTGCCTTTTTTTGTTGATTTAAAGGAAGTTAGCCTAACAGTAAGTATTGGTATGTACATATTCCCGCAACATGGGCAATGGGAAAGCGCTATCGAGACTATCAGAAACTGTGAAGCTGCCTGCTATAAAGCAAAAGAGAAAGGGGGCAACCGAGTTACATTTTTTGACACCTCATTTGGTGAACAAGCAAAAAGACGTTTTGAAATTGAGCAAGACCTACGTAAAGCAATCGCTTATAACGAGTTATCACTTCATTTACAGTCCCAATATGATAGTAATCAAATTTTAAAAGGAGCTGAGGTTTTACTGCGTTGGAAACACACAACGAAAGGCTTTATTAGCCCCAGTGAGTTTATTTCTATTGCAGAAGAGTCTGACGTTATTTATGACTTAGATTGCTGGGTATGTGAAAATGCTTTAAAAACATTAGCTAAGATTAATCAAACGCACCCTCACTTAAGTTTATCAATAAACATAAGTGGTCGACATTTCCATGAGCCACGCTTTTTAGCCTTTTTAGTTGAACAGCTAACAATTAATAATGTTATTACGTCGCAACTCACTATAGAGATTATTGAAGGTACGCTACTAAATAATATGGACTCTGCTATTGAAGCTGTGCATAACCTCAAAAAATTGGGTGTAAAAGTATCAATTGATGATTTTGGTACTGGCTATTCAAGCCTCACATATTTAAAGCAATTACCGATTCAAGAACTTAAAATAGACCGTTCTTTTGTGCTCGAAGCGCCAACAAATAAAAATGATAAACTAATAATAGATATGATCGTGAGTTTGGGACGTTTATTTGAATTAGACGTTGTTGCAGAGGGTGTCGAAAACCAATCGCACTTCGATTTACTACAGGAATATCCGGAGGTGATACTACAGGGTTATCATTTGCATAAACCTGAGCCAGTAAACGATTGGCTGGCTAAATTAAAATGATTTTTGTCATTAAAATAAAAAGCCGAGCTATGCTCGGCTTTTTGCTAAATTAATATAAAATTTATTCGCGAACTTGACCTTCGCCATTCACTAAATACTTTTCTGTAGTAAGTGATTCAAGTCCCATAGGACCGTACGCATGAAGCTTAGACGTTGCAATGCCAATTTCTGCGCCTAACCCCAATTGCGAACCATCAGAAAAACGAGATGATGCATTTACCATCACGACTGACGCATCTACGCTGCGCTGAAACAGCTCAGCTGCGGCTTGGTTCTTAGTACAAATAACTTCTGTATGATTTGAGCCAAATTGAGCAATGTGCTCAACCGCGGCTGAAAATGTAGGCACTACGCGTATCGCAATCTCTAAATCAAGGTATTCTTCACCGAATTCATTGTCAGCCAACACCGTTGCATTATCAAAGTATTTAGCCGCAAAACTATCTGCGTTGATCTTTACACCTTCCTGACGAAGCACTACAGCACACAGGTTTAAGAGTTCATCGGCGATATCTTCGTGTACAACCAAGCCTTCAAGTGCATTACATACACCCGTTCGTTGTGTTTTACCGTTAAGTAATAAATTAATCGCAACCTCTAAATCAGCATCTTTATCTACGTACAGGTGACAAACGCCCTTGTAATGCTGAATAACAGGAATCGTACTATTCTCGGTAACAAAGTTAATTAAACCTTCACCGCCGCGAGGAATGATTAAATCGATGCTATCACGTTGTTGCATTAACTCCATAAGAAGTCCACGATCGGGATCTGGAATAACTGAGATTAATGAAACAGGTAAGTTGTGCTTTTCAAGTACAGTGTGCATTACACTTGCAATAGCTTGTGAGCTTTTAAGTGCCTCTTTACCACCGCGTAAAATAACCCCATTACCCGATTTAAAGCACAAAGCACCGGCATCTGCTGTAACATTAGGGCGTGCTTCATAAATCATACAAACAACACCTAGCGGAACGCGCATTTTACGAATTTTTATACCATTAGGTCGTTCCGTAATTTCACGAAGTTGGCCCACTGGATCATCAAGGCTCACTATTACTTCGATACCTTCAGCCATCGATTCAATGCGTTCATCGTTCAGTGTTAAACGATCAACCATTGCCGCGGGTAGATTGTTGTCGCGAGCAGCGCTTAAGTCACTTTCGTTTTCTTGAATTATAAATGCTTTTTGCTCTCTTAATGCCGCAGCCATTTCTGTTAACACTTGGTTTTTTGTCTCGGTGTCGAGTAAAGCAAGTGTATTTGCAGCTTTAGCTGCCTGACGCGAAATATCCGTAATTAAACTCATGACTTCTCCAATAATGCGATATCTTTTTCTGAAATAACAGGTCCAATAGAATCCTGCATTTTTTCACTAAATTCACTTTGTTCGTTGTCTGCAATGAAATTCAACAAACAACTACTGTAATTTGCGGTCGCTTTAGCTAAACGCGTACCATCTTCACTTCTAACAAGTATGGTGTCACCAATTGCAAACTCACCATGTACTTCAACAATTTCATCACCGCGAATAATGCCTGTTTCACCTTCAATTGACTCATCAAACGATCCATCAACCACAACTTCACCCTGCTCATTTGCAGTATGTGTCATCCAGTGCACCGAGTCTTGCATTGGTTTTTCGTATGGTGAAAATATCGTGCCTGGATTGTCGCCCGCGAGTAAGCGATTAAATGTTTCTTCTTTAAAACCATTGATAATGTACGTTGCAATACCATGCGATGTTGCCTTTTCTGCAGCTTCAATCTTAGTCTTCATTCCGCCAGTACCTACAGAGCTTGTAGCACATCCTGCCATGGCATAAATAGACTCATCAATTGATTTTATTTCAGGTAATAAAACAGCATCGTCATGAAGATTCGGATTTTTATCGTATAAACCATCAACATCTGAAAAAATAAGTAAAGCGTCTGCATCGGCAGCAGCTGCCACCATTGCTGATAAATTATCGTTATCACCCACTTTTAGATCATCAGTTGTTACTGCATCATTTTCGTTAATAATTGGCAGTACACCATGTTCAAGCAAAGTAAATACAGTTTCACGAATGCTCTGATAGCGCTCACGGTCACGCAAATCACCATGAGTTAACAAAAGCTGGGCAGATGGAAAATCAAAGAAGCGGTCCCACATAGCAATCATTTCAGTTTGACCCGCTGCGGCCATTGCCTTTTTCAATACAACTGAACGAGGCTGGTCTGATGGAAATAGATGCGAGCCCGCTGCAACCGAACCTGATGAAACTAAAATTACTTCAATGCCGCGAGCACGACAACGAACAATAAACTGTGCGATAGTAAGTATGTAACGAGAACGACAGCCGTCTTGATCTGGTGCAATTAGTGCACTACCTACTTTTAATACAATGCGTCGCCAATTTAACTTTTGCATAAGTCTTCTACTTTCCATTTTATCTGTGCTCAGTGCTAATGAGCTAAACTAAATAGCTACCCGTAAATGCAGCTTCGAATTTGTGTTTTTCAGCAACACTTTTAAACGCACACAAGTAAGCCAAAATCTAAAAGTAATGTTTTAAATTTAAGCTCAGATATAAAAGAGCAGATACCTTGCAATGAAAGTAGTGCCTATAAGAAAGTTTAAAAAGTGTTGTTTATGCATCGCTGTAAAAAGCCTTGGTGGCTTTTCTATTAACAACATACATAGAGCCTCTAAAGTCTGGTACACCAACAGATAGGGTGAAGACTATAGGACCGAGATTTAACCGCCACGATGGGGATTAAACATTGAAAGATATCAATTCAACTCAAACTTTATATAGCTGAGATAAACCGTATCAAGTAATCGAATAAATTAAATTTTAGATGTTCAAATACTCAACTAGCTTCTAAATAACGATTATACCTAGCAAATATGACCGTAACATTAACGGTAAATTTATTTCCTAAATAATTTAATTAGATACCTAATTATTTGAACTCGAAGTATAATACGCCAAATAAGGGGGTAAGATCAAGGCTAAAATTCAGACGACCACATTATAAAACATTTAAAATTAGAGATTTTTAATTTTAAAACAATGAGATAGCAACGATTATTGATAATTTATAAAATATTTAGCTACGCTAACCATAATTAATACGTACTAATATTGTATAAGCGGCTAAAATTAATTAGCAATAGTTGATTTTCCCGTGTATACCCCTTTAATAACAATTAATAACGTTATACTTTAGATAAAATCATAATAAGGAATTCTTAATCTATGTCAGCAATTTACATAGCCGGTATCGCACTTTGCTCTGTGCTTGCCCAATGGGTGGCCTGGGCATTTAGAGTACCCGCTATTCTTTTTTTATTGCTCACTGGCCTCTTACTTGGGCCATTTAGTGGTGTTTTAGACCCTGATGCACTTTTAGGCGACTTACTTTTTCCAGTTGTGTCATTGAGTGTGGCTGTTATTTTATTTGAAGGTGCTCTTACTCTTCACTTTAGAGAGCTAAAAGGGATTAGTAAAGTAGTCAGAAACCTTTGCTCCATTGGTATGATTGCAACCTGTGTTGTTATTAGTTTAAGTGCTTATTGGTTACTTGAGCTCAATTGGCGAGTTGCTGCGGTGCTTGGCGCTGTTTTGGTTGTAACGGGCCCTACAGTAATAGCACCGTTATTAAATTCCATGCGCCCGACTCAAGACATAGACCGCATTTTACGCTGGGAAGGAATTGTTATTGACCCTATCGGGGCATTATTTGCTGTACTGGTTTTTGAAGCTGTCATGCTTGTTGGGCAAGGAGAAGTATTAAGCCATACTGTTATCGCCTTAGTTAAAACAGTGGGTGTTGGCTTAACAATAGGTGTTGTAGCTGGCTGGGTGACAACCCAATTAATGCGCCGTGAGTGGCTACCGTTTGAATTACATAAATTTGGTATTTTAGCACTGGTATTAATCAGTTTTTCTGTATCAAATTACTTAAGCCACGAGTCAGGCTTACTGGCAGTTACTGTGTTTGGCATTTGGCTTGCTAATCAAGACGACTTAGAAATAGATTCTGTTTTAGAGTTTAAAGAAGACTTGTCGATGATACTTATCTCAACATTGTTTATCTTACTCGCAGCCCGTCTACAGCTTTCCGATTTAATGATGTTAGACAGTGATGTATTTATATTTTTAGCAATTGTGTTATTCGTAGCACGCCCTTTATGTATTGCTATCTCAACGTTTGGCACAGACCTGCCAATTAAGTCTCGCTTAGTGCTCGCTTGGATTGCACCAAGGGGTATTGTAGCCGCAGCAGTTGGCTCGGTGTTTGCGCTGAGTATGATGGAAGCAGGTGTGGCCGATGCAGAAAAAATAGTCCCTCTTATATTTACCGTTATTATTATCACTGTGGTACTACAAAGCCTAACGGCTATACCTGTGGCTAAGCTACTCGGTGTGCGCCAACCATCGCCTAATACTATATTAATCATTGGGGCTAACCATGTGTCACGTGCAATAGGACGTGGTTTGAAAGAGCAAAATATTCCTGTACACCTTTCAGATCCAGCCTGGGAGAACTGCAAAATGGCGCGCATGGATGGCCTACCTTGCTACTACGGTAATCCACAATCAGAGCACGCTGAACGATACTTACCGCTCACCACTATTCGAAGTGTTTTAGCGCTTTCACCAAACCGTCACCATAATGCGTTAGGTGTGCAATACTTTTCTCATTTACTCAATGAAAAAAACGTGTTTTCGCTACGCTCATCGACAACACATGCTAAAGCCAACAAAGACAGTGCAACTTTTTTATCGCGTCAAATTTTATTTGGTGATGAAGGCTCATATGCTCGTTTAAGCAGCGTGATTGCTAAAGGCGGAAAAGTGAGTGCTACACGTATTTCAGATGAGTTTAGTTGGGAGCAATACCAAGAAATGAACCCTGAGGCTATTCCTTTGTTTATTCTTAAAGGGGATAAAGACAGCGATGACGATACACCAGCTAAAGTAACACCATTTACAATTAATATGGAAAAACCACCACAAGAAGGTGAGCGAATTGTTGCATTGCAACCACCAAAAATGTCGTTATTAAAAGACCCGCAGCCTAAAGACAAAGAACAAAGTTAAATAAAGTAATTTCCACAAAAAAAGCCCTAATTATGTTAGGGCTTTTGTTTTGTTAGATTTACAGTAACGCTTAATTAAGGTTTACTGCAGATTGCTATTACATAGGTAACCGTGCACGCTCTACGACACTATTTGGCATTTTTTGAGCCAGCTTTGTTAAGGCGCTTTCAATTTTCTTATGCGTTGCTTTATCTGCCACCATAGAATTAAATAACCAGCGGTACGCATCTTCAAAATCGCGTGGACTACCATAGCCATCATTAAACAACTTCACTAATCGTAGCTGCGCTTTTAAATTACCTTGCGCTGAAGCCTCGCGTAAATAGGTAATTGCCATTGCTTTATCTTGCTGCACTAACCTTCCAGTATCGTAATAGCGACCTAACTGCTCAAGCGCTGCCGCTAAACCTTGCTCAGCAGACTTTCTCATATAATACACACCTAGCTCTACGTTTCGCTCAACACACACGTTATAAGCAAGCATGTCGCCATATAAAAACTGATACGAAGGCAATGCCATTTTATTGGCTCGCGCTTCAATATCTTGAACTAGCTGGCAATCATCTGCCTTTACACGCTGCAAATGCACATTTTTATTTATAAGCGCGATAAGCTCTGACTCAGTGTATAACGGCACTGCGGCAGGCGATTCATCCGCTAACGTATTGGAAGATATAAATAAAGATACTGGCACTAACGATACAGCTAATACTGAATTTCTTAAAAATAGACGCATATTCACCACGTGCAAAAATAATCTTACCAAATAATATACAAAGATCGTTCCAAGGTGAATTTTAGACACAAAAAAAGCTGCATTAAGCAGCTTTTTTACATTTTAGGTTATTACGCAAATGGATTGCGAAGTACCATCGTTTCTACACGATCTGGACCGGTAGAAATAATATCAATTGGAACACCTGTGATTTCTTCAATACGTTTGATGTAATCAATTGCAGCTTTTGGTAAGCCTTCAAGTGAAGTTACACCTACGGTATTCTCAGACCAACCTGGCATTTCTTCATATACTGGTGTTACTTTCTCGTAACCTTCAGCAGCTAATGGTGTTACGTTTGTAACTGTACCATCTTCAAGCTGGTAGCCAGTACAGATTTTAAGTGTTTCTAAGCCATCTAAAACATCAAGCTTAGTTAAACAAAAACCCGAAATACTATTGATTTGAACCGCACGACGCATTGCTACAGCATCTAACCAACCAGTACGACGAAGTCGACCTGTTGTTGCGCCAAACTCATGGCCTTTATCACCTAAGTGCTTACCAACCGGATCTTGCTTATCAAGACCATCGTAAAGCTCTGTAGGGAAAGGACCTGAACCAACACGTGTTGTGTATGCTTTAATAATACCTAACACATAATCAAGGTTTAATGGACCAAAACCAGCACCAGTAGCAACGCCACCAGCTGTCGTGTTTGAAGAAGTTACGTAAGGGTAAGTACCATGATCAATATCAAGTAATGTACCTTGCGCACCTTCAAATAAAATGTGCTCACCTGCTAAACGTGTTTGGTCTAAAAGCTCAGTTACATCAACAACCATTGCTTTTAAGATATCTGCAACAGCCATTGCATCATCAAACGTTTTTTGGAAATCTACAGCATCTACTTTGTAGTAATTAACTAATGTGAAGTTATGATATTCAAGTACTTCTTTTAGTTTAGCTGCAAATAATTCTGGATTAAATAAGTCGCCTACGCGTAAACCACGACGTGCTACTTTATCTTCGTACGCAGGACCGATACCACGGCCAGTTGTACCAATTGGCTTATCGCCACGAGCAGTTTCACGGGCTACATCTAATGCTACATGGAAAGGCAAAATTAGCGGGCATGCTTCACTTATCAAAAGACGCTCGCGTACTGGTACGCCACGTTCTTCAAGCATGCCAATTTCTTTCATTAGCGCTTCTGGTGATAAAACAACACCATTACCAATCACACATTTAACATTGTCACGTAATACACCCGATGGAATAAGGTGTAGAACCGTCTTTTTACCTTCGATAACTAAAGTATGACCTGCATTGTGGCCACCTTGATAACGAACTACTAAAGATGCTTTGTCCGTAAGGAGGTCAACTACCTTACCCTTACCTTCGTCACCCCATTGGGTGCCTAATACAACAACGTTTTTACCCATTGTAAATTCACTTAGAGAAAATTAGGACGAGATTTTACCAGAAAACCCAAGTAAAGATCACCCCTGTTCAGCTTATTTTTTCTGCGAAGAATTATTAAATTAAAATATGAGTAGATAACCACATATATAACAGTGATTTAAAGTTCTAGATTGTATTTAACAAAAAGCCCCGCATGTGCGAGGCTTTATATTTTAAAAGTAAAAAATATAGTCTACTGCGCTTTAGCGCCTTTCATATACTGGAAGAAGTCACTGTCTGGTGAAAGTACCATAACGTCTTGCTTACCTTTAAATGTTTTCTTATACGCTTCTAAAGAACGTACAAAGCTAAAAAACTCTGGATCTTTGTTATACGCATTTGCATAAATAGCCGCAGCATCTGCATCACCTTGACCACGCACTGAACGAGAATTACGCTCAGCGTCTGCAAGCATAACCGTTACTCGACGGTCAACGCTTGCACGAATAGTCTCTGCTTTTTCCTGACCTTCAGAGCGGTGTTCTTTAGCAACAGCAGTACGCTCAGCACGCATACGTTGATAAATTGAACTACTTACTTCTTGAGGTAAGTTAATTTGCTTAACACGTACATCAAGCACCTCAATGCCTAACTCTCGAGCACTCTCAGATGCTTGAACTAATGCCTCTTCCATAAGCTCACTTCGCTCACCCGATACAATTTCACGAATTGTACGTGTACCAAAGTTAGTACGAAGGCCATTGTTAACCTTTTGCTCAAGTAGCGTTTCAGCATATTGCTTATCGCCACGGGCACGCAGGTAAAAAGCACTAAAGTCATTAACGCGCCATTTAACAAACGAATCAACAATTAAGTCTTTTTTCTCACTCGTAACAAAACGATCCGGCGTACCATCTAGCGTTTGTATACGCGCATCAATACGACGTACTTGGCTAAAAAATGGGACTTTCAAATGCAGACCCGGGCCATAAACAACCGCTTGATCATCGTTATCTTTTTGTACTTTACTAAACAATAGCACAATTGCTTTTTGCCCTTCAGGTACAACAAATACCGACGAGAAAGACATCACAATGGCAACTAGTAATATTACTAAACTAAAATTTTTCATTATGCTTATCTCCCCTAGTTAAAGCGATCGTTGTTAAAGCGGTCATTGCTGCTATTAACGGTGCTATTACGTGATGTATTTACTTTGTTCCTTAAGTCTTGAATGTCACTTGAGCTTGGTAGTGCAACACGTGTTGCTGTGCCTTGCTTTTCCATGATTTTATCAAGAGGTAAGTACATCATGTTATTACCACCCTTCACATCAACTAACACCTTAGAACTACTGCCTAACACTTCTTCCATTGCATCAATGTATAAGCGTTCGCGGGTTACTTCTTTAGCCGCTAGATACTCCGGTAATAGTTTCTCAAAACGAGCAACCTCACCTTGTGCTTCTAATGTAATGCGCTCTTGGTAACCTTCAGCTTCTTGCGTCATACGTGTTACTTGACCACGTGCACGCGGTTCAATTTCACGCGCATATGCTTCTGCTTCACGGATGAAACGTTCTTCATCTTCTTGTGCTGCAATCGCATCATCAAACGCATCTTTAACTTCAGTCGGTGGACGAGAATCTTTAAAGTTAACATCAGTAACAATTAAACCAAGATTGTATGGTTCGATTACCTTGTTAAGCTCATCCCATGTATTTTGACGCACCACTTCACGGCCGTTGGTTAAAACTTGGTCCATTTTTGCATGACCAACAACATAACGTAGTGCACTATCTAACGCTTCTTCTAAGCTGCTATCAGCATTCGTTACGCTAAACTTGTAAAGGTATGGGTCAATAACACGGTATTGCACCTGAAACTCAACGCTTACCACGTTTTCATCTTCAGTAAGCATAAAACCAGACGCCGACAGTGAACGAACGGCTTCAATATCAACTGGGATAACCGTTTCAATAAATGTCATTTTCCAACGCAGGCCTGGTTCAGCAATTCGGTCATACTTACCAAATTGTAAAACAACACCACGTTCGGCTTCTTTAACCGTGTAAATACCACTTAACGCCCACACAATAGCAGCGATAATGAGGATAAATGAAATACCGGCTCCGCCAAGTCCGCCACCGCTTCCATTGCCGGATTTTTTACCGCCAAATAAGCCGCCGAACTTGTTACTAAACTTGCGGAACACCTCGTCTAAATCAGGTGGGCCTTGATCACGTCCGCCTTTATTGTTCCACGGATCTTTGTCATTGCCATTATTACCCGGTTCATTCCAGGCCATAGCTATACTCCATTGTTATCTAAATAAATTAGGGAATTGTGTTAAATCTATCAAATCTACCGCGTTTCTCATACAAAAACCGACATTTAAACGTCAATTTTTAGTCTTAGTTGATAAAACCAACAATTTCAGGACCAAATTCTTTAATTAAGCGATTCCATTCAACCATTGGCATCCTAACATCTAGCAGCCAATTACCTTGTTCATCAAATCGCTCTTCATGCACCGCATTTAAGCTAAACAGTGAAGCCCTTAAACGCCCGTATAAAGGGGTTAATAAAAGCGTTTCACTAAACATTTTTTTAGCAAGCAACTCACTAATGGCTTCGCTTAGTAATTCACACCCTTCACCTGTTTGTGCAGACAACCATACTCTTATAGGTTGGCCTTCACTATCTCGATCAATACGCGGAGCAACATTATCAAGCGCGTCAATTTTATTATAAATTAATAGCTGCGGGACGTCATCGGCTTCAATCTCTTTAAGCACCGATTGCACTTGCTCAATATTTTCTTTAATTCGCGAATCAGCAGCATCTATTACATGTAGCTGTAAATCGGCTTCACGTGTTTCGGTTAATGTAGCTTTAAATGCAGCCACTAAATCATGAGGTAAATGACGAATAAAGCCCACGGTATCAGCTAAAATCACTTGACCAACATCACCCAACTCAAGTTTACGTAAAGTTGGATCAAGCGTCGCGAAAAGCTGGTCGGCAGCATATACCTCAGAGTCAGTTATACGATTAAATAATGTAGATTTACCCGCATTGGTGTAACCAACTAACGATACCGTTGGAATTTCATTACGATTACGCGCACGTCTGCCTTGCTCACGTTGAACAGCCACTTTTTGTAATCGCGCTCGAATACTTTGAATACGTACACGTAATAAACGTCTATCTGTTTCTAGTTGAGTTTCACCTGGTCCACGTAAACCAATACCGCCCTTTTGACGTTCAAGGTGGGTCCAACCTCGGATCAGCCGAGTAGACATGTGACGAAGTTGTGCCAATTCAACCTGAAGTTTACCCTCATGGGTACGTGCACGCTGAGCAAAAATATCAAGGATAAGGGTCGTTCTATCAAGCACACGACACTCACAAACACGCTCTAAATTACGTTCTTGTGACGGTCTGAGTTGATGATTAAAAATAACGACATCTGCATTGTGGATTTTGACAATCTCAGCTATTTCTTCTGCTTTACCGGTACCGACGAATAGTTTCGGATGTGGTGCTTGACGGCTGCCTTGCACAACCGCCAAACTACTAACACCAGCAGAAGATACCAACATTTCTAATTCATGAAGATCTTCACGATCCCCTTCTTTAGGTAAGTCGATATGAACTAAAATTGCCTGTTCGCCGGATTCATAGCGGTCAAACAAGCATTACGCTCCTAATTAAAAGTTTCCAGCTTCTGGTTCTTCAGTGTCATCGCTCCCTTGAACACCTTGGAAGTTGACTGCGCGAGCAGGTACAACTGTTGAAATTGCGTGTTTGTAAACCATTTGGTTTACCGTGTTTTCAAGTAAAATAACAAATTGATCAAATGACTGGATTTTACCTTGTAATTTTATGCCATTAACCAAAAAGATTGATACCGGAATGCGCTCACGACGTAGTGCATTCAAAAATGGGTCTTGTAACGATTGGCCTTTTGCCATGTTATTCTTCCTTCGTTCTAGGTGTTATTATAATTAAGTGGCTGAACTCATTTAATAAAGCTAAATCATATCCAACTACTACTAGCTTAGCGAACTTACTACATGATGCAAGTTTTCTTCATCGCCGGTTGTTAACCAAGTAACATCAGGCCAACTTCTCAACCAGGTTAATTGACGCTTAGCCAATTGCCGAGTTGCTGCAATACCTCGAAATACCATTTCATCATGACTTACTTCACCCGCAAGGTAATCCCACATCTGTCTATAGCCCACACAACGAATAGAAGGCATATTGTGGTGTAAATCTTTACGTAGATATAAGGCCGAAACTTCATTTTCAAACCCTTGATCTATCATTATTTTAAACCTTTCTTCAATTCGCTGGTGTAATTCACTTCGCTCTTGCGGCGCAATGGCAAATTGATGAAAAGTATACGGTAAAGGCGGCTGCTTTTGCTTTTGCAGTTCAGTCATTGTTTTACCGGTTAATCGATATACCTCTAGCGCACGGTTAATTCTTTGCGAGTCGTTTTTGCTCATTTTTTGTGCCGCTTGTGGATCTACCTTTACTAGTTCTTGGTACAAATGTGGCCAGCCAAACTCACTAGCCTCTGATTCAAGTTGAGCCCTTATAGCCGGGTTTGCCTCAGGTAAAGGCGATAAACCATCTATAAGTGCTTTGAAGTACAGCATTGTACCTCCAACCAGTACAGGAACTTTACCTTGTTGATGAAATTCATCAATTTTTTTTATTGCATCGCGTCTAAAATCTGCAACAGAATACGTTTCACTCGGGTCAAGCAGATCAATAAGATGATGTGGGGCGCGAGCTAATTCTTCTGCGTCAGGTTTTGCGGTGCCAATATCCATACCTTTATACACTAATGCTGAATCGACGCTGATTATCTCTGTATTTAAGTGTTCACACAAAGAAATAGCCAATGCTGTTTTACCTGCAGCAGTGGGACCCATTAAAAATATAACTGGTAATTGACTCAACACGAACACCCTAATTTAATTGCGCTAAATACTGACTTAGCTCTATTTTAACTGCTTTTTCACGCAAGCGTTCAATAGTTTGCGGATTATTTTGTAAGCGCATTTGTTGAGTTATAAATACATTGCTTGCATAAAAGCGCGGCGGTATACATTCTACCTGCCATTTTAACCAGCTCTCTATGTTTTCAAGCGATTTTTTACATGCACTGAGCAGTTCGTCAACGGCATTACTTACATCAAGTAAATACAAGCATGAAGGCAACTTTTTAACCATAACAAATTGCTTTTCAATTACTAATTCAAAGCCTAACAGCGTGAACCACGATTGCTGTGCTTCTATTAGTAAACAATCCTCTTTTGATAAATTAACCCGTACAGGCAATAACAATGCTTTACCTTCAAGGCTCCCCAGCTCCTTAATTTGTTCATGCCAATCATCAACCAAGACGTATTTAAAATGTGAGCAATAAAGTTGCTGCTGGGCACCAAAAACGCAATTTCCATCATTCAGGCTAATAATAGACACCCTATTCATAGTACTTTGCTTAGGTGCTAATGAATCTTGCTGAGTGGTTTGCGCCACCGCATCAAAGTGTGCTGCGTGTTGTTCACTCACTCCCTGATAAAACGCATTCACGTCTTGATGGTTTGCACTGGATGGAGCCCTGTACTCACCACCACTATTTTTAGCCCCAGGAGCACCTGATGAGCCCGAACTAGCTGAGTAACTTGGTTGTAACTGAGACTTAGGATAGTCGAAATTGCCTCTGGCTTCGTCTTTAAATGTTGACGAATGCACAGCATGAGTAAAGGGAAGCAAATGCTCATCCGTTGTCATTACTGCTTCATTGTTAAACTCACCTTGTAATGGCACAACAACTTGCTTAATAGCTTGTAATATAAAGTCGTGAACCAAACGGCCTTGGTGAAAACGTACCTCGTGCTTTGCTGGGTGCACATTTACATCAACTTGGCGTGGGTCAATATCAATATAAATCACAAACCCAGGTAACTCTTGTACCCCACTCACTTCTTCAAACGCCTGACGAATAGCGTGTAATATTAGCTTATCGCGCATCATACGATTATTTACGTACGTGTACTGTGTTGTATTAGCTGAGCCAACAGGTAAAACCCAGCCATGCAGTTGTAAACCAGCTTCTCCAGATTGGATATGGAGCCCTTGCTCTGCAAACGCTTTACCTGCAACTTGTGCAACACGCGTTATTGCTTGAGCGGGATCTGTTTTTGCACGGTATTGCCTAACTACTTTTTCGTTATGGGTCAACGTAATCGATACATCAAACCGGCTCAGCGCTATGCGCTTAATAAGCTCATCTATATGGGTAAACTCTGTTTTTTCGGTACGTAAAAATTTACGCCGTGCAGGGGTATTAAAAAATAAATCTTTAACCTCAATCGTTGTACCATCAGGATGGGCAATCGGCTTAACTTGTACAGCCATATCACGACCCTCTGCAAATGCTTGCCACGCAGCGTCTTGAGTTTTAGGTTTGGAGCTGAGTGTTAATCGCGATACTGAGCTAATAGAGGCCAATGCCTCGCCTCTAAAGCCAAGTGAGCAAATATTTTCTAAATCATCAAGTGACTTTAGCTTGCTTGTTGCATGACGGGAAAGCGCCAGTGTGAGCTCTTCTTTACCTATGCCAGAGCCATTATCACGTATACGAATTAGCTTATGACCGCCACGCTCTATATCAATTTGAATACGCGTTGCACCTGCATCAAGGCTATTTTCAACAAGCTCTTTTACTACCGACGCTGGGCGCTCAACCACTTCACCTGCGGCAATTTGGTTGGCTAAACGAGCGGGTAGTATTTCAATATTCATGATATTTCCTAGCAAACTGCATACTGATTTATGTGATTAACTTTGCGGTATGTCGAGCTCTTGACCAATAAAAAGCGTGTTTGAGCTCAGCTTATTTACTTTTTTTATTTTACTGATGCTCACCCCATAGCGATTTGCCAACATGCTTAAAGACTCACCCGGACGTACTTTATGTTTGGTGGGGTATTGCGACTTTAGTTTTGCAAACAACGAATCATCCGGTGGATTTTTCAAATAGTAATTTTTAATGGACGTGAATATCGCTTTTGCTAACCGCTCTTGATGATTTGGACTTTTTAGTAATTTTTCTTCTCGAGGGTTAGATATAAACCCAGTTTCGACCAAAATAGACGGAATATCAGGCGACTTAAGTACAGACAAACTAGCATGCTGCGGGTCTTTTTTATGAAGTTTAGCAACTTTACGAAGTTCTTTAACCACTTCTTCGGCAACGTTTAAGCCGGTTTTCATTGAATGATCCATCGACATATCAAGCAATGCTTGCGCTAAGTATTTTTCGTTAGTGGCATCTTTGATTACATCAGCCGCACCACCCAGTAACTCAGAGTGTTTTTCCTTATCCTCTATCCATTTGGCCGTTTCAGAGTTGGCTCTACGCAGTGATAAAACCCAAACGGATGCACCATTAGGGCCTGGGCTTGTGAAAGCATCAGCATGAATAGATACAAAAAAATCTGCTTTTTTCTGACGAGCTCGATGTGTACGTGTATTAAGTTTTACAAAGTAATCGCCGCTTCGTACCATTCGCGAAATCATGCCTCGTTCAGCGTCGATCATTCGCTCAAGGCGTTTAGCAATTTGCAATGTAATCGTCTTTTCATACGTACCAGATGGCCCTATTGAGCCAGGATCTTCACCGCCATGCCCTGCATCAATAGCAATTACAATATCTCGCTCTTGGCTAAGTTGGCGTTTTTTAGCAGCTTTTTGTGCAGGTGAAGGAACCACCTTAGGCTCACTTTTATTATACAAATCTACCACAAGCCTATTTTTGTAAGGCCCCGTAGGCGCAAGTGCAAAGAGTACCGGTTTTACAGGCTCGCTTAGTTCAAACACTAAGCGAACACTTTGTTTATTTTTAGGCTTTGAGTAACGTAATTTGCTAACAATCTGGTGCTTAGGTGGTACACCCGGTAGTATTTTAAGCTCTTTGGTGTTTTCTAAATCGACCACTAAACGGCTTGGGTTTTTAAGCATAAAGTAGCTAAAATCAGGTTTATCGTCTAAATCAAATACGACGCGTGTACTATCAGGAGATGGCCAAACACGTACACTATTTATTGTATTTTGTGCCCACAAAGAAAAGCTCATGGTAAAAACCATGAGGTAAACTAATCGTTTAATTACACCTCGATTCATTTGATAATTACTGCCTTCACTATTTTATTATTTGTTTTTTAGTTTATCGACAATTGCTGCACCACGCTCACTGGCACTATTGATTACAATTTTACGCTCGTCACCTACATAGCTTAGCGTTATATCTAAATCAGGCACAGGAATAAATTCCCCCCCCTTTTCCGGCCACTCTACAACACAAATAGCCTGTGGTGAAAAATAATCGCGTATTCCCATAAATTCGAGTTCTTCTGGATCACCTAAACGATACAAGTCAAAGTGATACACGTTCGCACGCTCAAGTTCGTAAGGTTCAACCAGTGTATAAGTTGGACTCTTAACTTTGCCTGTATGGCCAAAGCCTTGCACTACACCACGTGTAAACGTTGTTTTACCAGCGCCTAAATCACCATGTAAATAAATCACAGCACCTTGCTCAATAATCGCTGCTACTTGGTTACCCATTGCAACAGTTGCAAGTTCATCATTTAAGTGAGATTCAAAACTACGGGTCATTACTACCTCAAAATTAACTTAAAAGCGCGTATTGGCTAATCATACCAGATTATTTATTTATGGCGATAAATTGAAGTTTCAGGCATAAAAAAACCGACCTAAGCCGGTTTTTATATTTTAGGAAGATTACAAACCTAACTTTTTCTCAAGGTAGTGAATATTAGTTCCACCATTTTGAAAATTCTCATCTGCAAGAATACGCTTATGCAAAGGCGTGTTTGTTTTAATCCCATCGATTACTAATTCGTTTAGTGCATTGCGTGCACGGGCAATAGCCACATCACGGTTTTCGCCGTAAGTAATCAGCTTACCAATCATCGAATCATAGTGCGGTGGTACTGTGTAGTCAGCATAAATATGGCTGTCCCAACGAATACCTAACCCACCAGCTGGGTGAAAACGTGTAATTTTACCCGGTGACGGGATAAACGTTTCAGGGTCTTCAGCATTAATTCGACACTCAATGGCATGGCCACGAATAACGACGTCGTCTTGCGTGAACGATAATGGCTGACCCGCTGCTATTTTTAGCTGCTCTTTGATCAAGTCGATACCTGTAACCATTTCTGTTACTGGGTGCTCAACTTGAATACGGGTATTCATTTCAATGAAATAAAACTCGCCGTTTTCGTATAAAAACTCAAACGTACCCGCACCGCGGTAGCCAATTTCAATACATGCACGTGTACAGCGCTCACCAATAAACTTACGTGTTTCAGCTGTTATACCTGGTGCAGGAGCCTCTTCAACAACCTTTTGATGACGACGCTGCATTGAACAGTCGCGCTCACCTAAGTGAACTGCATTACCTTGTCCGTCGGCTAGTACTTGTACTTCGATATGACGTGGGTTTTCAAGGTATTTCTCCATGTAAACCATACCGTTACCAAAAAACTGTTTAGCTTCTTGCTGCGTTAACGAAATTGAATTTACTAATTCAGCTTCATTACGCACTACACGCATACCACGGCCACCACCGCCACCAGCGGCTTTAATAATAACCGGATAACCAATGCGCTTAGCAATTTGCATGTTGCGTTCGTTATCGTCTGTTACAGGACCATCAGAACCCGGTACACAGGGAACGCCGGCTTTACGCATTGCGGCAATAGCAGATACTTTATCGCCCATTAGGCGAATTGTGTCGCCTTTTGGCCCAATAAATACAAAACCACTTTGCTCAACTTGATCTGCAAAATCTGCGTTTTCTGCAAGAAAACCATAACCTGGGTGAATCGCTACCGCATCAGTTATTTCGGCCGCAGCAATAATGCGCGGTATATCTAAATAACTTTCTGTTGCTGATGGCTTACCAATACAGATGGTTTCATCTGCAAGCAATACATGCTTAAGATCGCGATCCGCCGTTGAATGAACAGCAACCGTTTTGATCCCAAGCTCTTTGCAGGCGCGCAATATACGAAGTGCTATTTCACCTCGGTTTGCTATGACTACTTTATCTAACATTAGAGTTGGCCTTTTACGTTATGCTATTAGTCAATGATGAATAGAGGTTGGTCAAATTCAATTGGCTCGCCGTTTTCAGCTAAAATTGCGCGTACAGTACCCGCTTTATCAGCTTCAATTTGGTTCATCATTTTCATGGCTTCAATGATACATAAAGTATCGCCTACATTAACTTTAGAGCCCACTTCTACGTAAGCAGGTGCCTCTGGAGAAGATGCTGAGTAAAATGAGCCAACCATAGGTGATTTAACCTGATGACCCGTTGGTGCAGCAGGTGCTGCTTCTGCTTCAACTGCTACAGGTGCTGCTGGAGCTGGAGCCTGCTGTGCAGGAGCTGGTGCATATTGTTGTGGAGCAAATTGTGGGTAAGCTGGACCCGCGCTCATGTTATTACGGTTTATGCGTACTGACTCTTCACCTTCAGTGATTTCTAGCTCAGCAATGCCCGATTCTTCTACTAATTCGATCAGTTTTTTTATCTTGCGAATATCCATTACACGACCCGCCTGTTAGTTTGTTAGTGTGTTAATTTTTAAAATTAAATTGCGTTTTGCGACCGGTTAACTGCTGCATTTAATGCTGCGTGGTAACCCATTGCACCTAATCCACATATCACGCCTTGTGCCACATCTGAAAAATAAGAATGATGGCGAAAAGCTTCACGTGCGTGCACATTACTCAAGTGCACCTCATAAAACGGAATATCAACACTTAACAATGCATCACGTAATGCAACGCTTGTATGCGTAAATGCTGCGGGGTTAATAATAATAAAATCAACCGCTTGCCAAGCATTATGAATTCGTTCTATGAGCGCTTGCTCACCATTACTTTGAAAGTGCGTAAGTTCAACATTTAGACTATTAGCGGTATCTGTTAGTTCGCTCATAATCTCGCTAAGTGTTTGCGTACCGTACTTTTCTGGTTCGCGCTTTCCTAGCATGTTTAAATTTGGACCATTAACAACTAAAATCTTTAATTTTGCAGCCATAATACGCGATATACCCTCTAAGTAATGAGTTAAGCCATTGCCAGCTATTTTTTCACTTTAAACTAAGCATAAAAAAGCTAAATTGCAACATTTTCTCACGTTAGCTGGGTATTATAGTGATTTCGACGTAAATAACAGCAAAATACTGGTCCAATCACTATTATGGGTACATTTTGAAAGGTATGAAGAACAAAGCCACTTAGTAAACTTAAGTGGCTTTATTGCACTATTATTGTGCGCTGGCACGCACTGTAGCAAGATGTTTAGCAAAATCGTCAGCATTTAAAAAGCCCGTCACACGCAACGCACTTAGCTCTTGTCCTTGAGTATTAAAAAATAAAATACTCGGTAAACCGAATACGTCATACTCTTCCATTAGCGCTATGGTTTTACTGTCACTTTCAGTTAAATCGATTTGGATTAACTGATAATGACTAAACTCTTTTTGCACTCTTTCATCAGGAAAGGTGTAATGTTCAAACTCTTTACATGCCACACACCAGTCGGCGTACAAGTCGACCATAACAAGTCGGTCTTGTTTATTTGCGTCAGCAATCGCGACTTTTAGCTCGGCTAAATTGGCAACGTGTTTAAACTCATTGTTTTGTGAACTTGCTTGAATTTGTACAGGCCAAAAATAGTCTTTAGCTAAGCTAAAGCCAGTAAATACCAACAACATGGCCGCGAACCATAGCGCTGTTTTTAATTTACTTTGCTGTTGACTACTTTGCCAATGGTGTAAGTACAAAGCAGCAGCTAACGCCAATATACCTGCCATAAGTAATATAATGTTGGCACTGACCAAGCGCTCTAATAATATTAGCGGAACTACCAACATCACAAAGCCAAATAACGTTTTAACTTGCTCCATCCAACCACCCGCTTTAGGCAGTAATTTACCGCCCGATGTACCAAGCAATAATAAAGGTAGCCCCATCCCTAAACTCAATACATACAACGTCAAGCCGCCCACTAAGTAGTCACCACTTTGCGCAACGTATAATAAAGCGGCTGATAGCGGCGCCGTGGTACAAGGGGATGCAATTAAACCAGATAATACCCCCATCAAAAATACGCCAACATAATTGCCGCCTTTTTGATTATTACTTACCTGCGTGAGCTTACTCATCATGCTGCTAGGGAGTTTTATTTCGTACCACCCAAACATCGACATAGCCAGTAATACAAATAATAAGCTAAAGCTAATAAGTACGTAGGGATGCTGTATATACCCCTGTACTTGCCCACCTAATGCTGCAACAACTAATCCAAGCGCCGCATAAGTCACCGCCATACCTTGTATATATATGAACGAAAGTGCAAAGGCTTTTTTAGTTGATAAGTTTTTTTGCCCTGCAATTAAACTCGACAATATAGGAAACATCGGGAACACACACGGCGTAAAAGCAAGCCCAACCCCCACTGCAAAAAATACGAATAAATTAATCGCTAAACTTTGTCTAGCTAGTTGCTCTGTAAAAGTAAGGTCTTTTTTGAGTGCTGCGGCATCTGGTTGCGATGTTGAGTCGGTTAAGGCACTTGCGGTACTAGACGTTGCTGCACTTTGCGGTTGCTCGCCCGCAATAACACTTAATGGGATTGAGATAACTTCTGGGGGGTAACATAGCCCAGCCTCAGCGCAGCCTTGATAACGCACCTTTACTACAGCGCCTTCATTGACGTTACTCAGTTTGCTGATAATACTAACGCTTTGAAAAAACACCTCTGTTTTACCAAAAAATTCATCTTCGATAATTTCGCCATCACCTAAGTTTCCTACTTCAATGCTGGCGTCTTTAGCGAGTATTTCTATTTTTTGTTTATATAAATAGTAACCTGGCGCAATATCCCACCCAATAAACAAGGTGCGGCCTTGCTGATCAAAGTCAAACTCAAACGCTTGTGTTACCGGTAAAAAGGTTTGCTGCGTGGGCGCTAATAAATCGTTAAGCACATTATTTGGTGTAGCCTTCGCAGGGGCTATTAATAATGTCACTAATAGCAAAAACAAAAAGCGCATTAATGTAATACCTCATCCATCCAATTAAAATAGGCTAAGTTTCCGGTTGTTATGTCAATAACTTGTATTTCGGGTACTTCGTAACTATGCATCGCTTTTATCGTTAAAAACACATCGTTCATTTTCTCTGTTTTGGTTTTCACTAGCATTTTAACTTCTGTCATTTCTTTCACCTCGCCTTCCCACATATAAATAGAAGACATTTCGGGTAAAATATTTACACACGCAGCCAGCTTTTTTTCTACCAAGGCTTTGCCAAGCATGCGTGCTTCAGCTTCGTTTTTACAGGTAGTAAAAATTAATTTAAATTGTGTATTCATTATGAACCTTTACTTATTGAACGATGTCTAGCTTCATAGTATCTGATAGGTAAGCCAATGTGTAGAAATCCAGTTAAATGACACCACCTACTCATTAACCTTGAAAAGAGACCTATCAACCCTCACTTATATTTCATCAACTCTTACGAGTACCCTATTTAGAGAGCATTATGTTTAGATTTTTATTTGTGTTGTTTATTATCATTCCTATTATCGAAATCGCATTGTTAATTCAAGTCAGCGACGTAATAGGCGGTGTAGCGACTATTGCATTGGTTGTTATTACTGCAGTTTTAGGCGCTAAAATGGTTAAGCAACAAGGCATGGGCGCACTACAAAATGCGCAAACGCAAATGGCGCAAGGCCAAATGCCTGCTAAAGAATTATTTACGGGAATATGCGTTATTATTGCCGGTGTACTACTGTTAACGCCAGGCATTATGACAGACGTTTTTGGCTTACTTTTATTAACCCCTGCAATTCGTAATAAATTAGCTGCAGGCCTTGCAAGTCAAGCAACTGTACGAATGAGTGCGGGTATGCAACAAGGCGCTTCACCTTATACTCAACAACCACATTCAATGCGTGACCAACATCAAACCGAACAACCAACAACCATTGATGGTGAGTTTGAACGAAAAGATTAAAAAATTATCATTTTTTCTCTTGGAATTTTTCACTCTACCCCCATTAATGAATGCAAATTAGAAAAGCTTTTTTCTGTATTGTTCAGAAACTGTTAGGAGAACTAAAAAACATGAACATTCGTCCTTTACAAGATCGCGTAATCGTTAAACGTCTAGAAGAAGAAACAAAATCTGCTGGCGGTATTGTATTAACTGGCTCTGCAGCTGAAAAATCAACTCGCGGAGAAGTAGTAGCCGTAGGTAATGGTCGTATTTTAGATAACGGTGACGTTAGAGCTTTAGAAGTAAAAGCCGGTGACACTGTGTTATTTGGCTCATATGTTGAGAAAACTGAAAAGATCGAAGGTCAAGAGTACCTGATCATGCGTGAAGACAACATTTTAGGCATTGTGGGCTAAGCCTACTTTTCGTTTAACACATATTTAAGAATTTAGAGGAATTTAAAACATGGCAGCTAAAGAAGTACTTTTTGCAGGCGACGCACGCGCTAAAATGCTAACGGGCGTAAACATCCTAGCAAACGCAGTAAAAGTTACATTAGGTCCTAAAGGCCGTAACGTTATACTAGATAAATCGTTTGGCTCTCCAGTGATCACCAAAGATGGTGTATCTGTAGCAAAAGAAATCGAACTTGAAGACAAGTTTGAAAACATGGGCGCGCAAATGGTTAAAGAAGTTGCATCTAAAGCAAATGATGCAGCAGGCGATGGTACAACTACCGCTACAGTACTTGCACAATCTATTGTTAATGAAGGCCTTAAAGCGGTTGCTGCAGGCATGAACCCAATGGATCTTAAGCGCGGTATCGACAAAGCAGTCATTGCGGCTGTTGCAGAACTTAAAGCGCTTTCAGTTCCTTGTGCTGATACTAAAGCTATCGCTCAAGTAGGTACTATTTCAGCTAACTCTGATAAAGAAATTGGCGACATCATTGCAGAGGCAATGGAAAAAGTAGGCCGTAATACAGGTGTTATTACCGTTGAAGAAGGTCAATCACTTGAAAACGAACTAGATGTTGTAGAAGGCATGCAGTTTGACCGTGGTTACCTATCTCCTTACTTCATCAACAACGCTGAAAAAGGCGCCGTTGAGTTAGATAACCCATTTATTCTACTTGTAGATAAAAAAGTATCTAACATCCGTGAGTTACTACCAACACTTGAAGCCGTTGCTAAAGCAAGCAAGCCACTACTTATCATTGCAGAAGACCTTGAAGGCGAAGCACTTGCAACACTAGTAGTGAACAACATGCGCGGCATTGTTAAAGTATCTGCTGTTAAAGCACCTGGCTTTGGTGACCGTCGTAAAGCAATGTTACAAGATATTGCTGTATTAACTGGCGGTACTGTTATTTCAGAAGAAATTGGCCTTGAGCTTGAAAAAGCAACGGTTGAAGACCTAGGTACAGCTAAGCGCGTTGTTATCACTAAAGACGATACAACTATTATCGATGGTGCTGGCGAAGAAGAAGGCATTACCGGTCGTGTTGCTCAAATTAAAGCACAAATTGAAGAAGCAACATCAGACTACGATAAAGAAAAACTACAAGAGCGTATGGCTAAACTTGCCGGCGGTGTTGCAGTAATTAAAGTAGGCGCTGCGACTGAAATTGAAATGAAAGAGAAAAAAGACCGTGTTGAAGATGCATTACATGCAACGCGTGCAGCGGTTGAAGAAGGCGTAGTACCGGGTGGTGGTGTTGCCCTAGTACGTGCAGCTAGCAAGCTAGTTGAACTACTTGGCGACAACGAAGATCAAAACCACGGTATTAAAGTTGCACTTCGTGCAATGGAAGCCCCACTTCGTCAAATCGTAACTAACGCGGGTGATGAAGCATCTGTTGTTATTAACGCAGTTAAAGGCGGCGAAGGTAACTACGGTTACAATGCAGCAACTGGCGAATACAACGACATGATTGAAATGGGTATCTTAGATCCAACTAAAGTAACGCGCTCTGCACTACAGTTTGCAGGTTCTATTGCGGGTCTAATGATCACAACCGAAGCTATGGTTGCTGAAATCCCTAAAGATGAATCTGCTGGTGCACCTGATATGGGTGGCATGGGCGGAATGGGTGGAATGGGCGGCATGATGTAATCATCACCGTTTAAGCACCTTGCTTATATAAAAACCCAGCTTCGGCTGGGTTTTTGCTTTTTAATACTTTTGTTATTGATATTGTTCAATTTACCCCCAAAGTAGTAATAACGTATAAGTTAAAAAGCGACACCATGGACATACTTAATAGTAATGGAATTACTTTCTTCTCGGTGCTTGTGACCCTAGTCTCGGTATTGCTGCTTTTAATAGCTTGGCTTTTGTTAAAAATGATAGCGTAGGGCAAAAGTATGCCAAAGGGGGCATATCTATTTTTAGCGTTTTTCCCGCTTATCTCATTGATGCCTATTCCGCCACCTACCTACGAAAATGTTCAAAAAGCTAAACAAGAGCAAAGAAAACGTAAAGAAGACACAGGCGACCCGCCGGATGAAGAAATAGAATAAATGATTACGTATATTAGCTAACAATAGACAAGTACTTGCGAAACACTGTACATTTATTATTAATAATTTATGAAGTTAATTACTAAATGCAGCAACGTAAAAAATTTAAAAACCCTTATATAGGGATAAGCAAAGAAGATTTTGTTGAGTTAAGCGGCAGTAAAAAAGAATTACTGACGGCCGAAATAGAGCTGGCAGACAGTAAAGGAGAGTCACTCGCTTACTTTAGAATTGATGGTGACTTTTTCTATGATGATATTTATTATTCGGCTGATATTTTAGTTCCGAAAACACATTGGTTAGACTCTCGCGATGAAAATCAAAAAAAACTCTGGATAGCTGTTATTTACAACGTACCTTACGGTGAGTATTTAGATGCAGAGTTTGATTTTAATAAAATTGAGGACCCTAACTTTGGGGTAGTAAAACCTGTATTGGTTAGTGAGCTCAATAAAAGCGAGCTCGCCTATGAAAAAGTAAAGCGCCTAGAGATGTTTGCTAATATTGAAAAAGCAGCGACTGAAGATAAACTCCTTCAGGCAGAAAAAGATCTCATACTGACCAAGCTTTTAAGCAAAGTTACTAAACACTAATCTAATGAAAGTCAGTTTAACAGCCGTCTTACTATGCTAAATAAATCTGAGGGGAGCATACCCCGCTGCCCGTCTCGCTCACTGGCGATATCACCGGCTTTAGCGTGCAGTGTTACACCATAACGCGCTGCTTCATCAATATTTAAACCCTGAGCCAGTAAGGCGCCAATAATACCAGTGAGTACATCGCCACTACCACCAACGGCCAGTGCCGGATTACCGTCTTTACACACCCACGTATTCTCTGCATTATCAATTAATGTGCCTGCACCTTTTAATACACAAGTCGCGTTATAGCGCTTAGCACACAGTCGGGCATTTTCAAATCTATTAGATTCAATTTCCTGAGTCGTTACACTTAATAGCCTTGATGCTTCTCCTGGGTGTGGTGTAAGTACGCATTGCTTTAACGTGTAAGATGAGGTTTGTTTAGCTAATAAATTTAGCGCATCGGCATCAATAACCAGTGGTATGCTATTAGTTTGGCAATAATATATAACCTCTATAAACGTGTGTTGTGCCCATTTATTTTGCCCAAGGCCGGGCCCTATTACCACACTACTAGCCCATTCAAGCGCTTGTTGTAGGTTGCCACTGCTTACCATCAATTCTGGCCTACCAATGCTTACAGGCACTACAGAACTTGAATGCGTATATACTTTTACCATACCCGCTCCTGCTCTAAGTGCAGCTTCACTGGTTAATCGGATTGCACCGGCCGTTCCCTCATTGCCGCCTACACAGAGGAGTTTACCATGAGTTCCTTTATGGCTATTTAGGTTGCGCGCACCAAGCTTTTTAAAGCTCTTAATATTTATAAGTGTGCCGTTTGAAGTAGCGAGCTCAAGAAATGCAGGTCCAATATTTAGATCGTCAAATATTAACTCCCCGCAATGTTGTTTACCTATAGCCGTTGCTAGCCCCTGCTTAATACCCACAAAGGTTATTGTTTTACTTGCTTGTATAGCAATACCTAAAGGTTGGCCAGTATCTGCGCTAATACCTGAGGGAACATCTATACTCAGTACAGGTTTATTACTGGCGTTAATTTCATTAATAATTTTAATAAAATTATTGCGAACCGAGCTTGTGACCCCTGTACCTAGCATTGCATCTATAATTAAATCACTTCGGTTTAATAACTCACTCGTATAAGCATTAACTTCACCGCCTTCATCACGCCACAATTTAAACGCTTTTGCAGCATCTCCTGTGAGTGCTTTTTCAGGGTTAACGGCACACAAAGTTACTCGCTCACCCGCTTGCTTAATTAGGCTCGCGGTAATATAACCGTCCCCAGCGTTATTACCATGACCCACAACGACTAAGGTATGCTTTGCATTAAAGTTTTTCCACGCGTTGAATACAGCCTCCCCTGCGCGCTGCATGAGTGTAAATAACTCACAATCGCTATTTTTGGCTGCCAGAGCCTCGTTACCCTTAACTTCCTTTGCAGTAAAAATTAGGTTATTTAGCATGAGGACTCCTTTAATCAGTGACACTTTACCTTATCAAATACACATATCTAGGGGCTAGCTTTGTGAGCTTTTTTAATCGGGATTAATTCGTTTATTAAAGTGCACTACAGGCTGAGTAATTATCGGGGTCAGATCATTTTACTAATAACTGATAGCTGAAAACTAAACCCTTTTCTTCAGACATTAAAAAACCCGAGACTAAGCTCGGGTTTTTTTAGTATTAATTAACTAAAACGTTAATTATTACTCAACGATAGTTGCTACAACACCAGCACCTACAGTACGGCCACCTTCACGGATAGCAAAACGAAGACCTTCGTCCATCGCGATTGGTGCGATT